>JAJYFY010000084.1 GCA_021785265.1 Pseudomonadota bacterium
GCATCCAGCGCGGCCAGCTCCTGCTTTTCGAGGCCTTTGGCGGCGGCTTCACCTGGGGTTCGGCACTCGTCCGCTACTGAAAAACTCCCGCTCGAACTCGGAAAGCTCGTCCGAGCCGAGTTCACGAAGCTGTCCGGACCTCAGGTTCCGCGGCAGGACAAAGGGACCGTATCGGCTCCGGATCAGCCGGTTGACCCTGAGGCCCTGACTTTCAAACAGACGGCGGACCAGTCGGTTTCGTCCCTCATGGACGATCACCCGGTACCAGTGGTTCACGCCCTCCCCTCCCAACGCCTCGAGTTCATCGAAAGATGCCCACCCGTCCTCGAGATCCACTCCCCGGCGGAGGGCGGATTCGGAGACCGTGGCCAGCCGGCCCCGGAGCCGGACCCGGTATTCGAGGATCCAGCCCCCCGAAGGATGCATGAGGCGCCGGGCGAGTTCACCGTGGGTCGTGAAGAGCAGCAAGCCCTCGCTCTGGTAGTCGAGGCGACCGACGGCAATCCACCGCCCCTGCCGTAGTCTCGGCAGATGCTCGAAGACCGTGGGTCGCCCCTCCGGGTCTTTTCGCGTCGTGATCTCGCCTGCCGGTTTGTGATAGAGGAGGATTCGGAGCGGGATGCTGGCCGCAAGCGGCACGGCGAGCGGTCGGCCGTCGAGAAGGAGGTGAACTCCCGGCTCAATGCGTGCCCCGAGCGTGAGTGCCACACCCCCCAGGGTCAGCCGGCCCGCCCGGATCCAGCCCTCGATTTCCCGGCGCGAACCCACACCCCAGTGGGCCAGGTATTTCTGGACGCGAACCGGGCTCGCGGGAGGGTCGGTTTCAGCCGACGGTCGGGTGCTCCGTCCCGGCATCAGGCTCTCCTTCCGGATCCGGCAGGCCCATCAGCGGGGCTTGCACCATGGGATCGGACAGTGTGGACAGGTCAAACTCGGGGGTGGGCTCGATCAGGTCAGCCAGCTTTTCGAGCGGTGGCAAATCCGAAAGGCCCGTGAGACCGAAGTAGTCGAGGAACTCGCGGGTGGTCGCGTACAGGCCCGGACGCCCGGGCACCTCGCGATGTCCCACGACCTGGATCCAGTTGCGCTCCTCCAGGATCCTCAGGGTCGAACTGGCCACCGAAATCCCCCGCAGCTCCTCGATTTCGCCCCGCGTGACCGGCTGCCGATAGGCGATGATGGCCAGCGTTTCGAGCAGCGCCCGTGAATAACGCGGCGGCTTGGGTTCCCACAAGGCCGAAAGCGCCTGGACAAAAGACGAGCGGATCTCGAGACGGAGGCCGCCCGCCACCCGCTTGAGCCCAAGCCCCCGGTTTTCATACGCGCGTTCCAAGGCCTCGATCCACTGGCCGAGTTCGGCCGCACTGACCGGTCGGCCCAGGGCGCCGCCGAGGAGCGTCTGAAGTTGCATCTCATCGAGCGGGTGACCCGCCGCGAGCAAAGCGGCCTCAAGCAGGGCCGTCGGTTCCAACGAAAGCTCATTCACGAGGAATCTCCGGGACGGGGGTCGCCTCCTCCACCGACGAGGGGGGAACCTGGACATAGAGGGGGCCGTAGGGTGTCGCCTGGATTAGGTTCACGAGCGACTGGCGGACGAGCTCGAGGAGCGCGAGAAAACTCACGACCGCCCGGGTTCGGTCCGAACCCCGGGGCAGCAGTTTCTCAAAGCGCTGGTAGCCGGAGCTCCGGGAGAGATGCTCGAGGAGGGTCACCATGCATTCGCGCACCGACAGGGTATCTTTGACCACCCGATGCCGGATCCGCCAACGCGTACGGTCGAGCAGGCGAGCCATCTGCCGCAACCAGTCCTCGAGCGCCACCGTGGGCGGTTCCGGCAGGAAATGCCGGACGGATTCCGGAACGCTCACATGGGCCTGCCAGACATCCCGCTCGAGCCGGGGCAAGGCATCCAGCCGTTCGGCCGCGCGGCGGATGACCTCGTACTCCTGGAGGCGTTGGACCAAGGCGGCCCGTGCATCCTCCGGTTCCCCCTCGGTGGGGTCGACCGGTCGCGGAATCAGCATGCGGGCTTTGAGATTGGCCAGCCAGGCCACCATGTACAGGTACTCACCGGCGAGTTCCAGTTGCATCTGCTGCATCATGCCGATGTAGTGGAGGTACTGTTCGGTGACCTGGGCCACTGGAATGTTGAGCACGTCCAGGTTCTGGCGGCGGATCAGGTGCCAGAGGAGATCGAGCGGTCCTTCGAAGGATTCCAGAAGGAGGCGGAGCGCATCCGGTGGAATGTAGAGGCCATCGGGATAGGTCAACCAGGCTTCGCCGTTGACGGTGGCGAGCGGCAGCTCGGGCTGGTGGATCGCTTCCCCCTCCATCGGGATCCCGGCCGGCGATCCGGTCATCGGCGCTCGGCCAGCCCGACCGCAGCCCGGACCTCGGCGAGGGTCTGATGGGCTTCGCGCCCGGCCTTCGTGCAACCGGACTGGAGAATCTCTTCCACGTCCCGGGGGTGATTGTGCCAGTGCTCGATCCGTTCCCGGACCGGACCCAAGGCCTCCCCCAGATGACCCAGCAAACGCTCCTTGCAATCCAGGCAGCCGATCCCGGCGCTGCGACAGCCGGCCTGGACCCACTCTCGTGTCGAAGCCGTCGAAAAGGTTTCGTGGTACTTCCAGACCGGGCAGCGCTCGGGATCCCCCGGATCGCTGCGGCGGACGCGTGCAGGATCGGTCACCATGGTCCGGATTTTTTCACGCACGA
Source organism: Pseudomonadota bacterium (assembly GCA_021785265.1). Taxonomy (GTDB): domain Bacteria; phylum Pseudomonadota; class Gammaproteobacteria; order JAKAQQ01; family JAKAQQ01; genus JAJZIH01. The sequence continues at coordinate 2,719 of JAJYFY010000084.1, forward strand.
CCGGCTCGGGATCCCTGAGCCCAATGGCATTCCCATAGGACTTGGACATTTTTCGGCCATCCGTCCCAGGCAGTTTGGCCCCCGGGGTGAGGAGCGGTTGGGGTTCCGGCAGAATCTCGCGTCCGGTGCCGCGGACCTCGGCATAGAGTGCCCCCCGTTCCTCGGATGTGAGATCAGGCACATCCCCGAGTACGGATTCGAGGGAACCCCAGGAGGAGGCCGTTCCCGACTCCCGGTAGCCTTCGACGAGCTGATCCCATTTTTTCCGCAGATCCGGTTTAAACCGGCCCCGCGCCTCGGCCAGGAGATGGTCGAAGACCGGACCGCGACCATAGAGAAAATTGAAACGGCGGGCGATTTCCCGGGTGACCTCGAGATGGGCCACCTGGTCCTGACCGACCGGAACCAGTCGGGCCCGGTAGGCCAGAACATCGGCGGTCATGAGGACCGGATAGCCCAAAAAGCCGTAGGTCGAAAGATCCCGGTCGGCGAGCGCTTCCTGCTGTTCCTTGTAGGTCGGAACCCGTTCCAGCCAGCCGAGCGGAGTCATCATGGACAAGAGTAGGTGCAGCTCGGCGTGCTCGGGGACCCCGGACTGGATGAACAGGGTCGCCCGTTCGGGATCGACCCCCACCGCGAGCCACTCGCAGGCCATCTCGCGCGTGAGGTCCGCGAGTGCTCCCGGATGCTCGTAGTGTGTCGTGAGCGCGTGCCAGTCGGCGGCAAAGAAATAGCAATCATGCTGCTTTTGGAGTGCGACCCAGTTTTGGAGCACCCCGACCCAGTGACCGAGATGAAGCGGACCCGTGGGCCGCATGCCTGAGACGACCCGCAGGGATTTCTCCGGCACCGTCTGTGGGATCAAAGGCGGAGGAGGCTCAGGGTCTGAAACAGTGCCTGGGCGGATAGGCCGGTACCGTTCAGGAACAGCGTGAGGATTTGCTCGAGAAGAGGCCCCACGATGAGAAAAAAGACTCCCGTGAGAAGGAGCAAGAGGAGGATCCAGATGCCGTAGGGTTCGATCAGGGAAAAGCGCCGGGCCCAGGGTACAGGCAGGATCCCGGTCAGAACCCGGCCACCATCGAGCGGGGGCAGCGGGAACAGGTTGAACACCATGAGCAAGGTGTTGATATAGATCCCGGCGACCGCCATCAGGATCAGAAACTGTCCAAAGGGAGTTCCGGGGATGAGAATCCGGGCACCCTGGGCCACCATCAGCCAGACAAGACCCATGAGGAGGTTGGCCCCCGGCCCGGCCAGCGCCACATAAGCCATGTCCCGGTTCGGATGACGGAAGTTGCGCGGGTTGATCGGGACCGGTTTGGCCCACCCGAAAATGAAGTGGACCGGCAAAAGCAGGCAGGCCAGGGGCACGAGGACGGTTCCGATCGGATCGATGTGCCGGATCGGATTGAGATTGAGCCGGCCCAGCATTTCCGCCGTGCGATCGCCGAACTCGCGGGCCGCATAGCCGTGCGCCACTTCATGAAGCGTGATCGCGAAAAGCCCGGGCACCACCCAGATGGCGACGAGCTGCAGAAGACTGAGTTGCGGCATCGGTGCATTATATGCGTTCGGTCTCACCTCCGCCTTGCGCCTTGATCCGCTCCGGGGTTGAGGAGACCCCAGAACCCGGCGGGCGACCGGATGGGTTATCATGAACGGATGGATTCGGGTCAACCCACCTACAGGTAAACAACGTGTGGTTCGCACTCTGGGCCGAGGATCATCCCGACCGGAGCCGGGAACGCCCGCAGTGGCGGGATCGGCACCTGGAGCGGCTGAACGCCCTCCTGGACGAGGGTCGGCTGCTTGTCGCCGGCCCGCTTCTCCGCTGGCCGCTTCCCGAGCCACTGCCGGAGGCTTCGGGCGGAAGCCTGATCGTCGCGGACTTCGCCTCCCGTGAGGAAGCCGAACGCTGGATCGAAGAGGATCCCTATCAAAAAGCCGGTCTTTTCCGCTCGGTCGAGGTCCGCCCCTTCCTCCCGACCGTCCCCTCAGGCTGAATCGATGGACGCCTCCGTGTTCGACCACCGGTCTGCTTCCCCCTCGCTTTTCGAGTCCTGTCTCGCCCGGGCCTTTCCCGGAAGCCGGATCCGCCTCCAGGACGATGGCGCACTCCACGAGGGGCATCCCGGACGCCCTGCGGGCTTTGGCCACCTCTCTCTCGAGATCGTAGCGGGCCAGTTCACCGGGCGGAGCCTCCTCGAGCGTCACCGCATGATCCACCGCGCCCTGGGATCACTTGCGGACTGGCAGGTCCACGCCCTCGCGATTAGCGCCCGTGCTCCAGGCGAGGACCTTCTTTCTTCTTCCCGCCCTTCTCACACTTCATCCCCGAAAGAGGTTACTCCATGAGTCACGAGAAATCCTTCCTCCGCGCCATGGTGCTGGCTGTCGGCCTGGTTGCCCTGGCCGCCTGCAGTCACCCGGCAAAAATGAGTTCGGCCGAATCGGCCAACCGCCCGGTCGCGATCGTGAACGGGCACCCCATCCGCCAAGGGGTGCTGGACACCTTCCTGGGCATCACGAAAAACGCGCCGTCACAACTGTCCCCCATGATCCAGAACCTGGCCCTGCAACGGCTCGTGGACATCCGGGTTCTGGCCGAGAAAGGGAGACAGGCGGGGCTTCTGAGAAGCCCCCGTGCGCGGGACAGCCTGTTCCTCCAACGGCAGGTTCTTCTGGCGAACCTCGAAATCCGCCACTATCTCAAAACCCACCCAATCACCCCGGCACAACTCCAGTCGGCCTACACCAAAACCGTCGGGCGCATGGGTCACAACGAATACAAAGCCCGTCATATCCTGGTCAAAACCCAGGCTCAGGCCAAAGCCCTCATCGCCGACCTGGAACATGGACAGCATTTCTCGACCCTCGCCAAGAAATTCTCCGAGGACACGACGGCCGCCGACGGCGGTGAACTCGGTTGGGTCAGCGCGAGTCAGGAGACCCCGCCTTTTGCCGCGGCACTGCGCAAACTCAAGGTCGGGCAATACACCCACGTTCCCGTAAAAACCCAGTTCGGCTGGCATGTGATTGAACTCCAGGGCAAGCGCCCCATCACCCCGCCCAGTTTCAAGCAAATGCACAGCCGGCTGCTCAACGTGCTCCGCAACAAGGAAGTGACTGCCTTCATCACCCGGCTGCGCAGCCAGGCCAAGGTCAAGATCCTGCTCAAGCCCAGCGCGGCGCCGACCGGACCGACGACGGGCCCCGCCGCTCCGCCGGCCAAGCCCTAGTGTAGTGCTTCGTAAGTAATGGAACTAAGTGTACCGTTGACGGTCTCAATGGAGAATACGTCCATTCGAGGCCGACGATGCGAATTGCAACCGCGATAGTGCTGAGTGCTGATGAGCG
>JAJYFY010000085.1 GCA_021785265.1 Pseudomonadota bacterium
CTATTTGACCCCCGTCAATACTCGTGCTTGAGCTTCGATTATCAAAAAATTCATTTATTTTAATATTTCCAGAAGAAAATCAATATTAAAAATCGATGCTCCAGAGCGAGCCCGTAAAATGCCATTGCAATATTATGTTTTGAAAGTGATTTCTAAGGTTAATCATGAATCTCCTGTTCCTCTCTAAAACTTCCAGTGGAGAGCGAATAATTGTTGCCTTTTTAATACATATAAAATCCTTTCGATCCCGCTTGAATCCCACGTCGTCACCTCACGCTCCATCCAAAGCGGGGTCCCTCCCGCTGAAGTCGGCGGCTCCTTCCCCCTGACACCCGATCAGGAGTCCTCACCCGGCCACCCACAGTGAATCCAGGCTATAGCGCCCCGGAGGGCGCGCGGCCAGTGCCTGAACCGCATCCAGTGCCCCTTCGGCAAAGACCCGGCGATCCTGGACCCGGTGCCAGATCTCGATCCGCTCACCGCGACCCTCGATCCAGAGGGCATGATCCCCGATAACCCGGCCGAGGCGCAGGGAGGCGGTGGCTGTCCGCCCAGGCTCCTCGCCATCCCAGGCGGCAGCGAGTCCGCGCGCCGTCCCGGAAGGCGCATCCTTTTTCGTCACATGGTGGACATCCAGGACACCGGCCTCGAAAGAGTCCCCCAGTGATCCGCGGAGTCCGGGCAGGATCCGGGTGAGGGCCATCAGCGCCCGACTGAAATTGGCGGCATGGAGGACCGGAACGCGAACCGCCAGATCATCGAGGAGGCGTTCAAGATCATCCGTACAGGGGGTCGTCCCGGAAACCAGGGGAACCCGGTAACGCCCGCAGTACTGGATGGCTTCCCGGAGTCCATCCGGCGAGGAAAAATCGAGGGCGGCACCGATTCCCTCCCAGGAGGCTTTCGATGCCGTCTCGAAACGGATCTCTCCCCTGCCCGTCCGGGATCCCATTGCACAGCCCTCCCCCAGTTTCGGGCTGTCCGGCCGAACCAGCGCGAGCCCCACCTCGAGGGCGTCCCTTCCGGTGGAGGCCGAAAGAACCTGGGTGCCCATCCGGCCGGAGGCGCCGAAAAGAGCAATCCGGAGCAGTCCCGGCGACACGGTTCCAGTTCAGGGCACGTCGACGGCGATGATCTGAGCCGACGTCGACGTACTGGTCGCAAGCTGCGTGATCGTGCAGGCCGATGCGATCCCGCTGCTCGTCCCGATCGTGCCGGTCACCGTGTAGCGGCTCTCGTCGAGTGGCTGCTCGAGAATGCCGCTCGGCGGGCCGGTCAGGATGAGTGCGCAGCTCGCTCCGGCGGTGGAAACCGCGGAGGGGTTCCCTGCAACCGCTGCGGCATAGTTGATTTCGCTGGCCGATTCCACGGCCCCGACAACCCCGGCCAATGCAGCCTGATTGGCCTGTGAGCCCAGATTGATGAACTTGGGGATGGCCACCGCGGCCAGGATGCCCAGGATCACAATCACCATCACGAGTTCGATCAGTGTAAAACCGCCCTGAACTTTTTTCATCATGCACTCCTTCACGGAGGTTTGGGTTTGCCCGGCTTTGGGTCGACGCCTGAAGTGCCGGTGCGGCTATCCTAACCAAGCCCGGCGCCCTTGTCGATGCACACCGGGATTGCCTCCTTGCGAATCCGCTTTCTTCATGAACCCGGCGGGCCGGTCTGTATACTGGGTCGATCGGAGGGGAGCGGAGCCTTCCTGCCCCCGGAGACTGGGAGCCTCAATATGTTGAACCGACCGATCAGACGATACCGAAACCCATTATTTGCCCTGACCCTTTCCTGCCTGGCACTCGCGGCCTGCGGCCATGACCGGGCCCGGGCGACTGCAAGTCCACCTGTCCCGAACCGGCCGGCAACCGTATCCGGGATGCACTCCTGGATGAAGCCCGGGGTCTATCACTGGACGGTTCCCGCAGTGGACACCGGCGGCATGATCGAGGTCGAGATCGCAGGCGGGGGCGGAGGAGGAGGCAACTCGGGGTGGGTGCGGACCCCTTTTGAAGGGGCCGCCTACACCTGTCAGTTTCAGCATGACTGCGGCGGGGGCGGCGGGGGCGGCGGCGGGGCCTCGGCGATCGTCGGCGGAGGAAGGGTTCTGCTCATCGCTGACGGCGGCGGGGGCGGAGGAGGAGGCAATAACCACGGCGAAGATGCCTCTGGCAGCTTCGGGGGATTTGGTCAAGCCCTGCTCTCGACCTTCCTGCCCATCGTGGCCAATGCCACCGATGAACGCTCCTGTCCCGGCCCGTGCGTCTATGCCGGCGAGATGCTCACGCTCACGGTAGGAGCCGGTGGCGAGGGGGCTCTGGGAGCCGATGGGGGGACCGGGGGCATGGGCTTCGGCGGACGCGGTGGATCCGGAGGCAACCGCTGCGCCTTCAGCGGGCAAAACGGCGGGGCCTACGGCGGAGGTGGCGGCGGCGGGGCCTCCTGCCGCTGGAACCTCACTGGCGGAGCCGGTGGCAGTGGGGGTTTCGGTGGGGGGGGCGGGGCCGGTGCCATGGATGGCACCAGTTGTCTCGGCACAGGCGGGCATGGCGGCAACGCCCTGCTCATGGGACCTCATGCGCCTGCCGGCTTCGTGAAAGCCGGAGGCCAGGCCTCGGGCCAGTCCGGCCGCTGCGGCGGTGGCAAAGGCGGAGCGGGGCATGGCACGGTCAATCCACCCGACCAGAACGGACCGGCGGCGCCGGGATCCGGCACCTACAATGCCGGGGCGGGAGGCAACGGTCATCCCGGAGTGATTACCCTCATCTGGTCCTGAATCCCCGACTCCGGCCCGAGTGCTGGTCACGACCGAGCCGAGAACCCCCTTGCGGACCGGCAGATCCGATTCCTCGGCCCCCGAGATGACCCGGAGTGCGGCGGCGACCGGTTCCTCGTGGGCCCGGGATCGGATCCCGGGCCCACATCCGGCATTCAGGCAAAGCTAGTCCTGATAGTCCTCGTTCCCCGGAGTCGGTACCGGCTTCAACTTCGCGATCTCGGCCTGGTTCTCGAACTTGAGGACATAAAAGCCGCCATGGCTCGAGGTGATCCAGAGGTAAAGCTGGCCATGCCGCCAGACGAAACGGCTGTGCGCCTTCGACCAGGCAAAGTTGATCGGCGGGGAAACCCCCTGGAAGGCGTTCAGCAACGAGCCCGGGTCAATCTCGGTCGGAGACGGCGGGGCCGGACCCACGAAATACGCGATTTCACGGGGCTTGTACGGATTTTTAATGTCAAAGACCCGCACCCCCGCCTGATGGCCGGAGCAGGCCAGGAGTGTCGCATCCCGGGGGTTGTCGAAGGTGCAGTCGTGCACGCTGTAGCCGTACCCCCCCATCGTGGCCGTGATGTCGTGCTCCGTGAGTGCGCAGTTCTTCGGGTTGTCCACACCGATCATCAAGAGGGCCGCAAGCTTCGGTTTTTTCAAGTTGCTGATGTTGATGAGCCGTTCCATACCAAAGGGCGGGAGTCCCGCCCGGCATGCAGCGATCGCACCCTGGGGATAGTTGCAGCCGCCCGATCCGCACTCGTCCCCGACACCCACGTAGGGTTTTCCGCCGATGAACGCCAGGTCGGGCTCAATGCCGATATTGCCATTCACCCAGTACAACGAACTGATCACCTTGATGATCGGATGGGGACGACGGTCCTGCACCTGGCTCACATCGTAAATGACAAGCCCATTGCCTGACTTGTAGACCCCCGCTCGGACCAGCTGACCCACCACCCCGCAGAACAGGAGCGTACCGGGCGGATGGCCATCGACCGTGAACTGATTGAGCGAGATCCGGTGACAGATCTGATGGGCACCGGCCCCGCCGGGCTGATCATGCGGAAAGTCCCAGTCCAAGATTTCCTTGGGGTGCCTGGGATGGGTGACGTCGATGGCAAAAAGGCGACGCTTGTTGAACGAGGTGATCCAGTAAGTCTTCCCGTCATAGGCGAAATTCCCGGCATGCGCCTGGAGATTCGGATCCGGCAGCTGGACGCTGGACAGCAGTTTGGGGTGCGCACAATGGGCCAGGCTGTAGAAGGCGACCGCCGGTTGCGGCCCGGCACCCATCCAGCTCTCTGCGGTCCCCAATAAGGCACGCCGGACATTGACCGACGGGTCTTCCCAGTCATACAGGGCCGCCGGATTATCAAGATGGGTGACATAGCGGGGGTCGTGCGGGTTCGAGACATCGATCACCTGGATGCCGGGATACAGCAGGGGCGGAACGCCCTTCTGTCCGGCCTCGTAGCCATTGGTCGTCATGTACGCACAATGGCGGTACCACAAAAGCTGGTGACCGGCCCCCTGGCCTTGGTATTCGCCGACAATGGACAGGTTGCAGTTGTAAGGCCGCTTCGAGGCGCCGCTGGTCCGTTCGGCCAGGGTGAGCTGGCCGTCAACCCCCCCCTCGGTCCGGTCTCCCGGTTGGCAGACCGGCTTGGGCACGGGACCCAAAAACGGGGTTCGTCCCTTCGCCTGGGCGGGGATCGGGATGGATGCCGAGAGCAGCAGCGCCCCCACAACGACCCACAGTGCGAAAATCCATCCCCATCGATCGATCTTTTTCAGCATGGCGAGTCTCCCACAGCTTCTCGGTTGAAGTCACCCCATGGTAACCGATCCTTCACGGGATGCCAGGTCCCGGTTTTCAAGCCCGCGGGCCCAGACCGGGCGTCCCTCGGAGGAGGGAGGGCTTCTTCCAAACAGGCCACCATCACGATTCGGGTTCAAGGGCAGTCAACAGCAACGCACCTCTTATTTTTCACATGCGTTCAAGGCCTTCTTCAATGCTTTCACGGGTTTTCTCGACTGGACCGTTCGAGATCCCATCCGTGAAAAAAGACCCATCGGGAAGCTCTGGCCTGGAGGGTGAGCGGCGTGGGCGCCCGCCCTTACAGCCTGAACCCACCGGTACTCATGAATCGCCCCCGGTACGGCCAAACCGGACACAATGCTTCGACCACGACCATCAGGTCGTCGAGTGCCTCGTAAGGGTCCCCTTCACGACTCCCCGATGCCGCAAGACCACCCTCAGAAAAAAGGGGAATCTCAGTCGATGGAATGTTGGAGTTCATCAAACAAGGGTTCCTGATCGAAAAGACGAAAATACTCTCGTACTTCGGCCGTCTTCAGGGTTGTCCGGTGGACGCGCAACAAGGCCCGGATATCCTCCAGGTCCTGCGTGCGGTGCGGATCGTTGATCCACCCCTGCAGTTTGAACGCGATCAACCCTTCTACACCGATGACCCGAAACTCGCCCAGCGCGGTTTTTTGTTCGACCGCCGCGGCGAGCAGCCGACGGGCAATTGGACGGCTGGCATAGAGCAGATCAATACGCTCGTCGTCCCGTAGATAGTTACCGGCATCGGCACTGCGATGCACACAGCGATAACCCAGCTCCGTCAGCGCCTTGTCGATTTCTTCCGCGTTTTCGGAAGCCACCAGGAAATCAACATCCTGTGTGGCGCGAATCACCTGGTGCACCGCCAGTGCCAGTCCGCCAATCAGGGCAAACGGCACACCCATCCGGTTCAAAACGGAGACGACTTCAGCAAGCTGTTTGCCGAGACGAGATCGCGTCATAGCAAGATCGATTTGGCGTGGGTCAGTATACACTGCCGGGATGGCATGGGCGCCGTTATGAGCGAGGCTGGGTCATGGAATATTTCTTGCATGACTGCTGTGGCAAGGTCGGCTCCGATTTCGCGAGGAGAACGGCTCGATCAACCCCTTAGGACTTCGTGCAGCGAGCGATCATCTCCATTTTTCACATCCGATGATGGGGAAACAGCAAGGGTGGTATCCACGGAGGTCATCCCTAGATACATCACCGAGCGCCGGGAGAAATCGCCGCCTTTAGGGACAATGGCACTTTCATCCTCTCCCCTAAAGTGCCCGCAGTCCAGACTGGAGTGCGGGCGGTAAATTGGATAGCGTAAGCCGATCATAGTTCAAGCACGGACCGGTTGGCTGTTGATGGATCGATTCGGATTTATTCCTCCAATTCACTCGGGG
>JAJYFY010000086.1 GCA_021785265.1 Pseudomonadota bacterium
GACCACGCCGGCCGTCCCCGGATATGGAGCCATCCACCTCTGGCCCCATGAAAGCGCACTTCCACCACGGAACCGGCAGTACCACGCCATTTTTTACATTCCCCAAGCCATCGCCAACAAGGCTCAAGCCGATCCCGAACTCGGCCGGGTGGCGCGTATGCTCAATATTTTCAAGGCGGAAGGGGTTCCCGCGAGCCACCTGCACTTCGTTGTCGTTTTTGACGGCGGCGCGATTCCCGCCGCTCTGTCCAACCCGGCCTACGAGAAACGCTTCGGCCGACCCAACCCGAGCGGCCGGCTGGTCTCCGCTCTCCTCCAGCACGGGGTACGCCTCTACGTCTGCGGCGTCGCCCTGGCCGGCTGGAAGTTCCGTCCTGCTTCCCTGTGGCCCCGCATCGGAGTCGCACCGAGCGGTCCCAGTACGCTCATCCTCTATGAAAACCAGGGTTATGCCCTAGTTCCGTTCTAGCCCCATGGAACGGAATCCCGGCGACCGGCTGATCGGCGAGATCGACCACGCGCGCTGGGTCCTGGCCCAGAGATTCTCCCCGAGCCGGAGTCCGGGTCCTGCCTGGCGACGGCACAGCATCCGCTTGCTCCGGGTGAATCATGCGGGGGAAGTGGCGGCACAGGCCCTGTACCGTGCCCAGTCACTGACGACCTGCCATGACCCGGAGTTGACCCGGCAGTTGGTCCAGGCGGGCGAGGAAGAGCATCGCCACCTCATCTGGTGCGGGAAACGTCTGGCCGAGCTCGGTGGTCGTCCCAGCCGCCTCAACCCGCTTTGGTATGGTCTTGCCTTCCTGAGCGGGATTTTGGCTGGTGTCCAAGGACGATCCACGAGCCTCGGCTACATTGCGGAAACCGAGGCCCAGGTGGAATCCCATCTCACGGACCATCTCGGGCGCCTGCCGCCCGAAGACGAAGACACGCACCGGATCCTGGATCGTATGCGGGACGAGGAAGCCGCGCATGGCGCCTGGGCCCGAGCGGCCGGTGGCGGGGTACTGCCGACTCCCGTCCAGCGACTCATGCACTGGACCTCGCGCGCCTTGGTCTACGGTTCCTACTTGCTCTGAGGACTGGCCGAGAGGCTAACCGGGTCAAGCCGCCGGATCGAAGCCAAAGAGCCGCGTTTCATGTTGCGGCCATAAAAGATTTCCAGCATTTCCGTCTTCACACGGTCCCGAATGCGCTCCGCCTCGTCGGGTGCAATGGATTCGCTTTCCGTACCAAACAGGTAATTCGGGAGGTCGAATTCCTTGAGAATCATCTTCGTGTGGAAGATATTCTCCTGGTAGACGTTGACGTCGACCATCTGGTAACGCTCCCGGGTGTCCCGGGACATGAAATTCTGGACGGAGTTGATGTGATGATCGATGAAGAGTTTTTGTCCGTGAATATCACGGGTAAAGCCACGCACCCGATAGTCCACCATGACGATATCGGACTCAAAACTGTGGATGAGGTAGTTGAGTGCCCGCAAGGGTGAAATCCGTCCACAGGTGGAGACGTCGATATCGGCCCGGAACGTGCTGATCCCGTTGTCCGGATGGCTTTCCGGATAGGTATGGACGGTAATATGGCTCTTGTCGAGATGCAGGGCCACTCCCTCCGGCAGGGGGCCCGGGGTTTCGAGATCGCTCTGGACACCCGCATCGGTACCAACGCTCGTCTCAGAAATGAGCATGGTGACGGAAGCGCCTTGGGGATCGTAATCCTGTCGCGAACAGTTGAGCACGTTGGCCCCGATGATTCCGGCGACATGGGTCAGGATCTGGGTCAGCCGTTCAGCATTGTAGGCGTCATCGATGTAGCTGATGTAGGCCCGCTGGTGTTCTTCAGTTTTGGTGTAGCAGATGTCGTAGATGTTGAAGCTCAGCGTCTTCGTCAGGTTATTGAAACCGTTGAGCCGGACTTTCTGGGTGGGATGGGCCAATCTCGGTTTTCCTCCAATGCGATGCGCCCGGGTCTATTGACCGCCTGGAATCTCGTCCATTATCACAGGTTTTGGATGCCGGAGTGTCGACCGGGCTTCCTCCGGATCTCGTGGTTCCTCCAAGGCCGCATGCAGCTCGGCCCACGCCCGGGCACGATCCCCGGTCCCGAAGAGGGCGGAACCCGCCACAAAGCGGTTGGCACCGGCCGAATGCGCCAGGGCAATGGTGCCCGGGTGAATACCGCCGTCCACCTCGAGGAACATCGATCCGCCGTGGGTGTCGATCCAGCTCCGGATCTCCCGGATCTTGGGCAATACGCCAGACAGGAAAGCCTGGCCCGAAAAACCCGGGTTGACCGTCATGACGAGCAGGTGTTCCAGGCGGTCTGCGGCGTAAGGCAGAACGGTGGGAGGAGTGGACGGGTTGAAGACAAGACCGGCTTCACATCCCTGATCCCGGATCAGTCCGAGGCTGCGATCCAGGTGGTCGGTTGCCTCCGGGTGGATAAAAATCACGCTCGCTCCCGCATGGGCAAACTCCTCGATCAGCCGATCCACCGGCCGGACCATGAGATGCACTTCGATCGGAACCGCAATCCCATAGCGGCGCAATGCTGCGAGAACCACGGGCCCGACGGTGAGATTCGGGACATAGTGGTTGTCCATGACATCGAAATGAAGTCGCCGCGCCCCGATCGCCACAATTGCTTCGGCTTCCTCGCCCAGCCGGGCAAAATCAGCAGAAAGCAACGAGGGGACGATCTCAGGTGGCCGGGGCCGCTTCATTCCGCATTCCTCCGGTAAAGACAACGGAGGTGATCCGCCCGGCCATTGCCGGAGATTACCCGTCCGCAACGGTATCATACTCCCCCATCCCCCTGCCTTGGTTTGTCTTGCCTGACTCCGGATCAGACGGTGCCGAGCGCCGCTTCACGGGATAAGGCGACCCGTTTTCATGGGGGATATTTCAGCAGCAGAAACCATGGTAACGGTATTGACGAACGCGGATGGAAGCGGAGTAGATCCTACGCACAAAATGTGCTGACCCGTAGGCTTTACGGCGAGACCGCGCGCATGCTCCTGGAGGCGCTTTGGACGCAAGCGACTCCGGAGACGGCGGGCGTGCTATCCCTAGAGTTGATCCGTCACTATGCCCGCGAAATAACAGGGAAATCGCGGCCCCACCTGACCGCAGTGCATACACCCCGCACCCAGAGGGCGATGGGTATTTCCACGCTGATCTACTATAATCCCAAGGTAACCGCCTTTCGCGCGGGCAGCATTCATTCCATTCGGAGAGACCCACCCGTGACGGCCCCGTTTCCCTCTCGCTGGCTTCCGGCCCTGGTCCTAGGCCTTGTTTTTTGCCTTCCGGCCACGGCTTTCGCCCAACCCTACCTCGCCATTCCGCAGTCCTCGCGAAACAGTGTCGACATCGTGAGCACCGCGACCAATGCTCTCCTGGCTGAACTCCCGATCGGAGTGGACCCGGAGAACGTCGTGATGTCACCCACCGACCCGGACCTCGCCTATGTTGGCGGCATCTCGTCCGTCTCTGGCACCGTGTCCTCCAGCGTGACCGAAATCAATCTGGCCACTGCAGGGATCGTTCAGGTTTTTACCCTGCAAAGCGCTACCTCCAACATTGCCCTTGGTGCCATGGCCATTGCCCCCAATGGAGAAACCCTCTATTTCATCAATCCGGATACCGGAACACTCTACGCTCTCCACCTGGGAACCGGATCCGTCGCCACGATCAGTAACTATGGCGTCGGAACCGCTCCCACCGCGATTGCGGCGGGTCTCACCGGTCTCCATCTCTATGTCTGCCTGAGTGGGGACAACACGCTTTCAGTGATCGACCTGGCCTCGGGGGAAATCTCGACACTCACCCTTCCGGACGCGTTTGATCCCCTGGCGCTCGCGCTCTCCCCGGCGGGGACACGTCTCTACGTCGCCAACTCCGGCGACAATACGATCGACGTCCTGGACATCCGGACGGGGACTTTCCTGCCTTCGCTCACCGTCCCGGGATTTCCAACGGCGCTCGCGGTCTCCCCCAACGGTCAAACGCTCTATGTCGCCCAGCCGACCGAACAAGGGGTTGTGACCGTGATCCCGCTCGCCAATCCAAGTCAGGAAGTAAGCGTGAGCGTGGGTCAGGCACCCGCGACCCTGGCCCTGTCCCCGGACGGCACACGGCTTTATGTACTGGACGCGAACGCCGCCGAGCTCTCCATTCTCGACACCGCCACGAACCAGCTGGTCAGTACTCTCAACCTGTCGAATGCGGCGGCTTTTTCGGGCAGTTTTTCCGGAAATGGCGACATCGTGGCGAGCCCTGCCACCTTTACGACACCTGAAAACACTCCGCTCTCGGCCAACGTCAATGCCACGGATACACAGAACCGGACCCTGAGCTATCTTGTCGCGACTCCCCCCTCCCACGGCACACTCAGCCTGGACTCCGGCACTGGATCCTTCACCTATACCCCCCAGTCCGGCTATGTGGGTGAGGACCGCTTTGCCTTCCTGGCCGAAGCTTCGAGCGGCCCGGGCGCACCCACCACTCCGCTTTCTGCTCCAGCCGCCGTCCAGATCTGCGATCTCTCACACCCGCCTAGCCTGGGCCAGATTCCGGCGACGGTGATTCCCACCGGAGCGACGAGCGTGATCGCCTTCACTCCCAATATCGGCTGCGATCTCGACTACACCGCAAGCTCCTCGAACCCGTCGGTCATACCGGACTCCGGCATCACCTTTGGGGGTCTTGGCCTTAACCGGACGATCAACCTCGAAGCACCTGGAACCGCCGGTATCTCGAACATCCATCTCGTGGCAACCGCTCCGAACCAGACCAGCGCGGCCGAAACCTTTCAAGTGACGGTCGCTCAGGCGCCCGTCATCAACGGCTTGGTGGGCCCCTACGGCATCACGGTCAGCAGCAGTGTAGGCCCCTATCCCTTCACCGTCACGGGGACGAATCCGATCACACTGACCGTCTCCAGCGATGACCCGGGCATCCTCCCGGCCAGCGGAGTCAAGCTGGCGGGCACCGGCACCGACCGGACGATCACAATGACCCCGATTCCGAACCAGCTCGGCACCGCCATCGTGACTGTGACAGCAACCGACGGGAACGGGCTCACCTCGTCCGTTTCCTTTGACGTCGAGGTCGTCCAGAACGCGAGCAGTGCCATCGACCCCACGAGCCTCCTGTTCCTGCTCCTTTTAGGGCTTGGCGGAGCCTTCCTGCAGCGTCGTCGCCGCGCGTGACGGAGCCCCCTGAAAGGGAGACGCCAAAGAGCCCATCCGATCCCGGACTGCCTCGGGTGGGACAGGGGAAAGTTCGGGATCTCTACCAGGTGGACGGCGAACGCCTCCTGATCGTCGCCTCCGACCGAATTTCTGCGTTCGATGTCGTTTTCAGGGAAACCATCCCGGAGAAGGGATGCATGTTGACCGCATTGTCCAGATTCTGGTTTTCCCGGATGAAACCGCTCATCCAGAACCACGAGCTCACAGACGATTGGTCGTCTCTTGTCGATCCCCTGGCCCTGCCTGCCCTCCGCGGGCGAAGCATGCTCGTGCGTCGGCTCCAACCCCTGCCTCTGGAAGCGGTCGTCCGCGGTTATCTTGCCGGTTCTGCCTGGCAGACTTACCGGAGGGGTGAAAACCTGCCCGGTATCCGTCTGCCGGCAGGACTCCGGGAGGCCGACCCATTGCCGGAGGCTCTCTACACCCCAACCAGCAAGTCCCCCGCCGGAGAGCACGATCATCCGATCAGCTTCGACGAAACGGTGCGACGCATCGGCGATGAGACGCTGGCCACGGCGGTGCGCGAACGGTCTATTGCCATTTTTCGGGAAGCGTCCCGCTACGCCGAAACCCATGGTCTGATGATCGCCGACGCCAAATTCGAGTTTGGCATCGACACTTCCGGCAACCTCTTCCTCAT
>JAJYFY010000087.1 GCA_021785265.1 Pseudomonadota bacterium
ATAATCCAAGCCCAAGCACGAGTATTGACAGGGATCAAATAGGGTGCTATTTTCCGCGCGCATGATCACCCGAAGTGCAGGAGCTGGGTAGTTCCCAGGTTCAAATCTCAATCTACCCAACTCGGCTGTCGGGTGCTCTCTTGAAAACCTAAACTTTGAGGATTGTATCCATGACGCAACTATCAAATGTACGGAAAGCCCGAAAACAACGTGGACAGGGCATGACGGAGTACATCATCATCGTGGCCTTGGTCGCGATTTCAGCCATCGCGGTCTACGCTTGGTTCGGCAAGGATGTACGCGGCCAGATGGCCAGCATCTCGAGCCAGCTGGCCGGAAATACCGGTACGACCGGTTACGATGCAGCCCAGGCCGCCAAGAACGGTGCCAATACTGAGGGTAACCAAACCTACAATCTCGGCACCTATCGCAAGAACGTCGGTAACGTCGGCCAGTAAGCCCACCGGTAGAGCGGGAACCAAAAACAGTCCTAGATCAATACGGTCTGCCTCCCCATGGACCTCCAGGATCCTCCTGGCGTGCAGGGATCGCCCCTTTCCGAACGGGGGCAGACCACTGTTTTTGTGGCGGTCACGATCGTCATCATCCTGCTTGCAGCTCTTCTTCTCTACAACGTCGGGCGCTTCACGACCACCAAGATGCGTATGCAGAACGCGGCGGATGCCACGGCCTACAGTGGAGCGCTCATGCTGGCCCGGGCCTACAATTTCGCCGCCTACTCGAACCGGGCCATGGTGGCCAACCAGGTGGCCATCGCCCAGCTCGTGGGGCTCACCTCCTGGTCCCGCTATTACTGCACCATCTATAACCAGAAATGTGGGAAGTTCCCCTCGCCTCCCGGGTCGCAGGGGGCCTATACCGAGATCACGGACGAGATCAAGGCCTTTTTCAACGGAGAACTCACCCCCGAAGTCCAGATTGTCTTTAAGGCCTACGGTCCCATTTCCAAGGGGCTCTACACGATCATCAATGCAACCGCGGGCCCGCTCATCGATACCCTGAACGGGGTCGAGGAGGCACTGAGTCTCGCTTCGGACGGCTACTACCTGGCCACGATGGGTGATCTCGTGGCGGCCGCGGCCAATACGGGTCCGCTTGAAACCATCCTCCACGCGAATGATCCGAATGCCAACTTCAGCACCTACGGGGAAGTCCTTCTCGGAACCGATGCCTTCGAAATCAAGAAGTTCACGACCACCTACACCCCGCTCGACAATAAAAACGATCCCAATAACCGTTTTCATACCGTTGTGGTGAACAGCCTCGACCCCTTTTCCAACGGCCGCTCCGGGGCCCTGGACACGACGGAGACCTTGCCGTTTCCACTCGTGGCGTTCGGTTCCTGCCTGGGTGACGGGGACGGTTTTTTCCTGATGGGGGCGGACTACAGCGGTTCGACCACGCTTGCCAATGATAATGCCAGCTGGAGCGCCCAGGACCAGGCGCAGTTTTTCGGCGGTGGGCTCTGCATCATCCAGGTGCCGACACCAGTGGGGGATATTCCCATCCCCATCCCGCTTTTCGGATACGCCAAGGACAGCAACCAGGCGTATACCGGAAAACTGGCTTCTGGCAGCACGACCAGCACGATTTACAAGGTGGGCACCTATAGTGGGCTGCGGAAGTACATAGACGTCTCGAACCTCTCCAAGCCGGACATGTCCTCGCCTGTGCTCTCGATCTTCATCGAACGGAAGGCCGATACGATCGGGACGACCGAGTATGCGAAAAGTGCCATCGGGGCGCCCCAGGGGACGGCCCAGCAGGGGAGTACCCCGGTCCTCAACCTCACGGACGCGGAAAAAGGGGGCGTCATGGGAGCGAGTTCCTCGGCCGATGCCTATTTCGCCCGCCCGCTCCAGTTCTGGGAGCTCGGCGGCCAGGCCGTCTACGGCAACCTGTTCAACCCGTACTGGGAAGCCCAGCTGGTACCCACCCCACTCGCCCTCCAGGCCATTGCCGCGGGGACCCAGTGAGACGTTCCATTCTCCCGTCCGTACGCCCCCGCCAGGAGGGCCAGGCCATGGCGGAGATGGTCATTGCCTCCCTGTTCCTCCTGGTGCCACTCTTCCTCCTGGTGCCGCTGGTGGGCAAGCTCATCGATTTCAAGATGGCGACCCTGGAGGCGGCCCGCTATGCGGCCTTCGAGCGGACGATCACGAGCAACCAGACCTCCGTCCGCAACGCGAACTTCGCCTACCTGCCCGATGCCCAGCTCCAGAACGGGACCCTGATGCGCTTTTTCAGCGCCGATGGCGGCACGATCACGAATGCCCAGAACACCTCGACCTCGGGCTTTGCGCCCCGGTCCCTGTGGGTCGACCCGGCGCTTCGGCCCTTCATGGGCTCGGCCAGTGAGGGCTCGGTCACGCTCACCCAGAACGCAAGCCCGTCCTATGCCGATGAGACCCTGGGCACGATCCTGCGCGGTCTCAATGCCTTCGGTGTCGGATTCAAGTGGGATTCCCAGGGTTATTTCACGGCGTCCGTGAGCGCCGATGCCGCTCTGCCGACCAGCATCAACTCCTGGGCCGGAAAAGCCCTCAATGATTACCTTAAAAACCCGCTCACCTTCACCGCGAGCAACAGTCTCCTCGCCGATTCAGGGAGCGCCATCAACCCCGATTATGTGAAGAGCCAGACCAAGGACACGCTGGTCACGAATCTCTTGAGCTTCACCAACAGTTTTTCCCAGTATGACGTGCTCCTGCCTGATCTTGGCGGTCTCAAGATGGGCTATGTCCTGGTCAACAACCCGGGCGAAGTCCCCTGCGACCGTCTGCAAGGCGGCTGTGGAGGGCAAACCCAGACGCCACCCAACAACACGGTCAGCCAGACCGCGATCAACCAGGTGATCCAGCAGATGCAGAGTCAGGGCTATACCCTGCAGTCCCAGACCACGGCCTCGAACGGGAATGTGACGCTCACCTTCACGAACGGAAGCGGCACCACCATCCCGGTCACCTTGACTCCGGGTGGCGGCGGAAGTACGAACGGCAGCACGACCGTGACCCAGAGTACGCAAGACGTCTACAAGACGGCCCAGAGCCTCTATAACAGTCTCACCGGCCAGGGCTGGGCAGGTGGACCGGATCCTGGAAAGAACGACAAGAATGTCACGACCTGGAGCATGAAGTTCACCCAAACCCTGAATGGGCAGACGTCCACGTTGAATGTTCAGATCACCGCGAACAGCGGCGGTGGCAGTACCGTGACCTCGACCACCAGCTGAGGATCCCATGACCCGTCGACCAGTCGGAACCCGAAAGACGAAGCGTGCCACGCGGGGAATCCGCGTGCGCGGGATCACGGTGGGGGTCCTGGGCCTGCTCTTCGCGGGAGCGGCGCAAGCCGCCTGGATTCCTCACGTCGAGTGCACGCCCTCGGCCGTGCCTTCGGGAACCCGCCTCACCATCGTCGGCCGTGACACCGTCGTAAACGGCCTGCCGATGAGCATGATCGAGCTTCACTCCCCGCGATCGCGGCAGGCCGTTCTCAACTGGTACGAAAAACGCTGGACCCTGGCCAATGGCCAGCCCCATTACATCCGCTACCGCGTGGGTGCATGGCAGGTCATTGCCCAGAAGCAGGGATCCTGTTTCGAGACCGTCCAGCTCGAAAACCAGGGATCCGGCAGTGTCGGCCTGATCGGGATCAGCCGGCCGGCGGTGGCACAGCGCCGGGTTCGGCATCCCCGCTTCCCGGCCCTGGCCGGAAGCCAATCCATTCTCCACCTGCTCAGCAACGATGGCGGAAAGATCGGTCAGACCTGGCTGTTCACCAACTCGGGGAGCGTCATGCAGAACGCACGCTTCTATCTCGGCCGTTTTCGCCGGGCGGGTTGGGTGGACGAGATGAGCCAGAAGGAGAGCGTGCACGACCGGACCGTGGTCGTGCTCATGCTCCAGAAAGGCTCCCGAACCGCCCAGATCGTGGTGGAACCCTCAGCCACCGGGTCATTCATCGTGGCAACGCGTGTCCACCATGGATAGGAACCCGATGGCCCAGCTGCCCGACCACGGCCGCTGTGGCCGGAGGTGCCGTTCCCGCGGCCAGGGCATGGTCGAGTACCTGGTGGCCGTGGTCTTCACCGCGATCGTCCTCATTGCCGTGAGTGCACCGCTCGGTTCCCATCCCTCGGCCATCGTCCAGCTCGCGGATGCGATCAAGAGTTTCTGGTCCAACTACTCCTACATCCTGTCTTTACCCTAAAGAGAAGCAAGAAGGTTCCCATGGCGCTCAAAGTCCCCAAAATCAAGGTCAGTCGTTTTGCCGTCATCATGGCCGTGGCCGTGGTGCTGGCGGGAGCGGCAGCCTACCTGTCGGTCAACTACCTGCGACGGAGCGAAAGCAGCTATCGTCAGCGCGTTGCCCAGAAGTTGCTCGGCCGCCTCGCCCAGGTGGTGGTGCCGACCCTGAATCTGGCTCCGGGAACCGTGGCCAGTGCCGCCGACATGGCCTTGCGCTACGTTCCGCGGGACCTGATCTATCCCACCACGATTACGACGGCCAACTGGCGGATCTTTGCCGGCCACCGCCTGACCCGGGCCGTGCAACGGGGACTTCCGCTCCTCACGGTCGATTTCGAAAAGCCCTACGGGGGGGATTTCGCGGCCACCATGCCCAAGGACATGCGGGCGATCACGGTCGATGTCAACGGCGAAAACCGGATCGCCGGCCTGATCCGCCCGGGAGACCGGGTCGATCTCCTGGTGATCGTGAACCAGTCGGGGGGCAGCGGCCGCCTGATCCCGGTCATCCACCGGGCCCTGGTCGTGGCCACCGGAAAGCACACCCGGTTCACGCCGATCCGAACCTTCGGTCCGCGTACCCGCTACGTCAACCAGATCATGAGCCAGTATGCGAGCCTCACGCTCGAACTCAATCCCGTACAGGCGGCCCGGGTGGCGATTGCCCAGAAAGTGGGCCAGCTGCGCGTGATTTTGACCCCGAAGAAATCGCTGCCCACGCCCCGGGTGCCGATGCTGACCGGTGCTGCGATCCTGAGCGGGATCACGGCCCGTGCGGGTTCCTCTGCCCCCCCCACGGTGGAGTACATCGTGGGACAGGGAACGGCCCGGGTCAAGATGCAGAGCGTGAATCTGGGCCAGCCCATGCCCGCGCCGCAAGCGGCTCGGCCGACTCCGCTTTCCCAGACCCAAAAGACCCTGAAAAGCCTCCAGAACTACCTTCATGAACAGAGAAAAGCCATGCAAAAGAGCGTGAACGAGAATCCGGATTGCCCGCCCTATTGCGGGGCCCCCGAGAGCCATGGTTCGGCCGGGGAGATGCCGCGATGAACGACCGGTTTTCGCTTCCTCTACCGGGCATCGTCAAAAACGGGATGCTCCTCCTCGCATTTTTTACGCTGGCGTCGGTCGCCTTGGGTCAACCGAATCCGGGTGCTCCGGGGCGGACGGGCCTTCGCACCCGTCAGCTTCTCATGTACGACGGTCAGATCAAGATTCTCCCGATTCCGGATGTGGCCCGGGTGGCCGTCGGAAACGGCAAGATCGTGGGCGTCACCACCCTGCCGAACCAGATTGTCCTGATCGGAACCGGGACCGGAACCACGGACATGGTTCTCTGGACGCGGATGGGCCAGGTGATTTCCTACCACCTTTTCATCACGCCGTACGACAACCAGCAGACCTATGACCAGATCCATGCCGTGCTCGACCCCATCCCGGGACTCCGTGTCGACAACGCCGACGGACGCGTCGTCCTCTCGGGCAACCTCAATCCGGAGGAAGCCCGCACGGTGGCACAGATTGCAAAAACCTTCCCCGGTACCATCGACATGGTCCGGGCGAA
>JAJYFY010000028.1 GCA_021785265.1 Pseudomonadota bacterium
GGTGTGTCTCTTAGGGATCATTGAACTACCTCCTGCGCGTTTCGCACGATCTACGATTCTCTTCTCTACACCGGATCGAACCGTCCGGTTCGATCCGCACCGCGTTGGAGACTACCCCCGTTACCTTCTTTCTGCCCCGATAATGGGGTTTGGGGCCAGCCGGGTGAGGAAACTGGCGGGCAAAACTCCACAGCCAGAACACCTGCGCCAAGAAGAGTAGGAAGTCCGTTGTCGCGGCCAGGAGTAGCCGCAGAGTTCTACCTCCAACCCCATCGGACCCGAATGGCATCGGCCGTAGCTCCCTCACCTGCGTTATTGCTCGCCTCTGACGGCGGCGCTTGCCTCCTCAGTGGGCTGAATCCGGGTTGATGACGGCGTAGAGTATCTTCTGAGTTCCTACGCGCAGCGCATAGACCCGCCACCGCAGGTGACGGACCATTCGGCCATTCCAGCCGGTCGACGGATAGGCCGGATATACGCAGACAACGCCTCGGGGGAGGGGCTGGCCTTTTCTCAGGGCAACAAGATGCCAGTCCATGAGAAGGTGCATGGGGCCTGTGCCGACCCCCGTACCCCGGAACCGCCAGTGCCGGAGAATCCGGGCAATCAGCCGGTCGGTATCGATGTCGACCTCGCTTCCAGGGATGATCAGCCGATCCGTCGCGATCCGTTTGCTGGTTCCGACTACAGCCAATGCCGGAGTGGCCACAAGCGGCAACCAGTCGTCACCGTAGTTCGCATCACCAAACCCATCCCGGATCGGACATTGCAGCCGACCTCGCAGATGACTGGTCAGGTGGCCGATCGGGGTTCCAAGATGGGCTTGCATGGTCCCCGATACCGCGACGCTCATTCCGTAAGATCCCCCGAGGGAAAAGAAACGGTTCGAATCCTTGTGATACATCCGCCTCCACCGGTGGTTGCTGATGATGACCTGCCGAATGGACCAGCATTGGAAGGGCAGGTCGCAGAGCGCCCCCTGCACCCGAATGGCTTCCGCCGCATAACGCTCGAAGGTTCTTCCGGAACAAACCCAAGAAGACCGGCACATCGGCCTTAAAAGCAGTGCATTGGCTCCCCGGTTCTGGGCTGTTCGGAGCCAGCGCTCCAGAATGGACCGATTCCAAAACGAGCCTTTCGATCCTCCGTATGCAGGCGGGATTCCTCTCCCGGCCCCCCCCGACCCGCCCATTTCCCCTTTGTGATCCAGTTTCTGGAGCACTTGGTAGTGAAGAGGCGGAGTAAGGAGGATGGGCAGGGTCTGTGCATTGCCAAGCGCCGCGAAGAGGACGGCCATTGTCGCAGAGACAGCCAAATCAACAATTCCGCGGGCGGTCATCGGAAACCTTCCTGCATCCACCCCGACGCCTGTTTTGACTTTTTCCCGGCAGGATATCCCAATACGTCAGGTTGGCGGCCTGGGCAAACGAAAAACCAGTGGCTGACGCATCGGGCCCTTCACCCGGCGCAAACCCGCCAAAAGCACTGGCCTGACATTTCATGCAGCCCAAGCTGGGAAGCCCAGACAAGTCTCCGGTACCACCGGAAACTCCAGCGCTCCCCAATCCCTGAGAGACGCCGACATCAAATGAATCTGCTGCCTGTTCCTGGGCAATGGTCACCTTGATCTGTCCCAATACGTTGAAACTGGCCTTCGTACAGCTCGTGCAAATATCCATGGCGACGTTGTCGGCCGCCCGCGCCGAGCCTACGGCCAGACGGTCAGGATCAGTCCGCAGAGGGGGATCAGAGAGAAAATCACATGCTTCTAGAGTGTCCCCGAGCGGCTTGGAAAACGGTTCGAGAACGCCAATATCAAGCGTTTCCCCTGTGCATTTTCGGCCAGACCCACACACAGCGGGGATCCTACTTAGCGGTTCTGTTGTTTCGGGATCAGGATCTTGAGGATATGAGTCAGTCGGGGATTCCATCGGGGCACCTCAATCGCTTCGGCCCGGACCACAGGACCTGCGCCCGGGCAATAGGTCCAATAGCGGGTGCCCGGTTTGATTTTCCTCACAACGAGTAAAATCCCGTTGGCCCCGAGGTGCCCGGCCTCGCGGGCAAGCCGCACTAGGAAAAAGCGTGGGCCTATCCCACATCCGTTGCTGAGCCCGAATCCCCCCACGCGGAGCCCGAAAGGGTCAAGATGCGCCACGATCGTGTAGTGTGCCGGCACGTTCGGGGGCACGAAGACCATGACCGTGAGGGGGTCAATGGCGGAATGAACGGGACCCACGACCACCGGTGGCGAGTAACAGCCGGCCAGTCCCGCGACCAGGATTCCTGCCACAAGAAAAAAACGCGTCCCCGCCCACAGGTACCGCCTGTTCATGGAACTTCTCCTCCACGAAACTCACCCTCGATCCGCAGGATCGCCCAGGCGGTCGCCTGGGCGACATTCAGGAGGGGATACCGACCCATGGCCACGAGCACCGCCAGGGGGCGATGCCCCGGGATCGGATAGAGTATCCAGTGCATGCTGGATGGCAGCTCCTCATAACCCCCGAGCGCCGACGACGAGGGGTAGAGCGGATGGTGGAGATGCACCACCGGATTGCCCTGCCACGGAAGGGTCCACCACCCATCTACGACGATATGGAACCCGCTTCGGTGCCCCCTCAAGACCAGCGGCGCAAACCGCCACCGCTTGACGAAAGCCACTGCGGCCCGGGTCTGTCCAAGGTTGACCGCAGTCTGCAAGACCTCGTCCCTGACCACTCGTCCGGCTCTGTTGACCTCGCCATAAATCCAGAGATTGCCGGGAGGCCCGGGTTCCTCCGGGGGCGGCTCCCCCAGACTCAGCTGTTTCACCTCGTAGGGTGTGGCTGGCAACCCTCCGCCTCCAGGAATGGGAATATCCACCGCTATGCTCCGCGGCAACCCCGACCCGGAACCCGGTGCCGACAAGCGTTGCAGCAAACCCCGTGCCCTGGGCCGAGCCCTTTCCATCATTCTGCCCAGTACATCTTCACCCCGCAGGGGAAGGGGCACTATCCGCGGTTGCGCCACGACCCGAGAAGCTCTCTCTCGCTTCTGCGTCTGTCGGGGCGGAATCGCCACTGGCTGTGGCACAGCCCTCACCCAGTAGAGGGACACCCGGCGCAACGGACCCGCCGTGACTGGAAATGGGCGGGAGAAACTCCATAGCCAGAACGCCAGGACCAGGACCAGCAGGCCGTCCAGCACACCGGCCAGGAGTAGCCGCCAACCCCATCCCTGAACCCCATCTGGCCCGAACGGCAACACTGAGCCGAAAGTTACCAGTCCGTCAACATCGTGAGCTACACGCGATTTCACCATGAGTCCTCTCGGGTCTGGTTGTCCGCATGGAGCTCGAGACCCTTCTGGTAGGATATCACCCTCGCGTCAGGCGGACGGGATCTCCTCTGCCAAGTTATGGTGCGCAGATCGGCTCAAAACACGACACCCCCCATACTTGTGAAACGTAATGACCAAGGTTTTGATCGTATACCACTTCCTGTGAGGTTAAAAGTTTTTCCAGAGCAGGATAGCTTGCTCCACTATGGGAACTACCCACCTCCGCTTGCACCGCCTCTTCTTCCTGTGCGATGGTGGTCGCAATCAGTTGTTTGAGGTTGAAGGAGGCCGAACCAGTTACAAACGTATATTGGGGTGCACTCACGACCTCACCGGAATCGTTTTCGGGTTCCCCGTTGGCCGCATGACCGCTATCCAGCACAAAAGTGAAACTCAAGGGACTCGTTCCAGTGACTTGATACTCCGCGTTCGACCCGTCCGGAAAGATCGTCAGGATCACAAAACCCAGTGGGGGATTGGCGGAGGCCAGGCTGCTGTCGAGCCAGGCACTCACGGCTGATGCTTGAGAAGTGCCGGTAAAGGTGCTGGCTACACTGGACGGGATATGGACTCCCATGGAGGGAGCCAGTGTCGAAAAGGTATTCTGTTCCTCTGTGGTCGTCCCCGTCAGATTGTCCCAGCTGATGTCCCAGGTGCAGGAGGCGCTATCTGAAGTCGAAATGCAGGGACCATGGGCAGCGATGACCGAAGCGAGGGAATCATCCGGGTTGACGATCACGAACTCTACCTCCATTTTCTCTCCCGTCGAGGTCCAG
Source organism: Pseudomonadota bacterium (assembly GCA_021785265.1). Classification (GTDB taxonomy): domain Bacteria; phylum Pseudomonadota; class Gammaproteobacteria; order JAKAQQ01; family JAKAQQ01; genus JAJZIH01. The sequence continues at coordinate 4,098 of JAJYFY010000028.1, forward strand.
AAATAGGCTCCCGATGGAATATTGCTCTGGGCATAAGCCTGGAACTGGGCTGCGCTCGTACAGCTGGTACAAATGTCACTAGCGAGATTATTGGTGGCCGCCTGGGCAAGGCTGGCCGACCCGACGGTCAGGATCAGTCCGAAGAGGGGGATCAGAGAGAAAATCACATGCTTTTTCATGACAGTTCTCCTTTTGGTCCAGTGCCATTTTTTGTCTTGAGGCATCTGCCTCAAGCTCATTCCGAACCATACCCCCCCCCAAGATTTGTCAAGCGGAGGGGACCTGTGTGTTAGCCCCAGCGATCAGAAGGGCACACCCCATGCAGAAACCGTCCCGGAATACCTTTAATAATGAGAAGGCATGAGAACGGAAGCGAGATCCACCCTGGATTGCAAACGCGGGGTCGATGGAACTCCGGAAAGAGCCTGGGCACCCACCCCTGCCGGAAGAGTCGGCCAGGAACCGGGATTGGTGCCAAAATAGACCCATGAGCCAGCCTCCCCTCATTGTTCTTGCCGGCGGCAGCGGCTTTGTCGGCCGCCATCTCGCACCGGCCCTCGTCAATGCCGGATACCGGGTCCGCATCCTCACCCGGGATGCCTCCCGTCTCCGGGATCTCCGGGTCCTGCCCACCCTCGAGACTGCCGCGCACCCCGGGATTTACGAACCCGGGACACTCGGAGCCGCCATCCGGGGAGCCTCCGTGGTGGTCAACCTCGTGGGCATCCTCCACCAGGGCTTTCGTCAGGAGTCCCGCTTCTCCTGGGTGCATGGCCTCCTCACCGACCGCCTTCTGGAAGCGGCCCGTGCGGAAGCCGTCCCCCGCTTCCTCCACGTGAGCGCGCTCCGGGCCGAGCTTCCTCACCCCCCGAGTGCCTATCTTCGTTCCAAGGCCGAAGCCGAGGAGCGGATCCGACGCTCAGGGCTCGACTGGTACATCGTTCGCCCTTCGGTGATTTACGGACCCGATGATGATTTCCTCAAGCGCTTCGCCCGCCTCCTCCAGTGGTCCCCGGGGATCCTTCCGCTGGCCTGTCCCAAGACGCCGCTCGCTCCCGTCGACATCGCAGACGTCGTCCGCGTGCTCCGGATGTTGATCGACGGCGCGACCGTGCCGGCTCAAGCCATGAACCTCGAGGGTTACGAGACCTTGACCCTGAAGGCCGTGGTGGAAGCCATCGCAGAGACCCTTCACCTCCGTCGTCTCATCGTGGGCCTGCCCGACGGGGCCTCCTGGCTCATGGGCGCCCTCCTGCAATGGATGCCCCACCCACCTTTCACGCTCGACAACTACCGATCCCTTCGGGCCCTCTCCTGTGCGTCTGCCGGATCGGTGGCGGATGGATTTTCAATGCTGGGCATCACACCCAAACCCTTTCGCAACCGCATTCCGGCCTACCTTGAGTCTCGGGGCGCGTGAGGGAAGCCCCGGTCTTTCGCGACGCACCGGTGCCGGGGTCCTGAGGATCCGGTGGAAGTCTATCTCGTCGGTGGCGCCGTCCGTGACCGCCTGCTTGGCCTGCCCGTTTCGGAACGGGACTACGTCGTGATCGGCGCCTCCCCGGCTGCGATGATCGAACAAGGATTCCGGCCGGTCGGCCGGGATTTTCCCGTTTTCCTGCATCCGGAAACCCACGAGGAATACGCACTCGCCCGCGCCGAACGCAAGAGCGGAATCGGTCACGGCGGCTTCCAGTTCCAGACCGGACCGGAGGTGAGCCTCGTCTCCGACCTCGCGCGCCGTGATCTCACCATCAACGCCATGGCCGAGGGACCCGGAGGGGAGATCATCGATCCCTACGGGGGGCGCACCGATCTCGAGTCCCGGGTGCTCCGGCACGTCTCGTCGGCCTTCGTCGAGGACCCGCTCCGCCTGCTCCGGGTAGCGCGTTTCTCCGCCCGCTTCCATGCCCTGGGCTTCCGCCTCGCCCCCGAAACCCGGAGTCTCATGCAGGCCATGAGCCAGTCGGGAGAACTGACCACGCTCGCGCCCGAACGGATCTGGCAGGAGACCCGGCGGGCACTGGCCACCGACCATCCGGAACGCTACATCCAAACGCTCCGGGAGGTAGGTGCGCTCAAGATCCTGTTCCCGGAAATCGACTGCCTGTTCGGCATCCCGCAGGATCCCCGGGAACATCCCGAGATCGATACCGGCCTCCATCTCCTCCTCGCACTCGCCGCCGCGGCCCGGGAATCCACGGACCCCGTCGTGGCCTACGCGGTCCTCGTCCACGACCTCGGCAAGGGACGGACCGATCCCGCCCTCTGGCCCCACCATCCCGCTCATGCCGAATCCGGCCTCGAAGTCGTCCGTGAGTTCAACACGAGGCTCAGGGTTCCTCACGCCTTCCGTCAGGCTGCCGAACTCACGACCCGCTGGCATCTCGAGATCCACCGTGCCCTCGACCAGGATGCCGAAAGTCTCGACGGCTGGCTGTCGATGCTGCCCTACCGGCAGGACCCCGCTCTCCTCGATCCGGTTCTCGCCGCCTGTGCCGCGGACTTTCGGGGGCGGGCGGGACATGAGTCCGACCCCTACCCGCCTCGTCCCTTCCTGTCCCATCTCCTTCCGGCCCTGGCCGCGATCCGTCTCAAGCCCTCGGAATACGACTGGACGCCGGAGATGAAACGAGAGGCACTGGCCAGCCGCCGCATCGCCCGCATCGCCCAAGCGCTCAAAGACGGTTTTTGCAACACGTGAGCCGTCTCGAAGGACCCGCATGCCAGATCCGCTGACGGGATCCCGCCCGCCGGACCTGACCCTCAGGCTCGCCGAGCCCCGGCTCGGCCCGCATCACCTCTTCTGGCTCGAATCGACCCCGACCGATGAGGGACGCTGGGTGCTGTGCCGGGAGCGGCAGGGGACCCCAGAGCGACTGACTCCTCCCGGCTGGGGCATCCGGAGCCGGGTCTACGAGTACGGCGGGGGTGCCTACCTGCCGACGGCGCGCGGGATTTTTTTCGTGGATGACCGGGAAGGGGCACTCCACCGGCTCACCCCCGATCGCCACCCCGTCCGGATCGGTGGCCATTCCACCGAGCGCTACGGGGATCTTTCCGGTCATCCGGATCCGGATCTCCTGTTCTGCGTGGTGGAGCGGGAGCGCGGGGGGACGGAGCCGGAACATCTGATCGGATCCTGGCACGCCCGGCGTCAGGAGTTCAGCCCGCTCTGCCGCGGATCTGATTTCTACCTGGCCCCGCGGGTGGATTCCACCGGAACGCGCCTGGCCTGGATCGAATGGGATCACCCACGCTTGCCCTGGCAGGGCACCCGGCTCCGTATCGGGCGCATCGACCGGACGGGGCAGCTCAGAGAAAGCCGTCTCGTGGCTGGGGGAAAGACCGAGACGGTGATCGAGCCGCTGTGGGGACGGGGAGGCTGGTTGTACTTCCTCTCCGACCGGAGCGGTTTCTCGAACCTCTACCGCTGGCACCCCCATCAGGGTATCCAGTGTCTGAGCCGCCTCAAAGCCGAGCTCGGCCGACCCTCCTGGAACCTCGGGCAGTCCTGCTACGGGCTTTTTGGAGACGAACGGATCGGGGCCAGCTTCGTCCGCAATGCCAGAAGCGAACTCTGGCGGATCGGGGAGTCCGGTCCGGCCATCCGACTGCCGCTCCCCATGGGCGATCTCAACCCGCTCGTCGTCCGCGGTCGCCGGGCGGTGGCCATCCTGAATCGACCGGACCGGACTCCCGCCCTCGTCTCCTGGGGACCCGGCCCCGAGAGCGCACTGCGCATCGTCCGCGGTGGCGAGAGGGAATCCCCCTCAGCCGGGGGGGTCAGCAGTCTCCGCTTTCCCGGATCGGATGGAAAACCGGTTCAGGGTTTCTTCTACCGTCCCCAGGGGCAGCCTCCCTATCCCTGCGTCATCCGCTGTCATGGCGGACCCACGTCGATGGCCACGCTCGCCCGGGATTTCCGGATTGCGAGCTGGCGTACGCTTGGGCTCGCCGTCTTCGACATCAACTACCGGGGGAGCAGCGGATTCGGCCGGGCCTACCGCGAGGCGCTGGCCGGCCGCTGGGGGATTCTCGATGCGGACGACATCGAACGGGGAACCCGCTTCCTCATCGAGACGGGTCTCGCCGATCCCACCCGCCTCTACCTCGCGGGCAGCAGTGCCGGCGGATTCACCGCGCTCCGGACCCTCCTCCGCTTTCCCGGCTTCCAGGCCGCAAGCCTGCTCTATCCGGTGACGGATCTCCTCGTTCTGGAACGCACCTCCCCCAAGTTCGAGTCCCACTACGGCCACTTTCTGGTCGGCCCCCCCGAGACCACGCGCGCCCAGACCCGCTCCCGTTCCCCCGTCCACCACGTGGAGGACTTGCCCAGGATCTCCTACCTCATCTTCCAGGGAAGTGCCGATCCCGTGGTACCGGCCCCAAACACCCGGCGTTTCGCCGACCGGCTGAAAAGGCACGGAGCCCCCGTGCGCTACGTTGAATTCAAGGACGAGGGTCACGGCTTTGGCCGACCGGATTCCCTAAAACGGGTCCTCCTGGAAGAGTCCCGCCTGTTCGACCCCGCGCATGGGCCCAGGCAATCGGACGACTGACCATCACGAGGAAGCGGAAACCGGGTCGGATGATCAGGGTGGGTGGGATCCCCTCGTTGCGACCCAGGATGGCCTCTGAGGTATTGAGGAGCGCTTGGCCGGCTGCCGGTCCGATGACGGCGGCCGAGGACAGCCCCGGCGAGACCACCACCGTCGACTGGTTCGTCGGCAGGAGGGCCGAGAGGGCGGCAATCAAAAACGAGGAACCGAAGATCTTCCAGAAATGGGTGTTGACCTCGTCTCGGAGTCCGGAGGCCCCATAGGCGTCGGCTGCCTGCATGCCGGCCAAGGACACCCGCCGTCCGTCGGGAAAGATCACCTCGCTGAATGAGGCGAGCACGCGGGTCTGACCCTGGGCGACCTGGGACGAGTAGTAACCGACAAGCGTGGCCCCGCGTGGAATCATCCGCACGCGTTCGCGGACCGAATCGAAAACCGTGCGGGTGACGCGCGCCACGATCATGCCGGGCAGGTCACTATTGATTTCGCTGAGCAAGACAGCCGGAATTACCGAACCCGGAAGGAGGACCGGATGACGGGGCGGAGGGAGAATCACTTCGGGCGCAGGAAGCCCGCTCCGCCGCTCCCGGCGGAGCCAGCGGCGGTTCGCCGGGTGGGCGTGAGTCCCTCGGGCACGATGCAACTGCCGCTTCCAGGCCGCGACCATCCGCCCCAGCCCGGCTGTTCTTTCCCTCCCCGATCGGGCGGGGGCGAGCTTTTGGATCAGGTCATTGAGCATCCGGCGCGGTGGCCGGGATCCGGAGGCGATCGGGGGACCCGACCAGGTGAGAATCGGACTGGTCCGTCCTGCGACCTCTCCGGATCCCCAGACCGGATGGCGAACCCGCCGGGCGGGCTGGGGCATCCTCGGAAAGGCTCTCGCCGGGCGCCGGTGTGGACGAAGCCGGTGCCTTCGACCCGGTCGGGGTCGCCGGCGATCCGTCCTCTTGTGCCGTCCGAGGCGGCTCAGGAAATGTCGGGCCGGCCTGAGCCAGCCCGGTCCGGGACGAAGGAAGGGATGCGGGGTCGGGGACGCTGGGCTGTGCACAGGACCCGTCCCACCGAAGCGGACAAAAATGAAACTGGCCGTGACGAGGAGGAGAACGAATCCCAGGATCCAGTAATGGATCCGTCGCGAGGGTCGGTGTGGGGAGCGGGCCGATGCGGTGACCGGCCCGGGCGCATCCGGATTCATGGGGAGTGCCCGGGTCTCCGCTCCAGACGGATCCGTCGCCGGCCCAGTTGGAGTTCAGCCTTACGGAAGCGGTGCGGATAAAGGATCCAGCGGCCTGCCACCCGGTAGTTCGCGAGGCTAAAGCGGTGGCCATGGTGAACGAACAGGGCCGGCATGTTCTGGACCGTCCGGCCGAGCTCGATGAAGGTCCGATGACCGTCATCGAAGACCCGGACCGGGCGCCAGGGTGCCCGGCCATGGATCCGGTAGCCGAAATGAAGTCTCCGGTACCAGGGCCGTCCGATGGGAGCCTGGATCCGGTGGGGAGCCGGCTTCTCCCGACTCCCCGAGGGGGACGGCCGGGTTCCGTGAAGCGCCCAGAGTGAACGGGTCCGCCAGCTCACGGCCTGGTACCAGGGACTGCCGGGTGGAACACTCACGAAAATGAGCTCATAGCGGCGCCGGTTGGTGACCAGAGTCCCCGAAGTGAAGAGTCCCGCGCGCACGGGCTTGATGAAAATGTCATGGGCGTCCCGGGCGACCACCCAACGCACGGTGTCCCCGAGCGCCAGACTGACCGGATGTTCCCCCGCCGGCAGAATGAGATCGGTCACCGCATCCGGACGGGTCAGGATGGTCTCGCTCTGGTCGGGACGATAACGGAAACGGACGATCCGGCCGATGCTGTAGACACCGGAGGTCCGGGCCTCGAGGATCCGACCGGACAGGATCCCCCCCAAGGTCACGAGCAGAAGGAAAGCCGTCCGGCGGTGAATACGCAAAAAGTGCATCAAGCCTCCCCGCCGGCGGCTTGAGGCCGCCGGCGCATTTACCAATTTCTCTGGATGTTGAAGTTCGTGATGAAAAGCCCGATCGGATCCTTGAGGACGGCACGGGACGTGCGCGGCGGGACGATCAGGTAGTTCAGGGTGACGACCCACTCCGTCCGCCGAACCCGACCGGACCGGTTGGACCGACGCGTGGTCCGGCAACGGATGAGGGCCACGTTTCCGGGAAGAAAGCTCAGGCTCTCGAGCCGGACCGTCCGCACCCGGTTCGGGTGCTGCGCGAGGACCGAGAGGGGTGCGGTGGCGCGGACCCAGTGGGTGAACTGGCCGACGGCCGCCCCCCGGGTCCACTCGTAGTCGGCAGCCAGGTTGTCTGCCGAAAGCGCCGGGTTGAGGCCCAGCAAGCGGATCGTCCAGCGTCCGAGGAAGTAACGCAGGCTGTTGTGTCCGGGAGTGAATGACAGCTTGCCCAGGGACTGGATCGTCACCCGCCCGGAGCGGTGTTCGCGAACCAGGTAGGGCACCCGGTGGCCCTCCGGACCCTGCGACAGGAAGGCCACGCCCAGAACGATGAGCGCCGCGCTTTCCATGACGAGGAGCAGAAACAGCCGGTTACGGGCCAGAAGCGGGGCGGCAAAGCGTTCGAAATAACGCCAGGCATCCGGCGAATCGGGAGGAAGACGAGTCCGCCCATCCGCTCGGACCTCCTCCGTGTCCCTTTGACGAAACCGCAACCGCTTCAGAGCCATCGGGTCACCATCGACCAGAGGAGATGGATCAGGAATGTCGAGGTGAGGAGAAGCCCACCCACGAACCGGATCCGACGGTCCTGCCACTCACAGGCCCCAAGCCAGAGCAGGAGCGCGAAGGGATGCTGTTCCAAGGCAGACGGGCTGGCGAGCGCCCGTCGCTCGCCCAACGCGCGTTGCCGACGCTCGGCCAGTGTTTCCCGCCAGCTTTTTCCGTCGAGTTCCGGCAGGGTGAGGACCATCCGCCGCCACCTCATTCGCCACCCGCCGCCCAGGATCGCCCGATCCCGCCCAAGCTCGTCCCCAAGGCACTCCAGGTCCCCGACCCGGCCCCGCCCCGACCGCTCGTGAGATGGCCCACGATGGTCGGAACCTGCCGTAACAGAAGCAGGATGAAAGAGGCTGCAAGGAGAAGATAGAAGACATACACAAAGATCAAAGCCCCGCTCCACAGGGTGGAACCCTGGGCCGTGGGGGCTGCCAGGGCCTGCGAGAGGGCGTTGACTTCGGCCACCGAGGAGGACAAGAGGATGGAGGCCAGCATGAGCACAATGGCAGCCACGATCTTGTAAAGCCCGGCCCCCAGGAGATAGCGGAACCAGCCGTGAAAGAGCTCGGAGAGATAGGGCAGGACAAGGCAGGGCACGAGCAGCGGTCCGATCGCGACCCCGATCGCGGTCAGCGCCACGCCCATGAAGAAAACGCCGGCAAAAGCCAGGTAAGCCAGGGTCAGGAGGGCCACCACGATCACCAGGAGAAAACTGGCCACGAAGGCATCCAGGAGCACGATGAGATCGGCTCCGATGCGGGTCCATCCGGTCTCGATCGCGGATCCCACCTGGAAAATCGGCAGTGACTGCCAGAGCCGAACGACCGCACCCAGAAAGGAATGGGTGGCCGCTTCAATCACCCCCGGGGACCAATGGGCGGGCCAGGGGTGAGCGGAACCCAGAATGATGTTCGCAACCACATTGAAACCGCCATCGAAGGCCTGGGTCAAGGGGAGGTAGTCGTGAAGGATCCAGGCCGCGAGCCCCCAGACCATGATCCCGCGGAGGGCCAGGCGAACCAGGTTTTCCTGCAGTCGGCCCGAGATCGCGATGGACAGGCCCAGGAGGATGAGCCCGAGCTCGGTCAGGAGGTAAAACAAGGAAAACGGACCGCCGATCACGAGCGTGAGCAGGCGGTTGGCAATCATCCGGGCCGAGGCCCGGAGTTCGTGGAAGACGAGTCTCAGGGCGGCGCCCATCGTGGGGAGCACGGTGACTTCCGGGTGGAGACTCATGAGGGACGATGCGGGACGTTGAGCCGGGGAGGATCCGGAATCACCGGTTTCAGGGACGCATTTTCCCGATCGAGCCAGCCCCGAAGTCCCGGACCCGCATTTTGGGTCGCAAGGTGGGACGTGAGGCTCCGCACGCGCCGGTCCAGCAGTCGATGACGACGCATCCAGCCCGTACTCGCGGCCAGGGACTCGCTCCGCGCGCTCGCCCGGGCCCGTTCGAGCGCGGTCAGAACGGCGAGTTCGCCGGTATCGGCCCGGGCGACCACGCCCAGGGAGGCATTCAGGGACTCGAGCTGACCCTTCATGGATTTCGCGACCGGAAGGGTCGATTCGACCACGCGCAGCCGCGCATAACTGTGGGTAATCGAGCGGAGGATGGCATTGTCCTCGTGGACCTGGGCATCGGCCTCCGCTTCGTGCCGGGTCACCCCCTGACGCAAAAGCCGGTCGTATCGGCTCCAGCTGAGATGGGCTGAGGCCAGCTTGCGATTCAAGGAAAGCAGGCGATGGTAGCCGGCATGGAGCGAGCCCGCCGTTCCCTGGAGTGCAGTCAGGAAAACCCGGTACTCGCGGATCGTTCGGGTGACTCCGGTGACACTCCCCAGGGCGGCCAGGGTTGCCGATGGCAGGTTCTTGAGGGAGGCGATTTCCATCTCGAGCGTCTCATACTGGATCAGGCTGCTCCGGATTTCCCACTCGACGTTCCGGATGGAGTTGAGTGCCGTCATGGTATTGCGGACGAAGTTCATGGGATCGAAGACGAGACTCCCGCTCGCCATGGCCCCGGCAGACCGGGACACGACGAAGGCGAGTGGAATCAGCGCGAAGCGGGCGAACCGGCGTCGGCCGTCAGCCATGGAGCACATCCTCGAGATAGGCCCGCTGCCAACCGTCTGCATGGGTCGCCCGCGCGCGTTGAAAGCCACGCTGTGCCTCGGCGTCCGAACGGAGGCCTGCCAGCACCCGCGGAGCGAAGGCGCATTCGAGAAGGCGGCTGAAACCAGGCCGGGTGAGGTAATAGTCGCGCCCCGGAACCGCCGTCTCGATCCGCCGGATCTGTTCGGATGAAAGACCGAACAGTCGGGCGTAGAGTTCGCGCTGGCCGTGGATCTGCGGGTTCGGAAGGAAAATCCGCGTGGGAATGTTCTCGAGCAAAAGTTTCCCGGTCGGGATGCGCGAGAGCTCCTCGACCGACTGTGTCACGAGCAGCAAGCAGGCATTTTTCTTGGCCAGCGTCCGGACCCATTCCTCGATCTTGCCGGCAAAGAAGGGATCCGAGAGGATGAACCAGGCCTCCTCCACTGAAATCAGGGTGGGTCTTCCATCCAGTCTTCGAAGGATCCGGTGAAAAAGTGCATCCAGAACGAGGCGGGCGACCCGCGGCTGGCGGAACAGTCGTCCCACTTCAAAAGCCGCGAGGCGACAGGGCGCATCCAGGTCCCCGGGCCCGTCAAAGCACCAGCCGAACACCCCTCCCTGGATCCAGGGGGTGAGCGCCGTGACCAGTGACTGCTTGGGCAGAAGCTGCCCCAGGAGTGCAAGCCGCCATTCCGAAGGTGGCAGAGCGGTGAGTGCGGTGAGTGCCTGCTCGAGGTGTTCGGCATCGTCCGGGGCAAGCCGGGTCCCTTCGGATTCAAGCAAGGCAACCAGCCAGGGATGAAGCCACCCCCGACCTTCCGGATCCGCGAGTTGATCCAGGGGGTTGAGAATGGCGGTGGCGGTGCCGGGGGCGAGATCCCGATAGCGCCCGCCCAGGAGGGCTACCAGGATCTCGGCACTCCGGTCCTTGTCGAACAGGAAGGCCTGGGTGTCCGGCAGTCCCATCCAGCGCGCGATCAGGAAGTTCGCGAAGACGCTTTTGCCGGAGCGGGTGGGACCCACGATCAGGGTGTGGCCGTTCTGGCCGTGCTGAAAATGGAAATGAAAGTGCGTTCGCCGTCGGGTTTCGAAGCGGGCGAGCGCCGGCAAGGGTTTCCCATCCGCTCCGGTCAGATGGGGATTTTCGGGACTCCCATCCGGGAGACTCCGGGCCAGGGCCAGATCGGCGGCATTCGCATCCGAAACCAGAAACCAGCGCACGGGCTCGGCCCATTGCCCGGGCAGGGTTCCCGCCCAGGCGGAAAGCGCGTGCATCCGCTCGGTCAGGGCCATGAATCCGAGTGCATGGATCGACGCCTCGACCCGCCCGGCAACGGCATCGGCGGCCTCGGGGGAGTGACCGTAACAGACGAGCGTGAGATTGAGGTAACCGTACTGACCCTCCTGAAGATATTCGAGGGCACGGCCTGCTTCCCGGCTGGCCTGAACGTGCTGCTCGCGATCCGCCGGAACATCCTTCCGGGTCAGCATTTCCCGAAGATACGCCCGCCAGCTTTTCTCGAGCGCGCGGTGATGGCTTCGAACCCGGCTGATCCAGGCTTCAGCTGCCGCCGCCGGAATCGGACGGAAGACCAGGCTCACGGTCACGTCCCCCTCCACTTCGAGCAGGGCATCGAGCATCCCCGGCCAGCTTCCCGGCTCCTCCCCCTCGCCATGCATCCTGGGCCAGGCCTTGAGGGTCACGAGACTCGCCCAGGTTTCCAGGCGATCCGGCCAGTGCAACTGGTGCCCCACCACCTCGAGGGGGCGGTCGGCCAGGGCGTCGTCGAGGTAGGCCCCCTCGGGAATCCGGACTTCGGAACGTTCGTCCGGGGCAAGCCGGTTACGCAGAAAAGCCAAGAGCTGGACTCCCCCGAGTCGCTGCCAGTCCCAACCGGCGAGTGCCCCCACAAAGCGTTCCCCCCGCCTCTCGTGCTCGATTAAAAGTTCGGTCATCTCGAGGGTGCTGTGCGGCCACGCCGCCGAGATCGAGAACTGGCTTTTCAGCGCCATCCACAGGGCCAAAGCCGGGCTCTTGCCGCGTGCGGTTTCGAGTCCGACCCGCTGCCAGAAATGGTCGCGGTGGGCCGGCGGCCGGGTCATGATCGCGAGAAAATGCCGGTTGTGGTACACCGTCGACGGAACTCCACACGGCATCGCCGTTCTGCAATCGAGATTTTCCCAGCTCAGATTGGAATGACCGGCCTCGGCCTCGCGTCTCCGGTCGACGATCCACCAATAGTCTCCATTGACCCCAGCCAGACGGTAGGCGTGCTCGAGCCGGGCCGTCTCGACCAGGAGGGCCTCCTTTTCCAGGGATTCCACGTCCATCCCCCCCACGCGGTAGACGCTGAGGAGACTCCCATCCTTGAGTACACAGACCCTCTCGCCAAGCTGCAGCATCCATGGAATCAGGTCCGAAAAGGGACGTGAGGTCCTGAGAAAGTCACGACGTTTTCCCTGGAGGCCGCGCATGAGATCAGCAGCAGGTCAATCCCGGGGCGAAGCCGGTGGGACGGGGGCGTCGGCAGTCGGCATGCGGCCAGGGATCATAGACGTGACCCTGGCGGGCATAGCGAAGGTAGATTTCCCGGGCTTGTGGTTCTTTCCGGCCGAGATAGACCAGAGCACCGTGGATCAGCAAAAAGACCGGGGCGAGAAACCACAATCCGGCTCCGGCGATAAACGCGACGGCCAGAATCCCGTTCAAGGCGACGAGATTGCGTTCCCCACCGAAGCAGAGCAGTGGTTCCGTCAAGACGGGATAAAACGGTGAACGTCGTTCCATAAACGGGCTCACGAAAAAAACAGGTTGAGCCAGGCGCTCGCAAAAAACACCAGGCTGAGCCCCAGGGCCACACGCAAAAACAGGCTGAGAAACCCCCTGACCTCGCCGAAGGCCACGAGAAAACCCAAGACAATGAGGAGGAGGGTCGCAATGAGGCGGGCCGTGGTTCCACTGAGATCGTCGACCATGGTTTCGAGAATGCCATCCCAGGGTAAGGTCCCTGCCGCCCGGGCCAGGACCGGCACGCATCCGGTGGCGAGTCCCAGCGTGAATCCCAGGATTTTGCGGTGGTGCGGAAGACGTCTGTTTCGGGTCATCGGGATCTCCAGTCAGGGGGGAAGTCAGTCTCAGCTTCGATCCGGATCGGGGATCCGGACCGGTTCCAGGCAGTAGCTCCCTACATGGGCAGGACGCACCGCCATGATCTCGGCCGGTTTCCGTATGCCGGACACCCGCTCCATGTGCACGACATAATCGAAGGCCGAGGCGACCTGGTGTTGGATCGCGGCATGAGGAAAGTCCAGGCCTGCCGTGAGCACCAGGGTTTCGAGCCGCACGAGACCATCCCTCGCGCTATTGGCATGGACGCTCGTGAGCGTACCCCGGTGCCCCGTGTTGCAGGCCTGCAAGAGATCGAAAGCCTCGGCCCCCCGGACCTCGCCGATCAGGAGGCGATCCGGTCGCAAACGAAGTGCCAGCCGCACGAGAGCGCGGGCCTCGAGTCCGGGTGCATCGCGCGCCTCCAAAGAGACCCAGTTGGCCGTGGAGACCCGCAGTTCCGGAGTCTCTTCGATACTGATCACCCGTTCGTCCGGCGCGAGTGCGGTGAGCAGACCGTTCAGAAAGGTCGTTTTCCCGGATGAGGTCCCACCGGTAACCAGAAAACTCTTGCGCGCCCGGACCTCACGCTGGAACCATCCCGCCCACCCGGACGGGAGATGGGGCCGATCCACCGGCCGGTCGCACGGCACGGACGAGGACGGCCGGCCGATCGGCGCACAGAGGGATTCCAGACTGGGCGCCCGGGTTTGCGGTTTTCGCATGCTGAGCACATCCCCCCGGACCGAAACCGGATGGCAGACGGCCGTGATCCGGAGATCCCGGAAACGCGTGTCCAGGTAAGCCGGTGCCGGGAAGCCGGTTCCGATATCCCGGCCGGCAAGCCGGCCGAGTGCCGTGATGGCGCTGCGGATGGCGAGTGGCGCGAGCACGATGCCGGGGGATTCATAACGGCCCCGGGACTCGATCCAGATCTCGTCCGGCCGGTTGACCATGATTTCCTCGACCTCGGGATCCGCAAGCCACGGTTGGAGGGGTGCGAACAGGAGGCTGAGAAGGGCTGAGGGCGGAGTCGACATGCCGACATTGGAGCATGTCGGATACGCCGAGCCCGGGTGAAAATGCGCCAGTTAGGACCGTCGAGGAAAAATTACTCCCCCCACCCGATCGACCCAAACCGGGGCATCGGTCGTTTGGTTCTGACAGAGCGCTTCATCGATAGGCTCCCGCAATCAGTGCGCTCGCCGAACCCGTCAGGCGCTTGTCGCGCGGCAGTAGCGCGCTGTGAAACTCATGGCTGCGACCGTCTTCACCCCGTACCCGGGCCCGCGGCACCGATAGTTCCATCCGGCCGAACGAGCCGATCACGGTCCGGGGCCGGTGGCCGTGCCGGTCGCCCTTGGCCCCCTCGGCACGCCCGTGCCGCAGCCGCCCGAGCGCCTCGGTGACCTCCTGTTCGATCCGCTCCTGCCGGAACTCGCACCCCGCCGCACACCTGCTACTCGAGCGGATCGAGCCACCCGCACCCCTCAAGCCAATCCGTCGATCCCAGGGTACCGTTTCGCATGGCGTAGCCTCACCGGCGCTGCTAACACCACGATTGGTTTTGAATTCAATCTTGGAGACTACACCATCTCTGGAATTTCACCACCTTCGCGACATGACCTTCCTCTCCAATAACCCAAGTGCCCAAAGGGCACTCCTGAAAAGGGGGTCAGAGAGGCCCTTTCCAGTCCCTGTCAATTCTCAGTAATGATCTGCAAGTCCGTGATCCCCACGAAGTCTCCATCATGCGTCACAAGCGGCGTGCGGTGCCAGATGGCAGTCGCTGCGATCCAGGCGTCCGGCCAGTCCATCGGGCGGCCCCACCGCCTCCGAGGGAGACGATGATGGCGGCGACGATGGTGCTGAGTTCGGAGAACGTCATCGTTGTCCCGCCGGCTCGCGCGCAATCTCAGCAAGGTCCTCGGGACGCAGCCGGTAGCGGATGACATTGCCTTCGTGAAGGCCCCGGAACTCCTGGCCGATATAGTTGACGACCTGCTCGCGGTCGGCCTCCGGAATGCCGGCCTCGGCGGCCATGGCCATCACCGCGCCCGGACGAAACGCCTTCCATTCGAGTACGCTGCGGCGCACAGCCGCGCGTACAAAATCACGGTAGGCAAGCGCCGCCTTCTCCGGACTCTCAAGCTCGGCGCGCAGCACCCGGTAGTTTCCGGCGGAGGCCAAGTAGGCGTCGATATACACGTCGCGCAACAGCGAGACGTTGTTCAGCTCGTCCACGCCGATCAGCCCGTCGATATAGTCAGCGTCGTTCATGGTCAGGAACGACATGGGCGCGAGGTCGGCCTTGAGTATCGGGATGTTGGCGGCTATACGCGAAGTCCGTTTGTTGACATCCTCGAACGCCTGTAGATACGGGATGTGGACCAGCAGGAAGAAGGATTGCTCAAACGGATCGGTGATCACCGCCGCCTTCTGCACCAGTATGTCGAATTCTTCCTCGATCGCGAATTGATCAGTCAGCGGCCTGTAGCTCGAATAGGAAATGCCGACCGCCATCCGCCGCAGCCGTCCCGCCATTGCAGGATCGGCAAGCAACCCGTCGGCGAGCAAGGCATGAATGCTGAACAGGTCGGGGCGGCTGATGGTGATGTCGGAGAGATGATCGACGACGTACTGAATCGCCTCCTTGTGGTTGAGGATCATGACCGCTTCCCTGCGGTCCTTGCCGGCGGCCTCCTGGCCGAAGCGGATCAGCCGCTCTGTTTCGAGGATGTTATAGGTATTGCCCTCCATACGCGATGACGCCCAGGACAGGTCCACAAGGAGCCGCTCAAAGATGCGACGCGCATAGGTGCCGGCGGGCAGCGGCTGCGGCTCGGGGCGGCCAGCCTCATGCAGCCGCGCCCGCTCGGCAGCGCCGAGATAGAAGCTCCTGTTCGGAATGTAGCGGTCGAGAAACTCTTTGTTGTAGGTCGTGGACCGCCGGCGGTTGTAGGACGTTTGCAGGTGAGCGCGCACCACGGCGGCACCCGCCAGACTGTAGCCCGTGGCGCGGCCCCTTCCCGAGACTTCCAGCTTGCCTTCCTCGACCAGGCGCTTGAGCGCACGCCAGATCGTCGGCGCGCTTACATCCGGTGCGACGTGGCGCCTTATGTCCTCCCGGCCCGCGCCGGGATGGGCGGCGACATAATCAAGAAGGGCTTGGTCGGTGAATGCCATGAAACGATTTTCCTAGTACAGCGAAACGATTATCTTATTATTATATATATATTTTTCCTATTTTCAAGATATCGTTTCACAATTTTTGAAACGATAGATCAGCTTGTCCGGGCTGCAACGATTACTCAGCAGTCAGTAATATAGGCAACACCAGGATGCCTGAAGAACGAACGGATCAGGTCGGGTTGCGCCGCCATGTGGGCGAGCTGCAGCGGGATGCGGTCTTCCAGACATTCCCCGGCGCGTAGCGGACGGCGGGCATTGCCGGCGCGTTTGGCGTGGCTCCAGACCCCCTCGTCGGGGTTCAGCTCGGGCGCGTAGCCGGGCAGGAAGTGCAGCGTGAGCTGGCCCTGGCGGCTTGCGACATAGGCCTTCACGGCACGGGTCTTGTGCGCAGGCCGGTTGTCCAGGATCAGGTGCAGCGG
>JAJYFY010000088.1 GCA_021785265.1 Pseudomonadota bacterium
GGGCACGGATGTCGATTCGACGGGTTGTTCGTTTTCGACCACCCCAGGTTTGAGTCCGGGACGCAATCCGGTCCAGGGGAATGACTACAAGAACACCGCGACGCAGGCCGAGACCTTATACGTTGAGGTCCTGCTGCGCAACGGCACCTCGCCCAGTCCCTCGCTCAAGCTTCTGGCCGGTTCCGTGAGTTCCAACGAGCTCTACCTGAATCCGGACTCGCCGAACGGGAGTATCTATGGCCAGTCCGCCCTACCCCAAGAGTTCACGGTCGGCGCCATGGATGTCTACGGGGTGGGCAGTAGCACTGGCGCGATCGAAAAGTTCAGTTCGACCGGTCCGGTTGAGTTCGAGTACTCCTCCTTGAGCTCGACGACCCCATCGCCCACTTCGATTCCCAAACCGGATATCACCGGCGTGGACGGGGTCACGATCAACCCGGTGGGTAGTTTCACCTCGCCCTTTTATGGCACCTCGGCGGCCGCCCCCCACATTGCAGCGCTCATGGCCCTGCTTCTCCAGCACGCACCCGGCACCAATCCCGAATCGACTCTGGACAGCGTCTCCAGTCTCCCGGGTGGAGCGCCATCAACCGGGGCCAGTAGCTTCTATGGCGCGGGGGTGCCCTGCCTTGCGAAACTGACGGCTGCGGGGGTTTCGGCCTGCAATCCCGAATCGACGGCTACCATCACCGTGGGCGGCAGTTCGGGCTCGTCCGGAAGTGGCAGCTCGAGTTCCGGTGGGGGGGGGGGCTTCGGGCCGATCGGCCTTCTGCTCCTGGCCTGCTTTGCCGTGAGCGGGGGACTGGTGGGCAGCCGGCGGAAGAGGAAGGGTATCCTGAGACAGACCGCCAGAGGAGGATCCGGCAATTCGATCCAGGCCGTGGAATAGATTTCAGGTGCTTCACTCTGACGCTCAGGAGTGCGGGAAGCTTTGGGCATGAAGGAGGAGGACCCGTCGCTTCCACGGCAGCCCCCCGAGGCTGGAGGCTGGGTCGTCCTGGACTGGCCCAAAGGAAGGATTCTCGGGGTCAGCCGGAGCGTTGCTGAGGATTTTCTACGGGTTTTGGATGAAGGGAAGGCAAGCCCGCAGGATCATGCGTCCGCCAAGTCCGGATTTCGCGATTGGCTCATCCGCGGGGTTCAGGAAAGCCAGAAAACTGCCCCGTCGCCGCCGGATCCGATCACCTCACCCGGCGGGCGGTCCTGGTGGCTCTTAGGACCTCCGGACTCCTTGGTTTTCAAAGGGTTTTCTGCGTTTCTCCTGCATCTGGCGAGCTGCTCTCCTGGCGTTTCCCGGCCGGTTCCGGATGGGGTTTCGGACGAGGAGAGTCTGGAACGAGAAAACGCTTTTCTGAAAGAGCGCTATGACGTGCTCGTCGAGCACAGTCAGGACGGTGTCTTTGTGTCCCATGAAGGATGCTACCTGTACGTCAACCAGACCTATGCAAACATGCTGGGGTATGCCCGGGAGGAAATGGAGGGGTCTTCGTTCCTGCGTTTCATCGCTCCAGAAGAGCATGATCGCATGCTCGAGATCTGGCGGGAGCGTGAAGCCGGTCGCTGGGAAAAGTCCAGCTACGAAATGCACCTCCTCAAAAAGGACGGGAAGACCCGGATTTTGGCGTCGGTCCGGTCTGGTCCCATCACCTTCAATGGCAAGCTCTCGAGTACCGGGACCATTCGGGATATCACGGCCGAGCGGAGTGCAGCGCGGGCCTTGCGCAAGATCGAAAGGGATTACCAGGCGATTTTTGAGAATTCGCTGATCGGAATCTACCAGAGCCTGCCTGAAGGCCGGTTCCGAACCGCCAACGAGGCACTGGCGCGCATGTTGGGGTACGGAACTGCCCATCAACTGGTGGAGCAGGTCCAGAACATTGCCAATCTCTTCGTGAATCCAGCCGACCGCATGCGTCTCAACCAACGCCTGGATAACGAGGATCAGGTGACCGGATACGAACTGCGGTTGCGTCGGCGGGACGGAACACTGCTTTTTGCGGAGGCCAGTTCACGCGCCATCCGGCGCAAGGATGGCAGTCTGGCCTATTACGAAGGCTCGCTCGTGAACGTGACGGAGCGAAAACACGCACAAGCGGCCTTGATGAACTCGGAAATGCGGTATCGGACCTTGGTCGAGAACAGCCATGTCGGCGTCTTCATCCTGGAAAAGAAACGCTGTGTCTACGCCAATGAATCCTTTGCCCACATGCTCGGCCGGGAACCCGGACAACTGGTAGGCAAGTTGTTTCAGGAACTGGTTCAGCCGGACCTCCAGTCCGTGTGCGACGAATGTCTGGATCGCCTGACCCGCGGGGAATCCATGGTCGAATCGCGCGAATGGTCTTTGGTCCATCGGGATCCGGCAGTGATCCCGATAGCATTGATCAGCATACAGAGCCTCGTGACGGATCTGGGCACGATTCTCATGGGTACATCAGTCGATATCACCGAGCGCAAGCGAATCGAGGAACGCCTGATCCATCAGGCCGGACATGATCCCCTGACCGGCTTGCCCAACCGCGTGCTCTTCAGTGAACGACTCGATCAGGCAATCCGGGATTTCGAGCCAGATCGCTGTCCTTATGCGGTACTGCTGTTTGGAGTGGATACGTACCAGCTGGTCAATGATAGTCTCGGCTATGTGGCGGGTGATGAGCTGCTCATCCGGGTGGGACAGCGGCTCGAGCAGACCCTGGGTTCGCGGGCTTTTGTGGCCCGTCTCGAGGGCAGCGAGTTCGCTTTGCTGCTCTCCGTGCAGACCGTGGCTCAAGTCCGGGCTCTGGTTGAACTGATCCGCCAGAGCTTTTCCAAACCGTTTGCAATTTTGGAGCGGGAAATTTTCACCCAGATTCACATGGGGATCGTTTGGGGCGAGGCCAGTTACCTGGACAGCAATGCCGTTATCCGGGACGCTGATACGGCGCTGTCTGTCGCCCGCTTGCAGAGTGATACGGGTTATGCGCTTTTCGACCGCCGCATGCGACAGGAGGTCGTTCGTCGCCTGAACCTCGAATCCGAGCTCAGGGCTGGACTGATCCGTCAGGAGTTTCATGTGCTTTACCAGCCGGTTGTCGAACTGGACACGGGCCGGATGGTGGGGGTGGAAGCCTTGTTGCGCTGGCAACGTCGCCCGAGTGAGCAGGTTTCACCCCAGGTTTTTCTATCGATTGCCGAGGAGATCGGGCTGATTATCCCGATTGGTATTCACTGCCTGCAGCAAATCTGTGAAACGGTTGTCCGCTGGAAACAGGAGTACCCGTCAGCGGCCGACTTGGTGGTCAATTTCAATCTGTCCCATCGTCAGTTTGTAGATCCCTTGTTCTGGGATCTCATGAGCAGCGTGCTCAGTGAGAGTCACTTTCCCCCAAAATATTTTCAGGTTGAAATCACGGAGAATGTTCTGCTGGGGCAGGATCGTGGAATTTGGCTGCAGCTCGAAAAGCTCTTGGGGATGGGAGCCAAGCTGGCCCTGGATGATTTTGGAACTGGATATTCCTCGCTCAGCTATCTGCATGATCTACCCTTGAGCAGCCTCAAGATCGACCGTTCATTTACCCTCGATCTGGAAGACAATGCACGCCATCAAACCATCGTCAAGGCCATACTGGGTCTTGCGAACGATCTCAACTTCAAAGCGATTGTGGAAGGAATCGAGGAAGTTGGACAGCTTGAGGCCCTGCAAAGGGCCGGAGCGCGTTTTGGTCAGGGATATTACTTCGCTCCGGCCTTGACCGTGCCCGAACTAGAGTCGGGCCTTGCTGAGGGGGCCTGTTTCCCTCGCCAAATGCTGCACTAGGCACCTCCCCATCCGAACAGTTTTCTAGCCTTGATGTGGAATGTGTCCACCACCGTGCCCGCTACCCCGCATGGGCCCAGGACCACCCCGGAACCGGCCCGGGCCGCCTCGGAACTGACCTGGGCCACCTCGCATGGGGCCGGGACCACCCCGGAACTGGCCGGGACCACCCCGGAACTGGCCGGGTCCACCTCGGAACTGGCCGGGTCCACCTCGCATGAGTGGCCGACCCGGAGCCATGGGTTGATAGGGGCCACGCCGGAGGGGAGTATGGAAACCGGGGCGGGGGTAGTAACCTCCACCGACGCGGGCACGATACTGGTTGAACCGCTGCCGGATATTGGGATGACTCGCGATGAAGCTACGACGATAGTTGGGATGTGCCGGCGCAAACATGGGTCGCATGCGCCGACCTCCGCGACGTTCCCAGAAATGGGGGTGATTACGGAAATAGGGGATTGCCCGGTGGCGCCAGTCGTCGAAGTCATGGAGGTAGGGGTGATACCGACCCCACCAGTAGGGATGATTCATGCGATACCAAGGTCCGACATAACCCCGCCACCATGCGAAGTACGGACGGTAGGCCACGATGGGTGGGGGTGGACCATAGAGGAGGACCTCGGGCAGGACAAACCAGGGGGGTAGCGGAGCCCAGGGGCCATAGTAGACCGGGGCATAGACCCAGAATCCATTCTCCCAACGATAGTAGTAGCCGTTACCGTAATAAGCATAGGTGTTGAAGCTCGGCATCCAGAAGACATTGACTCCACCGAAAAGCGAAAAGGCGAAAGTCGGCGCCCCTATAAAAACGCCAAATTGCGCACGGGCAGGCCGAATCGGAACCAGAAGAAAAAGAAGTGCCAGTACCCCGGCGATCAGGAGGCCTGAATGGTTTTTCTTGCGTGGATTCAACATGGTAGTCTCCTCATGTAGATTTCCCTCGGGCGGCCGGATCTCGGATCTCCCCTCACGGTGACTCGAGCCGGTGGGGATAGCCGAATCCATCCTATCAAACGTTCGGGGCCGTGGATGGTTGACCCCTAGGGCTTTTTACAGTGGTTTAGTGTATGATGCCACGGGTCTTAGTCTTGATTTGGAGCTTCGGCTCAGGAGTTTGCGTTGAACAATAAGCTTTATGTTGGTAACCTGAACTACCGGACCAATAGTGCGGAGCTTGAACAGCTCTTCGCCGCCTATGGTACGGTGCGTTCCGTTCAGATCATTTCGGATCGACATACCGGCCAGTCCAAGGGCTTTGGTTTTGTGGAAATGGGTAGTGCCCAGGAAGCACAAGCAGCCATGACCGCTCTCAATGGAAAGGATTTCAATGGCCGGAATCTCACCGTGAATGAAGCCCGCCCGCAGACGGAAAATGGAAACCGTGGCGGCGCCTCCCGTGGGCCGGGTCGGCGCAGTGGCGGCTTTGGGGGCAACCCCTCGTCAGGAGGACACGGTCACTTCTAAATCGATTTGCCCCTTTCCTGCTCGATCCCTCTCCCTCTTTCCCGGAAGTTCAGATCGCAAGCTCTAGACCCTTCACGTCGTGAAGGAAGTTGGGTTTGTGTTTTCCTTTGGGATGGGTAGGCGCCTAGTTAGCCCTGGTCGAGGTTCGGCGACAAGGTGAGGATTGGATTGGCCAAGGTTCCTGCTGGAACCTTGGCCGCCCAGACCTTCTGTCTTGCTCTCCGATCGAGAGCGCCTTCGGGACTCGGTTTAGGTTCCACGAGATGCTCGTTCCCCCACACCGCTTATAATGATGCGGACTGAGTTTTCACGTCATGCCGCGGCGTGAGTCCATGACTCACCAAAGGGTGTCTTCATGCATGGCTCAATGTATGAGCA
>JAJYFY010000089.1 GCA_021785265.1 Pseudomonadota bacterium
ACAATAGCAAAAACTACTATCAAATTGGTCTCGCGTCCGTGCTTGGTAAAATAAATATACTGAATGGAATTCATAATTTCCAGAAATATCTAACCATGCCACATAGTTGGCGACCCGGTACCCCACTGTATGCATGGGCACACTATCGTCTCGGCATCCTGTTCGGTCTTTCGGGTAATAAAGCCGAAGCGGAGCAACAATACGAAACGGCGCTCAAGCTCGATAGTGGTTTTAAGCGAGCCAGGCAGGCCTTGGAAAAGCTAAAAAAATAAGCTCCGTTGAATTTCATCCGGGTGGACCGCCCTCTGCGGATTGATCTGCGAGAAATCGATCTCTCCGGCAATGAGGAAGATCACGGTTCGAATGGTCGAGAACGCCCCCGTGCCAATATGAGCTGAGACACCTGTCTCGGGGAATATTGAGTTGCTTATGTTCGTCTGCTCATTCGAGTTTTAATCCCAAAATCGGGACGACTCTCTCAGATCCGTTCCATATGTGGGATGGGCTTTTCTGCCCATCCCTTTCGGGATCTATATAACCATATGAGGAAAAACAGTTTTTTATCAAACGACCGTCTGGCATAAAACCTGCTGGATAGTGAGTAGGCATAAGGCGAACTCGGAGGAATCCTTTCGTGATCGACATCGCGATCTCCCCGACCGAACGACGCAGGCGGAAACTTAGGCGCTGGGGACTGGCTGGAGCCTCGGTCCTGGTGCTGCTCCTGGCCGCGTTCTTCATCCTGAGACTGGCACCAGCCGGCCCCAGTGTCTCGAAAGCCAACCTCTGGATCGCGACCGTTCAGAAAGGACGGTTTTCCGTCACGGTGAGTGCGCCCGGCACCCTCGTTCCCCGGAAGATCCGGGTCGTGACTGCAGGGGCTCCCGGAACGATCCAGGAGATCCGGGTCGAGCCGGGTGACCGGGTCACAGCCGGGAGTATCCTGGCCGTTCTTTCCAATCCCGATCTCGATGACCAGGTGATCGAGGCCCGGGCGCGGCTGGCGAATGCCCAGGCTTCCCTGGTCTCGCAGGAGGCCAGCCTGGATGATCACCTGCTCACCCTCGAGGACACCCTGTCCCAGGTCGAATCCGCGGCGCAAGCGGCCCAGTTCAAGGCCCAGGCGGAAAAGGGACTCCTGGCCGAACAGGTGGTGGGTTCCCTCCAGTACACGCGGAGTCGCCTCACGGCGACCTCGCTGGCCCGAGAGGCCGAACTCACCCAAAAGCGCATTGCTGATTTCCGGAGAAACGAGGCCGCCCAGATCCATGCCCAGAAGGCCCGGATCGATTCATTGGAAGCGGCCTACCGGAGTGAGGAACACGAACTCGCCTCACTCAAGGTCCGGGCTGGACTGGCCGGAGTCGTCCAGAGTGTGGCAATCCAGGAAGGCCAGCGCGTGGTTCTCGGTAGTAGCATTGCCAAAATCGCCGGCATGCATGCACTCAAGGCCCGGCTCGAGGTTCCGGCCAGTGAAGCGGCGGAAGTCGCGCTTGGCCAGAGGGTCGATCTCGCCCTGGATACCGGGTCGGGGCGACACCTCATTGCTGTTGTGACCCGCGTTTCTCCCTCCGTCCAAGGTGGGACCGTCACGGTCGACGCTGAGCCCAAAGCTCCCCTCCCGGCCGATGCCCGCCCGAACCTGGCCATCAACGGAATCATCACGATCACGACCCTCGCCGACGCACTCTACGTCGAGCGACCGGCCTACAGTGCCGGTAACAGAACGATGACACTCTACCGCCTGAGCCACGGCGGCCGCGATGCGATCCCGGTCATGGTCCGGTTCGGACGTGCCTCCAGCAATGCGATCCAGATCCTGAAAGGTCTCACGCCCGGCGAGCGGGTCATTGTCTCCGACACCTCCGGTTTCGCGGATGCACGCCGCATCCGGATCCGGGGCTGATCCATGCCGAAGAACCGCTTCTCTCCCCGTCACCACCGAGCACACTGGACCCGGCTCCCCGGCTCGGGCCTTGTCCTTCTTCTGGCGCTCGCCGTGAGCCCCACGATCCATGCCCAAACCCGGAGGATTCCGGCCCCTCCGGGTTCCTTATGGGCCGCCTGGCGGATCGCCCGGATCTATAACCCCCAGTTCCGCGAAGCCCGCGAACGCCTGGCGGCCACCCGCACCCGGCATCCGTCCGCACTGGCGGGGCTCCTGCCCCGGCTCAGCCTAGATGCCAACCGGACCTACACGAACGGGCAAAGTGCGGGCCCCCAGTTCTACGGCAACAATATATTGACCGTCGAGCAATCGGAAAACATCAATCAGAGCTACTGGACGGTCACGCTCAGTCAACCCCTCTTCAACTGGGAGGCCATCCAGAAACTCGCTTCGGCCAATGCCCGGGTGGCTGCCGCCGCCGCGACCTATGATGCAACGCGCATGAAACTCATGCAGACACTGACGAGTCGCTACCTGGCCGTGGGGGTTGCTCAGGCACAGCTCACGGCGACTCGTAAGACCGAGTCCGCCTTCGCGCTTGAGACCCGTCAAGCCTGGGACCGTCACCAGTCCGGACTGCGCGGGATCATCGGTTACGAAGAGGCCCAATCCGCCAAAGCGAGTGCCGAAGCCCAGGTGATCAGTGCCCGCCACGCCCTTCACAAAGCCGAAGCCGCACTTTCGGAACTCACGGGCCCGGCGTTTCCTCCGGAGATCCAATCCAGAGCCGGCCTGCTCCCCACGATCCCGCTTCCCCCACGCAGTACCCGCACCTGGATCCGCGAAGCCCGGGAAGCGAATCCTACACTGCTCGCAGCCCGGCTCGAGGCCCGCTCAGCGCGTGCTTCGGTCTCCGCCGCACGGGGCGGATATCTCCCCGTGATCCGGCTGGAACTGAGTCATACCCGAGAACTCACCGGCGGCACCTACGGCTATGCCGTTCCGGGAGTGGTTGATTTTCCCTCACCAGCTGCCAATACGGCCCAGCAGAACTTCCTCCTGCTCAACCTGCACTGGAACTTCTATGCCGGCGGGGGAACCCAGGCGCATGTCGATCGGGCCCATGACGAAGCGCGTCTCGCGGATGCCCAGACAGAACGGGCGTTCCTCAAGATCCAGGCCACCATCCTGGAGTCCCTGAGTGCTTTCCGCGCAGATGTGGCACGCGTGCGAGCCTACGAGGACAGCGCCCAGGCCGCCCGCCGCGCGGTCGTGGCCACCGAGGCCGGTGTCCAGGCCGGACTGCGCTCGGAGTTCGATCTCGTCAACGCCCGTCTCTCTCTGCTCAGCGCGGAAACGAACCTTCCCGCGGTCCATGCCCAGCTGATCGAGGATGCGCTCAGACTGGAAGCCGCGGCGGGACTTCTCACTCCCGAAACTCTTTTCCACTTGAGCCGCCTTCTCGACCGGCGACTCGTGAACAACGCGTCTCACCCCACGCTCCATCCCGCAAACCACCCCAGATCCCATTCATCAGGAGATCCGTCATGAACGAAGCGACTCCCGTAATCGATGTCCGCAGCCTCACCAAAGTCTACCGAACCGAGGAGGTGGAAACGCACGCCCTGACCGGCATCGAACTCAGCATCCAGTCAGGCGAGTACATTGCCGCCATGGGACCCTCCGGTTGCGGCAAGACCACGCTGCTTTCGATCCTGGGACTTCTCGAAACCCCGACCGGAGGTGAATACCGGATCTCGGGAACCCCCGTCGAGACTTTGAACGCGAGCGAGCGGGCACGGATGCGGAACCGCCACATCGGCTTCGTCTTCCAGGCCTTCAACCTGATCGGCGACCTCACGGTCGAGGAAAACGTCGAGCTGCCCCTGATCTACCGGGGTGGTGTCCCGCGGGGCACCCGCCGGGAACGGGTCCGGGCGGTCCTCGACGAGATGGGGATGAGTCACCGGCTCCGCCATTACCCCGGACAGCTCTCAGGCGGCCAGCAACAGCGAGTGGCCATTGCCCGGGCACTCGTCGGCGAACCCTCGATCCTGCTCGCCGACGAACCGACGGGCAACCTCGATTCCAAGAGCGGGGAGGCGGTCATGGAGCTTCTGGCCGCACTCCACGAGCGGGGCGCCACCATTTTCATGGTGACCCACGATCCGCACTATGCCCGCTTCGCTCACCGGTTGATCCGCCTGATCGATGGACAGATCGTCGATGACGCCGATGCACGTGAGGAAACCTTTGAGGGCGTGCTCGCCACCCATTGAGCCCATTTGTTGAGGAGCGCCGTGATGCAAGAAACCCCGTCTACCCAGGAAGCGCCCGTTCCCCTGTCCGGTCATCGTCCCGGACGCTTCCTCCGGCGTCTTTCACCGGCGACCATCCTGATGCTGGCACTCGCCCTGGGATCGGCCGGCGCGGTTTTCACCGTGCTGGATGGCTTCCTCTGGCGTCCCCTGCCCTACCCCCATCCCCAAAGACTCGTGATGATCCGTGAACGCCTGCTCAAAACCGGCCTACTCGGCAGCGAGGTGTCCTATCAGGCCTACCATGAAATCGTGTCGCACATACCGGGCATCCGCGCGGGAGGACTCCTCGACATCACGGGCGGGCTCTCGACCGTCCACGGCATCAAGCACATGGTCATAGGCGGACTCGCAACCCCTTCGCTCTTTAGGACACTCGAAGTTCCTCCGAAGCTTGGACACTGGCTTTCCCGGGCCTCCGGCCGTCCCGGGGGACCATCCGAGGCCATGCTCGGCTACGGATTCTGGAAAACCGCCTTCGGGGGTTCCCGGAAGGTACTCGGCCAGATCCTCCAGTTTCGCGGCACTCGATATCGGATCGTGGGCGTCATGCCCAAGACCTTCTACACGATCTACCCGGTAGCTGACTTCTGGTTATCACGGAAACTGACTCCCGCCGAGCTACGTGACCACAACATCAATCATACGATGATTGTCCGTCTCACGAAGGAAGAGACACTTGCGAAACTGGATGCAGCACTTGCCGCCTTCCGCAACCGCCTGCTCGCCCGAATGTCGCCCGGTGCTCGTCAACACGCGGTCCAGGATGGATTCACGATCGACGCGACCGGCCTGCATCACTACCTGGTCGAATTCTACCTCGGTGGGCACCCTGAATTCCTCCTGATCCTGGCACTCATCGCGCTCGTCCTGCTCGTCATCGCGACCGCGAACTCGGTCAACCTGGAACTGGTCCGGGCACGTCAACGCGCGACAAGTCTCGCAGTCCGTCGCGCGCTCGGTGCATCGACCCCGGACCTTTTCCGGCTCATGCTCGGCGAATACCTCCTGACCCTGCTTCTGGTCGCCACGGGCGCGATGGTCGCTGGAGCCGTCCTCTCAGACCTGTTCCAGGCACTCATCCACTCGGCCCTGTCCGGTCCGGTCACCGTTCATCTCCCCTTCCTCATCTCATTCGGAAAAAACGCAGCACTCGCCACGACCGCCGGAACGGTCCTCCTCGTGAGCGGTATTTTCATGGCTGCCCTGACCTCTGCCGGGCGCGAATCTCTCCTCGCTCCGCTCATCCATGAAGCCGGTGCGCATGGGACCTCCCGTGGCGCCCGTCTCTTGCGCCGGGGATTCGGGAGCCTCCAAATCATCATGGCGACCTTTCTCCTCATGATCGGTCTTCTCCTCACCCAAAGCCTCTTGGGAATTCTCAGCCGGCCGCTCCACT
>JAJYFY010000090.1 GCA_021785265.1 Pseudomonadota bacterium
CAAGTCGAGCAGGTGCGAAAGCAGGTCTTAGTGATCCGGTGGTTCTGTATGGAAGGGCCATCGCTCAACGAATAAAAGGTACTCCGGGGATAACAGGCTGATTCCTCCCAAGAGTTCACATCGACGGAGGAGTTTGGCACCTCGATGTCGGCTCATCACATCCTGGGGCTGTAGCAGGTCCCAAGGGTATGGCTGTTCGCCATTTAAAGTGGTACGCGAGCTGGGTTTAGAACGTCGTGAGACAGTTCGGTCCCTATCTGCCATGGGCGTTGGAGATTTGAGAGGAGCTGCTCCTAGTACGAGAGGACCGGAGTGGACGTACCTCTGGTGTTCCGGTTGTCACGCCAGTGGCAGAGCCGGGTAGCTATGTACGGACGGGATAACTGCTGAAAGCATCTAAGCGGGAAGCCCCCCTCAAGATGAGATCTCCCTGGGTCACAAGACCCCTAAAGGTCCGTTGAAGACGACGACGTTGATAGGCTGGATGTGTAAGCGCAGCAATGCGTTGAGCTAACCAGTACTAATTGACCGTGAGGCTTGACCATATAACACCCAAGCCATTTGGGGCCGCACAACCCGTGCGCCGAAACAACAGATCATTCGTTTTGCCTGGTGACTTGAGCGGGCGGGAACCACCCGATCCCATTCCGAACTCGGAAGTGAAACCGTCCAGCGCCGATGGTAGTGTGGGGCATCCTCCATGTGAGAGTAGGTCGTTGCCAGGCATCTAAACGGGAAAAGCCCGGGTGGATCCGTCCACCCGGGCTTTGCTTTTGGGGGAGGCGAGCGCAATCCGGGGAGACCCGGGAGGACCTAGTGGCCGCGGCGGAGGACGACGCTCCAGCCGAGCAGACCCCGTGGCCCCCGAACCGGGTGCGGCAGGCACCCCACGGCACGAAAATCCCGACGGACCAGGGGATCCAGCCAGGAGCGTATCTCGGTCTCTGTGAGGGCAGCCTCAACCAGGGCCTGCACACGGTGGGCATGATCTTCCACCCCGGCCTCCACTTCATCGAGTTTGGCCTGGATCACTTCCGGCAGATGGTGGCTGCTTTTCCCGAGCGTGTCGCGCGTGACGTTCACGACGTTTTCGTACATCGCGGGCTCGGCCGAACGGCTGGCCCAATCTTGCAGGATGCGGCTTTTCTCGTCGAACAGGGTTTTGGCGTTCAGGCAATCGGGGTGTCGGGGATCCGGGTGGGAAAACCGGAGTCGGGCCAGGACCCGGGCCGACGAGAAATAATCGAGCTGCCTGAGCCGCTCGATATCCGCGAGCTGAGTGTTGGCCCGCTCGACGGTGCGCCCTTCCCGGGCATGACAGACGAAGGCCAGGTATCCCGAATCCGCAAGCACCCGCCGGCACTCGGCCAGGCTCCGGTCACGGTCGGTATATTCGATGGCGTACTGGCCGATCACGGCGGAAAAACTCCCCTCCGGGAACGGCAGTGATTCGGCCGAAACTCCACCCTCGAAACGGATCGGGGTGACCCAGGGCGTCAGTCGGGCGAGCCAGCGGTGGGGATTGATGGGGGCCCGGTCGATGCCCGTGATGGCGACCGACTCGAGCCCCTGCTCCCGGAAGTAGCGATTGGCCAGCACCGAAAGGGCGCCGTTCCCGCAACAGAGATCCAGGAGGCGATCTACGCCGTGGAAGTTCGCGAAAACCCGGTGCCAGTGTTCGACGATGGCAGCTTGATACTGCTGGCCGCCCTCGCCGCCACACGACGCGAGCCGGCTGGATTGCCAATAGTGCTCCCACGCTCGCTGTTTTATTGCTTCTGTCATAATCGGAGGCTTTCATGGCGACCGACACCCCGGATTCAGTGTACCCGCCTCCCGGAAGACTGGGAAGGGGAATGCAAAGGAGGGTCATTTCATGAATATTCGCCACCGGTCCATCGATCCGTGATCACGACCCGGAAACCCACGACCGGCCGTGTGCTGATGGTTCGCCCGGCGGTTTTTGCTTTCAACCCGCTCACCGCGACCAGCAACCGGTTCCAGTCCCCCTCGGATCTGGCCGATCTCCCGGCCCGGGCAAGAGCGGAGTTCGATCAGCTGGTGAAACGGCTCAAGGAGGCGGGTGTTGAGGTCGTGGTCGTGGACGATGAACCGGATCCCCCGAGGCCGGATGCCGTCTTTCCCAACAACTGGATCAGCACGCACGAAGAGGGAACGATCGTGCTTTACCCCCTGGAGGCACTGACGCGGCGACCGGAGCGGAGACCCGAGATCGTGACGCTCCTGAGAGATCGGTTCGGGGTCTCCCGACTGATCGACCTGACCGGCTTCGAGGCCCAGTCCAGCCATCTCGAGGGCACGGGGAGTCTGGTGCTCGACCGGCTCCACCGGAAGGCCTACGCGGCCCAGTCGAGCCGGACCGAACGAGACTTGGTCCAGCACTGGGGCCTGCTCATGGGCTATGAGACCTCATGCTTTGAGACGGTTCCCCTCCGCGGTTCTCCTCCCTACCATACGAACGTCCTCATGGCGATCGGTCACCACTGGGCGGTCGTGGGATCCCCGCTCATTCGGGATGCCACCGCGCGGGGGCGGATCCTGGCCCAGCTCCGGAAGGACGGCCATGACACGATCGAACTCACGCCGGAACAGATCGAGAACTTCGCGGGCAATCTCCTCGAACTCGACACGCCGACCGGATCTCTGATCGTGGGATCGGACCGGGCCTGGTCGGCGTTCAGGCCGGAGCAGATCCGAAGGCTCGAGGCTTACGCCCGCATTCTGTCCGTCCCACTCGATCGGATCGAGTCGGTCGGCGGGGGGAGCGCCCGGTGCATGATCGCCGAACTCTTTCTTCCCAACCGGGCACCTCCCGATCATCCGGGTTCCGGAAAAGACGGGTCCGAACCCGCCTAGGGCGCCGGGGCGCGATCCTGCTCGAGTTCGTCCAGGTAGTCGATGGCCCGGCGCAGGTGCGGGATCACGATCGATCCGCCGACCACGAGACCGATCGAGAGCGCCTCGTGAATGGCCTCTGCCCGGAGGCCGAGATCATGCACCCGGTTCAGGTGGTAACGGACGCAATCGTCGCAACGGAGCACGAGGGAGGCCGTGAGCCCGATCAGTTCCTTGGTCGGGGTGTCGAGCGCGCCTTTCGTGTAGGTCTGGGCATCCACCGAAAGGAAGCGCTTGATCACGCGGTTGTCGATCTCGGTGAGGCGCCGGTTCAACCGGTCGCGCATGGCCTCGAAATCCTGGCGTTGGGTCATGGGGGAGCTCCGAATCGGCGTCCTTCCGGAAGGAAGGGGAGGAGTGGTTTTGAATCCTTTAGAATAACCGAGTCGCCGCCTTAGGAAGGCCGCATGATCCGAACGAGCCCGATCCTCATGTGCCCCCCCCGGCATTTCGAGGTGAGTTACAGCATCAATCCCTGGATGGATCCCGGGCACGGGGTCGTCGATCGGGATCGGGCCCTGGCGCAGTGGCAGGCGCTCCGGGATCTTCTGGCCCAGTGGTCCCCAATCGTCGAGCTCGAGCCGGTCCCCGGTTTCCCGGACATGGTCTTTACGGCAAACGCCGGACTCGTCCTCGGCCGCAAGGCGGTCGTGAGCCGTTTCTACCATGAGGAACGCAAGGGTGAGTCACCCTATTTCCAGCATTTTTTCGAATCCCGGCACTTCGAGATCCACCCCCTGCCGGACGCCATTTATTTCGAGGGGGCGGGCGATGCCCTCTTCGACCGGGGTGCGCCCCGACTTTGGGCGGGTTCCGGATGGCGGACGGATCGAAGCGGGCATGGTTGGCTGGCCCGGACGCTCGGCTGCGAGGTCGTCGGCCTCGAACTCGTGGATCCCCGTTTTTATCACCTGGACACCTGCTTCTGTCCCCTGAGCGATGGCTCGCTCCTCTACTATCCCGCAGCCTTTTCGGAGAACTCCCAAAGCCTCATTGCCGAACGGATCCCCGCCACGCGGCGGGTGGCGGTCGAGACCCAGGATGCCCTGGCCTTTTCCTGCAATGCCGTCAATATCGACCGGGCAGTCGTGCTCCATGCGGCCTCACCCGCACTCCGCGAAGCGCTCGAACATCGGGGGTTCTCGGTTCAGGTGAGCCCATTGGACGAGTTCCTCAAGGCGGGGGGCTCCGCCAAGTGTCTCACCTTGAAGCTCGAAGAGGAACTGGCCTCGCCGGGAGGCTGAGCCGGCTCTTTTCCGGGCGGGCAGGACTCATGATCCGAATCTTTCTGGCACTGCTCGTCTCCTACCTTTTGGGATCCCTCCTGGCCGGACCCCTCCTCGCCCGCTTCTCGGGTCAGGATCTCCGGAATGCCGGCAGTGGCAATCCCGGAGCCACCAATGCGGTGCGTCTGCTGGGACGGCGGGCCGGTTATGCGGTTTTCCTGTGGGATGCCGGAAAGGGATGGCTGGCCGG
Source organism: Pseudomonadota bacterium (assembly GCA_021785265.1). Classification (GTDB taxonomy): domain Bacteria; phylum Pseudomonadota; class Gammaproteobacteria; order JAKAQQ01; family JAKAQQ01; genus JAJZIH01. Next base: position 4,393 of record JAJYFY010000090.1, read on the forward strand.
TCTTTATATCCCCCTCTGGCTCGCGCCGCATGCCATGGGCTGGCTCCCGCCGTTGACGGTCCTGGCAGCCCTTTTGGGTCATGTCTACCCGGTCTTCTCCCGTTTCCGGGGCGGCAAGGGGGTCGCGACCTTTCTCGGCGGCACACTTGCCCTGGCTCCCCCCCTCGCCCTCCTGACCCTCCTTGCCTGGGCCGTGATTTTCTACGCGACGGGTTACGTGGTTCTGGCGAGCACCGCATCGGCCGTGGTTTTTGCCGGCTTGGCCTGGGCCTGGCCCGGGACCTGGCCGCGTCTTCTCCTCGGCGGTTATGGGATCCTCTCTGTCCTGATTCTGCTCTGGCGACATCGCGCCAACTTCGGGAGACTGATTGCGGGGAAGGAACACCGCTCAAGCCGTCGCTGGAAGTGGCGAAAGGATTTCCGTGCGTGACCCGACAGGCCTCAGGGAACTTCTGGCCCGTCTGGAAGATGGGCAATGGCACACCGGACCCGAACTGGCCCGTCTTCTCGGCGTGAGCCGGGCGGCCGTCTGGAAGCGCATCGAATCCCTAAGCAAGCTCAGCCTCGGGGTCGAACGCGATCATGACCGGGGATACCGGCTCGAAACCCCGCTTCACGGACTGTCCCTCCGTGAGATCCGGGATGGGCTCCAGTGTCCCCCCGGGTGGGAGAGCCTGGAAATGGAACTCTGGCCCGTCATCGATTCGACCAACGAACAGCTCATCCGGCAAAGGGATCATTCCTGTCCGCGAGTCGGACTTGCCGAGTACCAGACCCAGGGACGCGGCCGTCGCGGACGGAGTTGGCAGGGCGCGTACGGCGCCTCGCTGCTCATCTCCTTCGGGATCCCGTTTCCGATCGCACCGCCCGACCTCCAGGCCCTGGGGCTCATCAGCGGGATCGTGGCCTGCCGCGCCCTCGGGCGCGCCGGCTTCCCGGTCCCCGGCCTCAAGTGGCCCAACGATCTCTGGTATGGTTCCGGCAAGTTCGGCGGCATCTTGGTCGAACTTTCCGGCGAGGCGGAAGGTCCCCTCTGGTGCGTGATCGGTTATGGACTCAATATCCGGCAGACGGGCATGACTCAGGGTGCCATGAGCCTCGAGTCCGTAGCCCCGGAGCGGCCGGCTGACCGCAACCAGCTGGCCCGGTATCTCATCGAGGAAGAAGCCCGGGTCACGCAAGTCTTCAAAACGGAGGGCTTTGGCCC
>JAJYFY010000091.1 GCA_021785265.1 Pseudomonadota bacterium
CGGGGCATGAACCGAAAACGTCCTGCGAGTGCCCCCCGCTCGCGCAGTTACGGGTCTGAACACGGAGCGTCTACGCCGGAGGCGTGTAGGTGTCCGGTAAAGGCGCTTACTGGAAATCCGGTGTCCCTTTTGAAGGATGTCTGGAATAGACCGGGATTCCGCCTCGGAGCTTTCTCCGTACAAAAGAAATGTGCGAATCCACCGCTGTAACGCCCTGGATTAAGTGGAGTATAGTCCAGACGAAGAGGGTTTTGCCTGGCTTCCAAGCCTCGATTAGAGACAATCCGTCTGGCAGCTTGGGTGAAAAGCTTGGTGTTTGCCGTCAGTCGGCACATAGATAAAGGAGCCACCCGCGAATGAAACCACCTCGATTGACTTTGTCCTGGAGCCTTTTCCCGGTGGTGCTCTTGCTGTTGCCGTTGCTCGCGGGCGTGATGGCAAGCACGGCATGGGCCGCCCCCGACGCCTATGTCGCGAGCTGCGGGAGCTCATCCGCCTGTGGTGGTAATGGCACTGTCTCGGTGATTGACACCGCGACCGATACAGTGGTCGCGACGGTGGACGTTGGTAGTTCCCCCGGTGGGATTGCGGTGAGTCCAGACGGCAGCCGGGTCTATGTCGCGAATGGCTGTTCCACATGCAGCAAGGACGGCACCCTTTCGGTGATCGACGCCGCGAACAATACGGTGGTAGGGTCACCGATCCGTTATCAGCCCACTACAACACGGTGTTGACGATGGTGGACGTGGGTAGTTCCCCCGGTGGGATTACGGTGAGTCCGGGAGCACTGATCGCCACGAACCGCAGTGCTTCGGGTAGCGCGGGTGCTCAGATCACCGGCACGGTGCCGGGGCTGACCAACACGTCTGGCTGCGCGGCCAGCGATACGCTTGTCCAGTTACCGGTTCAGGGGAGCGTGGATTTCACCTCGACCGGAGCTTATACCTACACGCCCAGCTCGGCCACTTATAGTGGGCCCGACGCCTTTACCTGGCATGGCCAGGCTCCCTCTTCGTGTCCGGCAGCGGATAGCCCGACGGATCCGGTGGGCAACGTCGCGGCGGTCTCGCTCACGATCACCCCGCTCCTTGCGGGGCTGGCCGATACGACACTGGACGAGAGTTCGAGTACGCAGGAGAACTTCAAGCTGACCGGGACGGCACCTTTTCGCTTGTCTCTGGCCAGCAGCAACCCGACGGTTCTTCCGGTCTCGGCGGTGACGATCTCTTCCGCTTGTGGGACAACGGAGTCCGACCGCAACTGCACCCTGAATCTGAGTTCCGGGAGTACGCCGGGGGCCTCCGATCTGACGGTCACGGCAACCGATGCCTTTGGGGATGCGGCGACGGAGACCATGGCCGTAACGGTGACTGCGCCGCCGATGGGGAGCGGGAGCAGTGGAGGCGGTGGGGGTGGGGTTTCGCCCCTGGAGCTGATGATACTGACCGGACTTTTGGGTCTTGAGGAGTGGACCCAACGGCGGGTGCGGGGGAGTCGGAGCTAGATCAAGGGGTGTGATTCTGGTCTGAAAGCGCGTAGTGACTAAAGATTGAAGGCGTGAACTTCGGCGCCGAGATGGAGTTTTGCCGTCCTTCAGCGCTTCCAGAGTGAACCGGGCCCCCTTTTGGCAGGGCCCGGTTCGGGGCTTGATTACCCGTTTTTGAATCTCCGCCTTACGGCATCGAGACCGGGAGGTGATAGCGGGCACCGCTGACCGTCCTCACGTCCAGGCGATACCGGCCGGGAACCAGGACGAGGCGGGACCTGCGGGGGGGCAAGGTGACGGTGGCCTCCGCCCCGACCCGGGCGACCAATCCCACAAAGCCCGGGACGAAACGGTTGTAGGCGAAACCGTTGTGGATCCGGTCAGGGGACAGGTGGGACAGGGTGATGGCGTTCCAGCGCTCGACCGCCCGTCCGTCTGGTGCGTAGAGCCTGATCCGGACGATATGGGACGGTTCGGCAGCCGTGCCCGCCATGACGGCCACTCTGAAGGAGACCGCCCCGTTCTTGAGGAGCCGGCCGCGGGACAGGGTGAGGGCATGCCGGGAGGGGCTGGTCGGTCCGCCGTGGAAGGGCGTTAGTACGGAGCCCCGATAGTAATTATAAGTGAGCACGATGAAGAGTCCGGCCACGATCGTGCCGATCAGGCTCCAACGCTTGAGCCGCGCTTCCGGCCAGGCGCCGCTGCCCAGCCACTGGAACCAGGTCTTCCGCTCGAGCGCCGGCGAGCGCCGGAGCAGCCAGCCATCGACGGATCCGGCCGTGGATCCCCCGAGGAAGAGCGCGAGTCCCATGGCCAGCGTGGCCGAGGCCATGGTCCACTCGTCGATACAGGTCGCCCCCTGCCAGCCGAAGAGCAGCATGAGGGCGATGCTCAAGCCGATCGTGACGAGAGCCGACAAGCGGGTCATGAAGCCCACGATGAGAAAGACCCCGAAGACGAGTTCAACGGCACTGAAAAAGATGAGTGCCCCATAGAGCAGGGTGAAGTGGTGGAGAAGGTAGGCGAGCATGGATCCCGTCCCTAACAGGGCACCGGGGATTGCAGTCTGCAGCTTGTTGGCCATCCAGCTGGCCGCATGGGGGTTCAGTTTCTGTGGGGCGTAGATGAAGCGCCGACTCCCTCCGCCCCAGAAGATCCAACCCAGCGTGAAACGGACGATCAAAAGTGCCCAGGCGATGAGGTCCCAGCCGGAAGCGGGCCGGAGGGCGGTTCCCCGATCCCCTGGAGGAGGCGCGGTTTGGGTCTGCATGGCCTAATGCCTCCGGTAGGGGCGAAAGCCGTAGCGTTCAAAGATGGCCAGTGCCCGTGGACTCCTGAGAAAACGGAGCCAGGCCCGCGCGGCTTTTGGGTGCCGGGCGCCTTTCACCACGGCGGCCGCGTAGATCGCGGTCGTGTTGTCGCGGGCCGGGATCGGGATCATGCGGATCGGATGACCGATCTGTTCCTGGAAAATTGCCTCCGATGCCCAGGTCACGCCGGCTTCGGCCAGTCCCTGCATGAGGAAGAGGGGTGTCTGGCGATGGTGGATGTGGGTGAGGAGGGTTTGACCGTCCCTGACCTTGGTGACGTAGACCATCCGGGCGAGTGCCGGGCCGCCTGCCTTGAGCAGAGACAAGCGGATCTGCCGGGCGACGCCTTCCCAGGCGGGATTCGGCATGGCGAGCCGGAGACCCGGACGCCCGAGATCGGCCAGCCCATGGACCCGGCCGGGATTTCCCTCCGGAATCATGATGGCCAGATCATTGGTGACGTAGGGCACGAGTGGGGCGATGACCTGGCCCTTGTTCCGCAACATCTTGAGCTTGAGGAGTCCTGCGGCATAGACATCGGGACGCGCACGCCAGGTCATGTTGCCAACGGTGATAACTCCGCCCTGGTCCATCTGGCGGATGAGGATGCCGGGCGGGAGGGTTTCGTAGTAGATGTGGCCCCGCAGCCTGGGATGCTCTGCCTCGAAGCTGTGCACGAGGGGCGCCATGGCGAAGTAGTAGTTGCCCCCGACAAAAATGACCAGCTTCGCCGTTGCGGGATTGCCGTGGAAATCGGCGAGATCGTCGACTTCGGGAACGGTAAAGGTGAAGCCTTTGGGAATGGCGGGATCGTTGCGGCCCTGCTGCCAGGGCGGAAAGAGGCTCTCGCGGTAGAGCGGGGCGTGGACCTTTCCGTTCCAAAGCCGCGTCGTGGCCTGGATGGGTTGTGCCACGAGGCTGGCCGCGACGAGGGCGGTCGCGAGGATCAGGAGGCGAGCGGTGCGGAAATCGTGGAGGTTGGTTTGCATGGAAAATCTCCTGAATAAGGCGGGTCATCGCGCCGGGGCCCGGTGACGGCCACTGGCCGCCACCGGGTGCGGCCGTCGATTACATCCGCATCAAGGCATAACCCTTGTCTTGGATCATGACGAGGGTTGTGAGGGCGGAGAGGGCGACCGTGATCTCCGGGTTGACCTCTCGCGGGTTGTAGTGCATGTCACCGAGCGCGTTTCCGCAGACATAGATCCGTACACCGGCCCGGCGCAGATCGCGGAGGATCCGGAGATTCGGGTTCGGATGGTGGAACACGGCCTGGAACTTCCGTGCGCCCAAGGCGATGGGAGTGGCCGGACCATGGATGATGACCAAAAAGCGCAGATGACTGAGCGGCACGCCGGCAGCGACGAACGTGTTGACGGCACGGGCAATGTGGCTCAGGCCCGGGTTGAGTTTGAGAAAAGTCTTACCGGGTTTGGTGACGTCGAAGAGGGCGCGGTAGGTCTGGTGCGGATTCGGGCGCAGCGCGACCTTCGGCCAGATGTGGACTGGACCATAGCCCTGGATGACGGGATAACTCCAGAATGGTTTCGCAGAAACCACAGGCAGGGTGAGAAGAGTCATGGCGAGAAGCGGCAGGGCCCATTTCGGGAAGTTGAGCGTGGAACGTTTCATGATTCAGTCTCCGATTAGTGATCAATGGAGAGAGCGGGCCATCGGCCCGGATCTCACCGACGGGCGGCATTATGGTCCCGGTTTATAAATAAATAAAATGCATTTTTATTATTAAATTGATAAAATATTTAGATGAATATGAGGGCCCTTCCATGAATCTCTGGCATCTCAAGATTTTCCGAACGGTGGCCGAGATCGGCAACATCACGAAGGCGTCCGAGCAGCTCGGAGTGACCCAGCCCGCGGTCACGCGCGAGCTCCGGACACTGGAACGGGAGCTCGATACCCAGCTGTTCGACCGGCTACCCCGTGGGGTCCGGCTCACGGTGAGCGGCGAGGTTCTTTTCCAGTACGCGCAGCGGATCGGGCTTTTGGAACGGGAGGCCGAAGCCTCGGTGCGGGAACTCGAAACGCTCCGGGGCGGAAGCCTGGATCTGGTCGCGAGCACGACGATCGGGAACTACATCCTGCCGAGACTGGTGGCGCTCTTCCATCGCCGGTATCCCGAGGTCCGGGTTTCGCTTTCCATCACCAACTCGAAGGGTGTCCATTCGGCGCTCGCCGGTGGGCTGGCCGAAGCCGGCTTTGTCGAGGGCGAGACCACCCCACCGGAGGAGTTCGAGGTCCGGGCATTCGATCAGGATGAACTGGTTCCGGTGGTGGGGGCCAACCATCCCTTGAGCGGGAAAAAACCGGAACGGGAAGCGCTCGAGCAACACACTTTCCTGATCCGGGAACCCGGATCAGGAACCCGCGAGGTGGTTTTGTCCCACCTGTCCCGAACCGGTGTCACACCACGCGACATGCTCTGCCTCGGGAGTACCGAGGCCATCAAAGATGTGCTGGCGAGCGGCGTTGCGGTCTCGCTGGTTTCCAAGCGCGCCATCGGAGAGGAGTTGGCCGCCGGCACACTCCGGGTGCTCCGCCTGCCGGCGCTGGCACTCGTGCGCCACATGACCTGGCTCGTCCTCAAGCGGCGGCGTCTGAGTCCGGCCCTGGTCGGCTTTTTGCGGATTGTGCGCGAATCCCATCCGATCGAAGCCCCCGGCTTGTGAAATCCCGCGTCTCGCGGCTAGGATGGAGGATCGTCGGCGGGGCCGACGGGGGGATTTCATGGAGTCCAAAGATCTTCTCAC
>JAJYFY010000092.1 GCA_021785265.1 Pseudomonadota bacterium
TAACCGCACCGTGACGGATGCGATCGCTAATTGGTTTTTCACGACCAGCCAGCAGGCTGGACTGAATCTCATTCATAACGGCGTCGATCCGGCGCGGATTTTTTTTGTCGGCAACACCATGATCGATACCCTTCTTACCCACATGGATCGACTGCGACCCCCATCATTCTGGGATGAGTTGGATCTCGCTCCGGGTGAGTACTTCGTGATGACGCTTCATCGACCCGCGAACGTCGATGAAGCACGGGTGCTGACCGAGACGCTTGCTGCTGTTGCGGAAGCCGCGCGCGGATACCCCGTGATCTTTCCCATCCATCCCCGGACCCGGAAAACCATCGATCAGGTCGCAGAGTACCCTTGCTCTATCCATCTCGTCGATCCTCAACCCTATCTCGCGTTCAATTTCCTCGTCAAATATGCCAAGGCGGTTCTGACGGATTCTGGCGGGATTACCGAAGAGGCAACCGTCATGGGAATCCCTTGTCTAACGCTGCGCGACCAGACCGAACGGCCTGAAACCGTGACCCTCGGTACGAATGAGGTGATCGGAACCGACCCCCGGAAATTGGCTCTGGCCCTGGACCGAATCTTTGCTGGACAATGGAAGAAGGGCGGCATCCCGGAAAAGTGGGATGGGCATGCCGCAGAGCGAATCGTGGATGCCCTGGAACGGATCGTCACCGGCGCATGTCGCTGATCCGGACACTCTCCCGCTATTGGCATACCATCCGCCCGCTCCGGCCGGTACAGGTTTATAGCCGCATCCGGTTACACTGGGTTCAGCCTCGTCCGGATCTGCGCCCAGCTCCACCCTTCCGACGGCAGGAGGGGGGATGGCAGCCCCTTGAGAAATCACCCTCGCTGATGGGCCCGGATCGCTTCCGTCTGCTCGGAGTTGAACGAAAAATCGAAACACCGGGAGACTGGAATCGCGCCGACTGGCCCAAGCTCTGGCTTTACCACCTCCATTATTTTGATGACTGGACGGCCTCCGGTTCCAACACGCGTGCAGGCTGGCAGAAGACCCTGATCGACCGCTGGATCACCGAGAATCCTCCGGGGCAGGGAATCGGCTGGGACCCGTATCCGATTTCAATCCGACTGGTGAACTGGATCCAATGGGCACTGATTAGGGGCACTCTCCCGGATCCCCGTTTTTACGACAGCATGGCAGTCCAGACACGCTATCTCCACCGCCGCCTCGAGATCCACCTCCAGGGAAACCATCTCTGGGCAAATGCAAAGGCACTGGTTTTTGCCGGGAGTTTTTTTGCCGGTGCTGAGGCAGAACACTGGCTCGAAACCGGTCTCGGCCTTCTCGAGCGTGAACTGGCGGAACAGGTGTTGCGCGATGGCGGACACTTCGAGCGCAGTCCGCTTTATCACGCAATCGTTCTCCAGGATGTACTGGATCTCATCCAGCTGGATCGGGTATATCCCGGTCTCTTTTCAGGAACCCGGATCCGATCCTGGCGGGAAACTGCTCTCCATATGCTGAAGTGGCTGCGCGTGATGACGCATCCCGATGGACGGATAGCCTTTTTCAACGATGCCGCGTGGGACCTCTCTGCGGATGAGGAAACGCTCGAGCGTTATGCCGCTGGGCTCGGGCTGGCGATCCCCGTATGTTCACGACCCCCACTCGTTTCACTATCAGATTCGGGTTACCTCAGGCTGGAAATGGGTTCTGCTGTACTCATCGCCGATCTCGCGCCCGTGGGACCTGATTATCAGCCTGGTCATGCCCACGCGGATACGCTGAGTTTCGAGCTGTCATTAGACCGGCAACGGGTGATCGTGAATGGCGGAACCTCAACCTATGAGAGAGGATCCGAACGGGAGCGCCAACGTGGAACAGCCATGCACAATACCGTCATGGTTGATGGGGAGAACTCGTCTGAAGTCTGGGGGGCATTTCGTGTGGCACGACGGGCCCGTCCTCGTGCGGTGCAGAGTGGCCGTCACGGCGAAACGCTCTGGATCGAGGGCGCTCATGATGGCTATCTGAGGCTTCCTGGTCGGGTTCTCCACAAGCGCCGGTGGGAACTCACGCCCCGGGGGCTGCGGGTCACTGATACACTGAGTGGCACCTATCATGAAGCCCGGGCATTTTTCCGTTTTGCTCCCGGTATGACTGTGGGAAGCACCGGTTCGGAACAAGGTCACGCTTCGCCGCCCTGCATCTGGTGGTGTTGCCGTGGAGCTCAACGAGCGGGCTTAGAAGCCTCCAGCTGGCACCCACGATTTGGTGCGAATGAATCCTGCGAGGTTCTAGTGGCCACTTTTGTCGGAGGATGGCTCGAGACCGAGTTTTCATGGGCGTGATTTCATGCGGATCCTTTTTTTCTCCGACAATTTCCCTCCTGAGGTCAATGCCCCGGCAACCCGGCTTTCCGAACACGCAATCCGTTGGGTGCGCCACGGCCATCAGGTCACGGTGATCACGACAGCACCCAACTTCCCGGAAGGAAAGATCTATCCGGGTTACCGCAATCATTGGCGACAGATCGAAAAATTCCATGGAATCCGGGTGGTGCGAGTCAAGACCTATATCAGCGCCAACGAGGGATTTTTTGCCCGGACCATCGATTACCTGAGCTTCATGGTTATGGGGTTCCTCATGGGCCTCTTTGAGAAGAGGCCGGACATCGTAGTGGCCACCTCCCCCCAGTTTTTTTGCGCCTTAGGGGGCTGGGCGCTTGCAGTCGTGAAAAGGCGTCCCTTCGTCCTTGAACTCCGTGATCTTTGGCCCGCTTCAATCCTCGCAGTGGGTGCCATGCGCCGGGGACCAACGATCCGTGCGCTGGAGAAAATAGAAGAATTCTTATACCGCCATTCCGATGCTATCGTCTGTGTCACGGAATCCTTTCGTGCTGAACTTATGAGGCGCGGGATTCCCTCACATCAGATCCAGGTGATCCTCAATGGAGTCGAACTCGGTCAGTATCGCCCCTGTCCGCGTGACCCGGCGCTCGTGCAGGAATTCGATCTGGAAGCTCCCTTGATCGTGGGATACATCGGAACCCATGGGATGGCCCATGCACTCGTCAAGGTGCTCGATGCGGCCGAAGAACTGCTCGACCAACCCGAGATTCGTTTCTTTTTCGCTGGGGCAGGAGCCGAACGTTTGCTCGTTGAACGGCAGGTCGTGGAAAGACGGTTGGTGAATGTACGTCTGATCCCCCGCCAGCCCAAGGAACGCATGCCTGCAGTCTGGAGTCTCTGCAATCTCGTCGTTGTCCCGCTGCGCAATCATCCGGTTTTTTCGACGGTTATTCCATCGAAAATATTTGAAGCGATGGCGATGGGAGTACCGATTTTAGCGAGCCTGCCCGAAGGTGAAGCGACGGCGCTGATACGCCAATCGGGTGCTGGTATCTGTGTTCCGCCGGAGAATCCTGCCCTGCTGGCTGACCAGATCCGCTGCCTGGCACGGGACCCCGATCGGCTTGCGGTAATGAGAAAGGCGGGCCCACAGGCCGCAAACCAGTACTCACGTGAAGCACTGGGATTGAAAATGGAACAAGTCTTGGCTCAGGTGGTCAGGGACCATTCATGAACTCTTTGATCTGAAGTTGCGGGCTGCCCCAAAGAGATTTCCCTTGGTGTTCAAGACTTTTCGGGGAGATCCGGTGGCCGCGTTCTGATTCCACCGCCAGTTGATCGATCAGATCGGGCGCCCCTGGCTGGAGCGGGTTCGATGGAGTCGTCAGCGTAAAGGTTGGGGCATCGTCGGCGTTCGCGGTGCGGCAGGTGTTGCGCACGATTGTGGCGAGTTCCGTGAGGAGTGTCGGGAAGCGGTGGATGGGGGTGCCATCCTCGTGGAGGCGGCGGGCGATCTGCGTTTTGGCCCCGGCCGAGCGTTCTGCCGGGGCGACCGGATCAGGGTGGCCCCGGTGGCTTGATCGGAGTCTGCGAAAAGGAGTTCGCGCCAGGCCTCGTGCAGATGCCACTCGACGTAGTCGGCGAGCAGGCAGAGGAAGAGGGGGCGCACCTGATCTGCCAGGCGGTGGTGGATGGAACGGACCTTGAGGTCGATCGTCTTCATCGACCGGGAGGCGCGCTCGACCGGCGAGAGGGATGGATCGTGGTGCACGCAGCGGGCGCGGTCCAGGTGCTCAGGGCCAACTGAAGTGCGGATGACGTAGATCCCATCGAGCGCCACCTCGGCGACAATGGCATCGGTCTTGCGGGCGAAAGCCAGGCTCGTATCGGTGAGGGTGAGAGTGAAGTGCTTGGCCATCTTGTAGCGGTTGATCACACAACCGACCGCAAGCCCGATCTGGTCCTGCTCCGTAAGCCGTCCGGCTGAACTTTCTACCTACCTGAGGCAGAATATTTCTGCAGCCGCCACTCCAAGCCATGTCCAGGAATCAGGGTTCACTTCCCCGCCCCCGCATCCGCGCGCCTCTCCTGCGGAGGACCTCCCTCCGCCCCGGCGACTCGTGGATTCATTCGTTCTCGTCTTCCAGCTCGCGTTTTCCAAAAAGCATCCGCTCCGGCCACTCGGCCCATCCGAGTTTACGATCCAGCAAGACGAATCCCGTGAAGTACACGAGGGCCAGAACGACGAATCCCAAGGTGAGAAGCGGGACAGGGGTGCGGAACGCCCATCCCAGGTAACCGACGCTACCGAACCCGAGTGCGAGGGTGGCTTCGAGGAAGGCGATGGACCGGCTCCCAAGACCCAGCTGGGCGAGGAGGTGGTGGAGATGATCGCGCCCGCCGTGAAGCGGGTTGCGGCCGCGGAGGATCCGTCGCAGCATGACACTCACCGTGTCCAGGATCGGGAGGCCCATGATCCAGACGGCCACGATCGGTGGGAGCGCCACCTTGGGCGACTGGCTCAGATGGATCAGCATCCAGGCCAGTGTGAACCCGAGGAAAGTGGTCCCCGTGCTCCCGAGAAAGACCCGGATCCGTCGCTTCGGGTATTCCAGGTTGTGGGCCAGAAATGCAACGAGCCCGCCTCCCAGGATCAGGACAGCGGCCCGGATGTCCACCTGTCCGGTCGCCTCGGCGAAAAGCCCGATCCAGAAAAGTGCGGCCAGGCTCACGAGGCCGGCGAGCCCGTCCGAACCGTCGATCAGGTTCATCGAGTTCGTGACCCCCAGGATCGAGAGCACCGTGAAGGGGATTGCGAAGGATCCGGTGGTGACCGGCCCGTCCCCCCAGAGGTCGCCAAGACGGATCAGGATCACGTGGGCCGTGAGCGCGGCAACGGTGGCGATCCCCATCTGGAGAAAGGTCCGGACGCCGGGGCCGATCGCGGCGCCGGCATCGTCCGCGATACCCACCACCGCGAGCAGGGACACGCAGAGGAGGTAGGGCGGCCATTCGGGGAAATGGAGCGGGCGCACGAGGGTGAACAGTGCTGCAGTGGCGAGGAAGGCCACGAGGATCGCCAAGCCACCCGTGAGCGGGACCGGCGCGGCGTGATG
>JAJYFY010000093.1 GCA_021785265.1 Pseudomonadota bacterium
GAATGACGGATCCGCCGGTCGGTGCCTCGACATGGGCGTCCGGCAACCAGGTATGGACCGGCCACATGGGGACCTTGACCGCGAAGGCCACGAGAAAGGCGATAAAGATCCAGATCTGCACGCCGAGTCCCAGCGGTGCCCGCTGGAAGGCCAAAAGATCGTAGCTGCCCACCCGTTGACCCAGATAGATGAGGGCCACCAGCATGAGGACCGAGCCGAGGAAGGTGTAGAGGAAAAACTTGAAGCTGGCATAAATTCGGCGCGGTCCACCCCAGATCCCGATAATCAGGAACATCGGGATCAGCATCGCTTCCCAGAAGAAATAGAACAAGAGTCCATCCAGTGCCGAAAACACACCGTTCATGAAGCCTTCCATGATCAGGAACGCGGCAAAATAGCCGGCCTGGCGGTAGTCGATGATCCGCCATCCCGCAAGGATCACGAGGACCGTGCTGAAAGTCGTAAGGACCAGGAAGGGCAGCGAAATCCCGTCGATTCCCAGATGGTAGTTGGCATTCAGGAGCGGAATCCAGGGCACCCGCTCAACGAACTGCATGGCCGCCGTCCGGTCCTCAAAGTGGAACCCGACCCAGAGGCTGAGTGCGAAAGTGACCAGGGAAACCGTCAAGGCAAAGGTGCGTCTCAGGACTGGCGTTTTCCAACCCGGCAAGAGCAGGAGCACTCCCCCCAGCACCGGAATCCAGATCAGGAGGCTGAGCCAGGGTCCGTGCATCATCCGAAAACTCCTCCCGGAGTGCGGACCAGAGCCAAGAACAGCAAAACGACGAGGGCGGCCACCAGGGTGAAGGCGTACTGGTAAAGAAGGCCGGTTTGAATCCGTCTCACCCAGGAACCGATCCGTCCCACCCCCTGGGCGGTTCCGTTGACCGCAAGACCGTCAATGGCCTGTTCATCCCCATGCCGCCAGAGGAACCGGCCCAGTCCGGGTGAGACCCGGGTCCCCAACCCGAGGTAAAGCCGGTCAAAGCCGTAACCGGCAAGGAGGATCCGGTAGAGAAGAGCCAGACGGTTGGCGACTGCGGCAGGCCAGCTTGGTCTCAGGAGATAGCCATAGGCGGCAACTCCGATGCCGGCCAGCATGAGGTAAAAGGTGGGAGACGTGAAAGCGCTCAAGAAAAACTGCCAGGCCGTCTCGTGACGGAAAGGAGCCAAGGCCTGGTTGCCTGCGACATTGGCCAGCACCCCGTCCCAGTAGCCTCCGCCGAGCAGCGGGTGGAACAGGATCCAGCCGACCACGAGGGAGGGGATGGCCAGAAGGACGAGCGGCACGGTTACGACCCAAGGGCTTTCATGGAGATGCTCACGAGTCTTTGCATCCATTCGCTCCTCACCGTGAAAGACCATGAAAAACATGCGGAACGTGTACAGCGCGGTGACAAACACGCTGAGAACAAGAAGAAGGTAGGCCAACCCGGCGCCGGGAATGCGGGAGTGTCCGACCGCCTCGATCAGGGCATCTTTCGAAAAATATCCCGAAAATCCCGGAAAGGCCACGAGGGCCAGAGAGCCCACCAGGAAGGTGACGTAGGTGATGGGCATGTACCGGCGCAGCCCGCCCATCTTTCGCATGTCCTGCTCATGATGCATGCCCAGGATGACAGAGCCGGCCGCCAGGAAGAGGAGCGCCTTGAAGAAGGCATGGGTCACCAGGTGAAAAATGCCGGCGGCAAAAGCCGAGGCACCGAGAGCGGCAGCCATGTAACCCAACTGGGACAAGGTCGAGTAGGCAATCACCCGCTTGATGTCGGTCGCGACAATACCCAGGAGTCCCATGAACAGTGCCGACAGTGAACCGATGACGAGAATGACGCTCAAGGCACCTGGGGCCTCGACGTAAAACGGGGATAGGCGGGCCACCATGAAAATCCCAGCGGTCACCATGGTGGCGGCGTGGATGAGGGCGGAGATGGGCGTCGGACCTTCCATGGAGTCCGGCAACCAGACATGGAGCGGGATCTGGGCGGACTTCGCCATGGCTCCCACGAACAGCAGAATCCCGATCAGGTCGAGAACCGGGAGGTGAAGACCGAGGCCGAGATCAATGGTTTGCCCGACCAGCGTGGGAGCCCGGGCAAACAGGGCCGAATAGCGGAGTGAGCCCGTTTCATGAAGCAGGAGGGCAATGCCCAAGATAAAACCGCAGTCACCCACCCGGTTGACCAGAAAGGCCTTGAGAGCCGCAGCCGAGGCAGAGGGTTTTTCGAACCAGAACCCAATCAGGAGGTAGGACACGAGTCCCACCCCCTCCCAACCGATAAAGAGCTGCAGGAAATTGTTGGCGGTCACCAGAAGCAGCATGGCAAAAGTAAAAAGCGAGATATAACTGAAGAAACGGATCTCGCCGGGGTCACCCTTCATGTAGCCGATGCTGTAAACATGGACGGCAAATGACACAAAGGTCACCACCGAAATCATGAGGGCACTCAGGGGATCGATCAGAAACCCGATCGGGAAGCGGACCCCACCACTCACCATCCATGTATAAAAGATGCGGTCCAGTCGAGCACCCTGCATCACCCGCTCTAGAAGCAAAAGGGATAACAACCACGACACACCGACCGCCGAAATCGTGAGGGCATGCGTCAATCTCCGGCCGACTCGACGGCCCGCCAAACCCGTGAACACGGCAGCCACGAGCGGCAACAGGACAATCGCGAGTGCAAGCCCCATCATCATTTAGCCCTTGAGCTGGTCCAGATCCTGGACGTTGATACTCCGGCGGTGCCGGAAAACCACGACGAGCAATGCCAGTCCGATTGCGGACTCGGCGGCCGCCACGGTCAGCACGAAGAAAACGAAAATCTGGCCCGTCCGGTTCTCGAGGTAGCGGGAAAAGGCCACAAAATTGAGATTGACTGCCAAGAGCATCAACTCCACGCACATCAGCAGAACGACCAGGTTCTTGCGGTTGATAAAGAGGCCCATCACGGCGATGGCAAACAGAATGGCCCCAAGAATGAGATAGTCGGTCAGTGTGATCATGACGAGTGACGCCGGCCGGAAGGAAGGGACACCAGCCGAACCCGATCCCGAGCCTGGACCTGAACCTGCCGGGATGGATCCTGGCTCCGGATCCCGGGGCGGCGACGCAAGGTCAGGAGAATCGCGGCAATCAGGCCAACCAGGAGTATCATGCCGGCCAATTCAAAGGGATAAAGGTCATGGCGGTACAACGTTGTACCCAACGCCCGGGTGTTGTCGTGTTTGGCGGCGACCCGGGGGAGGTGTCCCAGCGCGTGGAAACCCAGGGCATGGGCCCAGAACACGTAAGCCAGTTCAAACACCAGCAGGCAGGCGATTACCGCCCCCAGAGGAGCATAACGGACAAAACCTTCACGGAGCTTCGCGACCTCGACGTCCAGCATCATGACCACGAACAGCAAAAGCACGAGGACGGCACCGACGTAGATCAGAATCAGGACCAAACCAAGAAATTCAGCTCCCGACAGGATCCAGAGAACCGCGGTGTTGAAAAAGCAGAGTACGAGAAACAGGGCCGCGTGGACCGGGTGCCTGGCCGTGATGACACGCAGGGCGGAAACGACGAGCACGGTCCCGAAAAACCAGAACACCGTCTCTTGCAGCCAGGCGGAAGGACTCATGGCTTCCGCTTACCGGTAAACCGCGTCCTGCTCGCGGTCACGGGCGATCTGGGCTTCAAATTTGTCCCCGATGGCCAGCAGTTTCTCCTTGGTCATGATCTGCTGGCCCCGGGCTTCAAAATGGGACTCGTAGATCCGGGTTTCAACGATCGAATCGACCGGACAGGCCTCTTCGCAGAATCCGCAATAAATACACTTGAACAGGTCAATATCGTAGCGGGTCGTCCGGCGGGTTCCATCATCGCGGCGTTCTGAGTCGATGGTGATGGCCAAGGCCGGACAGACCGCCTCGCAGAGCTTGCAGGCGATGCACCGTTCCTCGCCATTGGGATACCGTCGAAGGGCATGGAGACCCCGGAAGCGCGGTGACTGGGGTGTTTTTTCATCCGGATAACGAAGCGTGAATTTGCGCGAGACAAACTCCCGAAAGGTCACGCTCAATCCGGTCAACAGTTCGACCAGGAGAAAACTTTTGAAAAAATGCCGGATCCGGTTCATGGCAGACCTCCCCGGAACCAGGGTCCCACCTGGCCCACGATCATGAGTGATTCGGCACCGAGCCAGACCAAGGTCAGGGGAATAAAAACCTTCCAGCCCAGCCGCATGATCTGGTCATAACGGTAACGGGGGAAAGTCGCGCGGAGCCAAAGGAAAACAAACAGCAGGACCGCGATCTTGAGTGCCAGCCACGCGAGCCCGCTGTCGGCCAATAACGGGATTCCGGTTCCGGCCAGGGGTGACGACCATCCCCCCAGAAACAGGGTCGAGGCCAGAGCCGAGACCAGGATCATATTGGCGTACTCGGCGAGAAAAAACACCGCAAAGGTTGTACCCGAATACTCCACGTGGAAACCGGCAACCAGTTCGGATTCTCCCTCGGCCACATCAAAGGGGGCTCGGTTCGTTTCGGCCACGCCAGAGACGAAGTACACGACGAAAAGCGGCAGGAGCGGAATGAAATACCAGTGTCCGATGCCTCCCGACTGGTCTCGAACGATCGCTTCGAGGTTGAGGGTGCGGGCCGCCATGACCACACCGATC
The DNA here is from genome assembly GCA_021785265.1 of Pseudomonadota bacterium. Taxonomy (GTDB): domain Bacteria; phylum Pseudomonadota; class Gammaproteobacteria; order JAKAQQ01; family JAKAQQ01; genus JAJZIH01. The sequence continues at coordinate 4,665 of JAJYFY010000093.1, forward strand.
AGGGCAAAGCCCATGGCGATCTCATAAGAGACGATCTGGGCTGCCGATCGCATGGCCCCCAGCAGGGCATACTTGGAATTCGAAGCCCAGCCGGCCAGGATAATTCCATAGACGCCAATTGAAGTCAGTGCCAGGATGTAGATCAAGCCGGCATTGAGATTGGCCAACACGACATGCGGGGCAAAGGGAATGACGGCCCAGGTGGCGAGCGCGGGCACGATGGCGAGAATGGGAGCCAACACGAACAACAGGATGCTCGAGCGTTCCGGGAAAACGATTTCCTTGAGCAGGAGTTTGAACACATCGGCAAAGGGCTGAAGCAGCCCCCACTTGCCGACCCGGTTGGGCCCGAGCCGCAACTGCATGTATCCAATGATCTTGCGTTCGGCATAGGTCAGATAAGCCACCGACAGGATCACCACGACCGTAACCAGAATGATGCCCACGAGGCGGGGCAAAAACCAGGTCAGGAGTCCGGCAATCCAGGGATTCATGTCATGCCTCCCGTCGACATCGGGAAATCCAACTCCAGAACCCCCCAGCTCGGTCCCCAACCGACCGCACTCTCGGTTCCGGAATCCAGCCAGACGGTCCCACGGGGCAGACGGTCACTCAGCGCCACTTTGAGCACAGCGGCCTCGGGCTTTCCTGCCGGGCGCACCGGGGTTCCCGGCTGAACTCCCTGTTCTCGGGCATCATCCGGATGCATGAACAGTGAGCGAGAGCGGCGCGCCAGCGGCGTCT
>JAJYFY010000094.1 GCA_021785265.1 Pseudomonadota bacterium
CCCGGGATCGAGTCAAGCTGAACTCGTACCGATCGGGAAGCCGACACCCATGAATCTAGAAATTCGCGAGCCCGATGACATGCATGTGCACCTGCGGGATGGAGCCATCCTGGCCTTCGTCTTGGGGCATACGGCCGCGCGTTTCAGACGGGCCGTCGTCATGCCCAACTTGGATCCCCCGCTCGTGACGGTGCCCGCGGTTCTCGCCTACCGCGACCGGATCCGGTCGCTCGCTGCCGGACCAGTGCCTTTCGACCCCTGGATGACACTTTATCTTCATGCGGGAACGACTCAGGCTGATATCGCGTCTGCGGCCTGCGAACCGTCCATCGTCGGCGCCAAGCTCTATCCCCAGGGCGTGACGACCCAATCGGCGTCCGGTATCCGGGATCCGCTGGCGCTTTTTCCGGTTTATGAAGCGATGGCTGAACGAGATTTGCCGCTGCTCGTGCATGGCGAGGATCCGGATCCGGCCACAGACCCATTTGACCGGGAGGCCCGCTTCATCGACCGCACGCTGCTCCCTTTGTGCCGGAAGCTCCCCGGCTTGCGGATTGTTTTCGAGCACATCACGACCGGGCAAGCAGTGGATTTCGTGCGTTCCGAATCCCATCGCATGGCGGCCACGATCACACCCCATCATCTCCTCTATGATCGGCGGGCTCTGTTCCACGGGGGCATGCATCCACACCTTTTCTGTTGGCCGCTGCTCAAAACGTCGGGTGACCGTGACGCCCTCGTTCGGGCCGCGACGGGCGGGGAGGCCTGTTTTTTCCTCGGCACCGACAGTGCCCCACACCCCCAAAACCGCAAGGAGTCGGATTGCTGCCCTGCAGGGATCTATTCCGCGCATGCTGCCCTCGAACTCTACGCCGAACTTTTCGAGGAGACGGGTTGTCTCGAGCGACTTCAGGGGTTCGCCAGCGAAAATGGGGCCCGTTTCTACCGTCGACCCCTCAACACGGGACGTCTGTTCCTCGAGAAGATTCCATGGCAGGTGCCTGAAAATTATCGGGTTTTATCGGACTATACGCTGATTCCCTTGCGCGCTGGCGAGAGCTTGGCGTGGTCGGTTGTCGGCCGGAGGACGGCCTAACCATGCGGACGATGGCCGAACGCTTCCGGGGATTTCTACCCGTCGTGGTCGATCTCGAGACCGGTGGCTTCGAATGCCGGACGGATGCACTGCTCCAGATCGGCGCGGTGACCCTCACGATCGAATCCACGGGCGATCTGGTTCCGGGAGAGTCACTCTCGCTCGAGGTTCTGCCTTTCGAGGGGGCGCGTATCCAGCCGGAAGCACTCGCGGTGACCGGCATCGATCCCCATCACCCACTGCGTCCGGCCTTGCCTGAGGGAGAAGCCTTGATCCGTCTGTTTCGACTGGTTCGCAGGGCGCTCGTGGCTGAGGGCTGTACGCGGGCCATCCTGACCGGGCACAACGCGTTTTTCGACCTCGGTTTCCTGAATGCCGCCGTCGCCCGCAGCGGGATCAAGCGCAATCCCTTTCATCCGTTCAGTACCTTCGATACCGTGACCCTAGCCGGTGTGCTGACAGGCCAGACGGTGCTCGCGAAAGCTGTCCAGTCGTTGGGGCTCGCCTTTGATTCCTCGCATGCGCACCAGGCACATTATGATGCGTTGCTCACGGCCCGCCTGTTCTGCCAACTGGTCAATCGCTGTGCCGGAATCGTCGTGGAGACGACACCGGCCGGAACGGACGAGGCTCAGGATGCGGAGTGGACCCCTACGCCCTGAATCTTGCGGGCCAACTCGCCGCTGCCCAACAGTTCTTCCGTGATGTCGGCACCGCCGATGAACTCGCCGCCGATGAAAATCTGCGGGAAAGTCGGCCAGTCACTGATCTGGGGCAGACGGGCACGGACCTCGGGTTCCGAGAGGACATCGACCCAGGCGAGATCCCGGGCTCCCGCCTCACGCAGGGCCTCGACGGCCCGGGCCGAAAATCCGCAACGCGGGAAGTCCGGCTCACCCTTCATGAAGATCAAAATCGGGCGGGTGGCGATCAGTTGCCGGATGTGGTCGTCAGTTTCATTGGGAGAAGGGTTCATGATGGGGGGATCCTCCGAAAAGCAGGCGGTCCGGCAGGAGGCCGGGTGGGTAATTGTCGCATGATTTCCCATCGCTCGAGATCGGTCAGGCTGGACCAACGGGCGATTTCCTCAAGCGAACGCCGACAGCCGATGCACCACTGTCGCCTTGGATCAAGACGGCAGACCCCGATACAGGGAGTCGGGATCCCGGAACCCGGAGCCGGCATGGGTTTCAGCGGGAGAACTGCCGGGTCACAAAATCCCAGTTGACGAGTTGCCAGAAGGATTCGAGATACTTGGGCCGTGCGTTCCGGTAATCGATGTAGTAGGCATGCTCCCACACGTCACAGGTGAGGAGCGGGCGGGAGAGTCCTTCGCGGATCGGGGTTTCGGCATTGCCGGTCTGGAGAATGTCGAACTTCCCGCTCGGTAGGAGGACGAGCCAGGTCCAGCCCGCTCCGAAGAGCGTGGCCGCCTTCTCGTTGAAGGCTTTTCTGAAATCATCGATCGAACCGAACTGGCTGGACAGAGCGCGTGCCAGTTCCCCTTTGGGATCAGGGTGTTTCTCAGGACCGAGCCCTTCGAAGTAGAAGGTATGGTTCCACACCTGGGCTGCATTGTTGAAAATCGGGCCCTTGGCCTTGGCAATGACCGTCTCGAGCGGGGAGTCTGCAAACTCGGTTCCCGGAATCAGTTTGTTCAGGTTGTCGACGTAGGTGCGGTGGTGTTTGCCGTGATGATACTGGAGGGTTTCCCGCGAGATGCGCGGTTCCAGGGCATTTTCGGGATAAGGTAGGGGCGGTAGTTCATGCGTCATGGCAAACCCTCCGGAAGACAGGAGATGGGGCTAGTCCTTCTAGTCTAGCGGTCACATCCGAGTCCGGCAACCGGAGACCGATACCAGGGACCAGCACTTCGATTGGGGGCTACTCGGGCACGCCAGTACGAGTCCCGAAGCGAGTTAACCAATCTCCATCGTCCGTGAAGGAAAGTCGGCAAGTTCGCTCTGCGGGATCCGTGATTTTTACCGTGCCCGGACCGGGTTAGCGGCGAAGCGTTCCTTCTTCCCTCCTTCCGAGAAGGTATAGACCGGCCAGCGCAGATGCCGGATCATCTTGCCGCGGCTCCAGCCGGATTTCGGGTAGACCGGGTACGCACAAACGACGCCCGGGGGAATGGGCTGACCCTTGTGGAGCGGAACGAGATGCCAGTCCATGAGAAGATGCACGCGATGGGGATGGATTCCTCTTCCCTGAAAGCGCCAGTGACGGAGAAAATCCGCCATCATCCAATCGGTCGCCATGATCCCCCCGATCCGGAAAATGATCAACTGCTTTGTCTTGACCCGTCCTTGGGCATCCACTCTCGCCGAGGCAAAGGTCGGCAGGATCGGCGGAAAATACGATCCGCCCAGGAGTAGCCGGCGCGGGCAGCGCAGATGGCCTTGTGGGGAGCTTTGCAAAATCCTGCTCCGGTCCTTGAGGGTCATGCGGGTCGGCAAACCGACCCCAATGCTCAGCCCGAAGGCTCGCCGGAAAGACGTGATGTGGACCGCCTCTTCATGTCTTGCCCGTCTTAACTGTTGGGCTTCTGTGACGATCGCCTGCGTGGACCAACATTGGAAGGGTATCGTGCACAGTGATCCCTGGACCCGGATGGCTTCTGCCGAATAACGTTCGAAGAACGGTGGCCCATGCGCACCCTGACGACAAAACCATGAAGAGGGGCACAGGGGATGAAGCAGCAAGGCATTGGCACCGAGTTTCGCGGCCACATGCAACCAATGCTTCAAGACCGAACGGTTCAAGGACGAATTTTGGAAACCGAACTCCCCCTGTCCCAAATTTTGGCTTAGGAACCCCCCCCAAACCAAAACGCTTCCGTCAGCTGGAAGTGGGCGTTGAACCCCTTCAGCCTTGCCAGTTCTCCCTGCTGACCGAGCTTACGCAGTACCTGGTAGTGGGGGGGCGGGGAGAACAGGATAGGGAGGGGATGGGCTGCTGAAGTGGCGATCAGCAGCACAAATCCCATGAGCACAAGGACGACCTGAACAGGACTCCGGACTGTCACGTGCTCGTCTTTGTGGCTCATTGAAACCTCGTTCGGGGTCTCACCACTCGGGCGTTTCTCTCCACGACTAAATCCCTTTCCTAACTTTACGCCACCTGATAAATCCCCAGGATCCATGATTTTACCGGACCCGGATCGGGTTGGCGGCGAAGGTTTCCTTCTTCCTTCCTTCCGAGAGTGTATAGACTGACCAACGCAGGTGCCGGATCACCTTGCCGCGCCACGAGCCGGTTGCCGGGTAGGCCGGGTATGCACAAACGACGCCCGGGGGAATGGGCTGACCCTTGTGGAGCTGAACGAGATGCCAGTCCATGAGAAGATGCACGGGATGCGACCCGATTCCTGTCCCCTTGAAGCGCCAGTGCCGAAGGAAACGGGCAATCATCCGGTCGGTCTCCATGTCACCTTTGATCCGGAAAATGATCAACTGCTTTGTCTCGACCTGTCCTTGGGCATCCACCCTCGCCGAGGCAAAGGTCGGCATGCCCATAAACGCGGGGTTAAAAAAAGAGTACTCTCGTCGCATCGTGCACCGCAGATGGCCTTGCACGACGCTTTGTATAGTCCCGCTCCGCTCCTTGGGGCTCATGGGGGCCGGCAAACCGACCGTGATGCTCAGCCCGAAGGCTCGCGGGAAAGAAGAGATGTGGATATCATCTTCGAAAGCATTGACATGTCTTCCATGTCTTAACGCCTTGGTTCCAGTGAGAATCGCCTGGGCGGACCAACATTGGAGGGGCATCGTACACAGTGATCCCTGGATCCGGATGGCTTCAGCCGAATAACGCTCGAAGGACCACCAACCCGAATCCGGGCGACAAAGCCATGAAGAGGGGCACAGGGGATGAAGCAGCAGGGCATTGGCACCGAGCTTCCCAGCTACACGAAGCCAATGCTTCAAGACCGAACGGCCCCTGGTCGAATTTTGGATACCTATGTGCAGGCCCCCTTCCTCTTCTCCCCCGTACCCTCCCAGTTCTCCCCGCTGACCGAGCTTACGCAGTACCTGGTAGTG
>JAJYFY010000095.1 GCA_021785265.1 Pseudomonadota bacterium
GCTTCTTCAGCCCACCCTCTTCAGCGACGTGACGGGTCGCTACATCGGTTTCGATGGCCGGATCCACCAGCTCCCTCGGGGAGATGCGCAGTACGCGAACTTCTCCGGCTGGGACATTTACCGAACGGAAATCCCCCTGCTCGCCCTCCTGGTTCCCCGGCGGACGAGCGAGATGATGCAGTCTCTCGTTCGCGATGCCGCCCAAGGCGGATGGCTGCCCAAGTGGCCGCTCGCGAACGGTTATACCGGTGTCATGGGCGGGGATTCGGCGGATGCCATCCTGGCGGGTGCCTATGCCTTCGGGGCGCGCCGCTTCAACGCGCGCCAAGCTTTGCACTTCATGGTTCGCGGAGCCACCCGGACCCACGGCAGACCCGGCCAGGGCTGGTATGTGGAACGGCCGGGACTCTCCTTCTACCTCAAGCACGGTTACGTCGCACACAACCTCACCACCTCGGTGGCCCCGGTGCCGAACGGTGCTTCGGAAACTCTCGAATACTCGCTCGACGACTTCTCGATTGCCGAGCTCGCGAAAGCACTCGGCGCACGGGCGATCGCGGTGCGCTTCCTCCGGCGTTCGATGAACTGGGCCCATCTCCTGGATACCTCGGCACACGAGATCCTGCCGCGGAATCGCAGCGGAGCTTTCCTCGTCACGCCCTTGACTGCGAACGGCCAAAGCGGTTTCCAGGAGGGCAACGCGATCCAGTACACCTGGATGGTGCCAGAGGATCTGACCGACCTGATCCGGGGACTGGGCGGCCGGCTGGCCACCCGGCGTCTCCTCAACCGCTTTTTCACGCACCTGAACGCCGGCCAGAGCCAACCCTTCGCCTGGCTCGGCAATGAGCCCACGATAGGCAGCCCCTGGGTTTATCTTTCGGACGGGGCGCCCTGGCGGACCCAGGCCGTCCTGCGCCGGGCCCTCACCACCCTTTACCTGCCGACCCCGGCCGGACTGCCCGGAAACGATGACCTGGGCACCATGAGTGCCTGGTACGTGTGGAGTGCGATCGGTCTTTATCCGCAAAATCCCTCCGTGCGGGATCTCGACATCGGCAGTCCCCTGTTCCGCGAGGTCCGGCTGGACTCTCCCCAGGGACTCCGGATCACGGTGAAAGCCCCCACCGCAGCTCCCAACCGGCCCTATGTCCGCGCCCTTTCGATCAACGGACAGCCCGACGCACGCACCTGGCTCGCCCTCCCGGCGACCGGACAGCTCACCCTTGATTTCACGCTCGCTGCCCATCCGGACCGGCAATGGGGCAGCGCGCCCGCGGATGCGCCGCCCTCCTTCCCGGCTGGCCCCCTTCATTTTCCGCCCTCGACGAGCATCCGGCTGACCGCACTTCACCGCCAATACCTCCTGCGCCCGGGCAGCCGTGCGACCGTCGCCTTCCGCTTCGTGGGGCAACCGACGACCCGACACACGGTGCTCCACTGGACGCTCGGCCTCCCGCACGCTTTGGGTGCCCGGACCCTCCGTGGCCAGGTGTCGCTCAAAGCGAAAAACCATCGGACCGTCCGGCTCACCGTCAGGATCCCGAACGCACTCCGGTCGGGCTACTACGACCTCCGCGTCGGGGCACGGACCACGACGGGAGCCATCCTGCCCACGCTCCTGATCCCACTCCGCATCAGCACCCATCCCGCCTCGAGCCTGCCTTTGCTCTACAGCCTGGGGAATGCCGACAATGCCGTGGTCGCCGTCGATCCGGACAATGGGGCCCTGGGACCCGAAATCGCGGTCGGCAACAATCCGGATGCCGCGGTCTTCGGGCCGCATGGGCGCCGGCTTTTTGTCGCCAACTCGGGTTCGAACAGCCTGTCGGTCATCGATACCCGAAGCCAGAAAATCATCGCGACGCTCGCAACCGGGGAGAGTCCCTCGGCACTCCTGATCGATCCGGGGCAGTCGATTCTCTGGGTGGCCAACAGTGGCAGCAACACGGTCGAACCGTTTGATCTCAAGACCCTGAAAGCCGAAACGCCGATCGCAACCGGCCCCGGTCCCGACGCCCTGGCACTCGACCCGGCGGGCACGCATCTCTATGTCGCCGAAGGGGGAACAGAAGACATCCTGCCGATCCTGACCGCCAGCCGGAAAACGGAGACAGCCATTCCGGTCGGGGGATCGCCCTCGGCGCTCGCGCTCTCCCCGAACGGGCAGCGTCTCTATGTGGTCGAATCCTCCCGGGATCTCGTGGTTCCTCTCGACCTGCTCAGCGACAAGACTCTGCCGGCCATCCCCTCAGGCCTCATGCCGGGCACGCCAGCCCTTTCCCGATCCGGCCGGATCCTCTACGTTCCGGACTACGCCACAAATCGCATCACCCCGATCGACACCCGTCTCGGACGTGCGCTGCGACCGATCCCGGCTGGGGTGGGCCCGTTCGATGTCGTGCTGGGCGCCCTGGGGCGCTCGATCTACGTCAGCGATGGAGCCGAGGGGACCCTGGTCCGGATCTGGCGGCACTCCGGTCGGCGGGCCTACACGGTCCGGACGGTCTCGCTCCCCGTGGCAATCGCAGGGTCGTGGGATCCCTGAGGGAATTTTCGGAGGGATCGGGAGAAACGTGAGGGGCTTCCCGTCTGACGGGGATTGAAGAGCCGGTCTTGTGGAGAAACACCCCCTTGAATGGTCGAGTGTAACGCCTTACACAAGAGGGTCTCCCATGGCACGAGCATCTGAACGAATGCGCGTCCTGCGCGAGCGACCTTTCATCGTACCCGATCCCCACGCTCGGGCCGTTCAGCGATGGATCACAAGGCAGTCGCGGGTTTGGATCCGGCGAGAGAGCGAGAGGCCATGCTGTGGATCGAATCGGTTTCGGATTTTGACACTTCGTGAAGAGGGGCAATGTCGTGACAGCGGCAGCGTCAGGCGACTATGAGAAACCGCGCCCAGCGGTCATGATGCGGGGAGGTTCGGACGCGGCGGTCAATGGCAGGTCCTGCCTGGCCTGAGCCATGTCTCAACGAAAAGTTCGCCGACAGCTTCGTCACGCCCCGGCGACCGCGCCTCCGGCTTGATACGATAGGTGGAGTCGGCCCCACGTCGTCAACCGATGACTACTCCCAATCTGGTCAGAGATTTCTACGAGCGAATCTGGAATGTAGGAAGTCATTCGGCAGTTGGCGAAATCCTGTCTGAGAACTTCGTATTCCGTGGCTCGCTCGGCGCCGAAACAAGCGGTCGAGCTCAATTCTGGGACTACGTGTGCGAAGTTCGCTCTGCCCTTGAGAACTATCGCTGCGATATTCTCGAGTGCGTCTGCGAGGGGTCGCTCGCATTCGCAAAAATGCGATTCGCTGGCGTACACGTCGCGGATTTCCGGGGTTATCGACCTTCGGGGCTGCCGGTACACTGGCATGGAGCCGCTCTCTTCCGGCTGGAGGATGGGCACATTACCGAACTTTGGGTATTGGGTGATCTCGCGGGATTAGACGCCAGGCTCCGCTCGAACGCGAACGAATCGAAGCTGTGAGCGTTGCCAAAGGCTGCTTTCGGCAGCGCTGATCCACCAATCTTGGGCCTGTTGCTGTCCGAAGTTACGCGTTTGTCAGACGCACGAAGGAAGATACTCCGTCCAGAGTGATTACGCTAGTTCCTTTACTCATAAGTCAGTAGATTAGGGAACAAATGGCATCGACTGTGGTCCAAGGGGATATGAAGATCGATGGTCGGACGTTGACCCGGGAGACGCTGGAGGGGATGCGCTTCATGGCGCTGGACCGGATGGCGGAGGGCGAGTCGCTGGCGGCGATCTCGGCGTCGTTCGGGATGCACCGGGCGTGGGCGTACAAGGTGCGGTTGAAGGCCCGGGGCCAGGGCAAACGTGCGGTGCAGTTACGGAAGGCGCCCGGACGACAGCGGACGCTGACGGATGCACAGGAGCGGCAAGTGTTCCGGTGGGTGAACGGCAAGAACCCGCGGCAATATGGCTTCGACTTCGGGTTGTGGACCCGGCAAATTGTGCGCGAGCTGATTGCCCAGCGTTTCGACGTGACGCTGAGCCTGGCTTCGGTGGGAGCGCTTCTGGCACGGGTCGGGCTGACGCCGCAGAAGCCGCTGCAGCGAGCCGATCAACGCGACCCGGAAGCCATCACCCGCTGGCAGCGGGAGACTGACCCCGCCATCGCCCGTCAGGCCAGGCGTGGCGGGGCGGACATCGCCTTCTGGGATGAATCCGGATTCCGCGCCGATGCGGTGCACGGCAAGACCTGGGGCGCCAGGGGCCAGACCCCGGTGGTCGAGGTGCCAGGTCAGCGCCAGGGCATCCGTGCCGCGTCGGCGGTCAGTGCCAAGGGGGCGTTCTGGTTCACGATCTATCGGGGTGGCCTGAACGGCGACTGGTTCATGACCTTCCTGCGGCGCCTGATGCGTGGCCAGCGCAGGCCGCTGCACCTGATCCTGGACAACCTGCCTGCACACAAGACCCGTGCCGTGAAGGCCTACGTCGCGAGCCGCCGGGGCAAGCTCACACTGCACTTCCTGCCCAGCTACGCGCCCGAGCTGAACCCCGACGAGCTGGTCTGGAGCCACGCCAAGCGTACCGGCAATGCCCGCCGTCCGCTGCGCGCTGGGGAATGCCTGGAAGACCGCATCCCGCTGCAGCTCGCCCACATGGCGGCACAACCCGACCTGATCCGTTCGTTCTTCAGGCATCCTAGTGTTGCCTATATTACTGACTGCTGAGTAATAACTTGTGGGCAACGGGCTCAAGCGCTTGCCTTGACATTAACCACGTCTTGCGCCCTTGCGCTCGGCAATGAAGGTGATATACTTCCAATCAATTATGCCCGCCTCGCCTCTACCGGCTTCGGTCGGCATGCGCATTTTGGCGGGTTTTTCTTTTTGAGCCCCTGCGTGAACACGCCGCGCCAAGCCCCCGCCAAGCCCGCCACCACGCTCGACGAGCAGATCGCCCTGTTGCGCCGACGCGGCATGGCCATTGCTGATGAGGACCAGGCCCGACACCACCTCGGGCACCTCAACTACTACCGGTTGCGCGGCTACTGGATGGGCTTCGAGCAGCCCGATGGCACCGGGAAGCATCCATTCCGGCCGGGCACCACGTTCGAGGCCGTCATCGACCTCTACGACTTCGACCGCCGCCTGCGG
>JAJYFY010000029.1 GCA_021785265.1 Pseudomonadota bacterium
TCATCTCGGGGCTTTGCTTTACGATGGATTCATCGTCCTGGCCCTCTGGCTGCTGGGCACTTTTTTACTGGCGCTCCTCGTCCACCCGGCACAGCGGTCACTCAATACGTCGATCTCCGGGCGCATCCTGTATTGGGGCTTCCTACTTGCACTGGCCTGGATCTTTCTGGCAGGATTTTGGAGCCATGGTGGACAAACCCTGGGCATGAAGGCCTGGCGTCTCCAGCTCGTCCGCCGGGACAGCCGGCCGGTAGACTGGGCTCATGCCTCCATCCGCTTCTTTGTGGCGCTCATCGAATGGCTCCTCCTGGGTGCGTTACTTCTACCTATCTACTTTGGGGAACCCCGGAGCCCTGGGCACCGAACTGCGACTCTATCACTCTACCTCACCATCTGGCTGGTCACGGGCTTCCTCACGCTTGGTTTGACGAGTGGTCTGCACCGGGGGGGGCTCCATGACCGTTTATCCCAGACCCGGCTGATCAGCACCGACACATCTTCTCAGGTCGTCTCCGATTAAGTCGTCCCTCCTGGTGGGTGACGAATGGCAAGGGCGGGCTCATGGTCTGGGATTCTCCAATCAAAGCGCTGTCCCACCTGGAGATCCAAGAGGCGCGCAGCCGAACCCTGGTTACATGCGATCTCGACAAGCCCGATCGAGTTGATATACCAGAACGCCTGTCCCACCGGAACGGATCCAAACACGGTAGCAAAAGGTAACTTCCGGCCGCTGCAGCAAAGCTGCCAGCTGGACTGAACACTGCTGCCACGATACCCGGTCGCGGCATTGCCAAAACGGTCGATCAGGATAATTTCCGGGTTGTCCTCCGGCCACTCACTGCCGACGAGTGGCGAGGAATGGGGTTCAAGCCCCTCATCCTGACGAGAAGTGCCTGCATGCTGGGCCAGACGGATCGCCCAGGGCAAAAACAGGTCACGTCCATGGAAGCTCACGGATAGCGTGTGGGTTATGGGATGGGGAATCTCATAAAGCCGAACCGGGTCTCCACCCCGTACCACCCGGGAAAAAAGACCGTTGTCCGGGCCGATCAAGGTCCAGTGTCCCCACTGGACAAGGATCGGCGTGCGGTCGGTGCCGACACCAGGATCGACGACTCCGACGAGGATGCCGGATTCCGGAAGGTACGGAAACAAAGCCTCGAGCAGGTAGGCGGCAGCACGTGGTGCACAAGGGGCGAGATCATGGCAGAGATCGATCCAGGGCACGGCCGGCTTTGCCGCAGCCAGTCGCGCATGAAGTTGTCCGACATAAAGGCTGCCGGTTCCGAAATCCGTAAATAGAAAAACTGTGCTCACGCCTGGATCGTGCAAGATTCACGATCCGGGAATGAATCTGACACGAAAATGCAGAATGACGCGACTGCCGATTACCGAGCTCTTCTGCCACGTTCCACTGCCGATACCAAAATCTTGGCGACGGACCTGCCCCGTTCCGATCATGAAGAGGACGCCCGGACGGGGGGCCGAAAGCTCAAATTGGATGTGGACCGGGTGATGCACGCCCTTGAGAAGGAGGTCGCCGGTGGCCTGATACGCATCGGGGCCGGTCTTCAGGAACTCGTGGCCCGTGAAGACCGCCTGGGGATAGGTCTTGACGTCGAACCAGGTTGCGCTCCGGGCTGGTTCTTCCAAAAGTGAGCTTTGGAAATGCAACAATCGCGTCGGGATCACCACCTTGAGGAAACGGGGCTGGTCGGAGGGGGTGGTCTCGAGAAGACAATGAAATGCGACAAAGCGGCCCTTGATGGTACTGGATTCCCAATGAACAAAGAAAAGTAGTCGTGACGGAGATGGGGCGCTGTGCCAAAAAACAGCCGCCCTGCCCCCGCTGGAAAAAAGCAGCCATCCAGCGGCGAGCCCCACCGCGGCAAAAAGAGTGCGACGCCAGCCCGGAATCATGACCCCTTCGGAGTCACCCGGACACCCGGCATCATCCGCCTCAGGGTGGAATCATGGCCGACCGCATGGTGCCAAAGCGCGGCCAGAATATGAACAGACAGCAAGACCACAAGACTCCATCCGAGAAAGATATGGAGGTCGGCCAAAAAATGGGCTTGGGCCTGATCGGGGGGAATCAGCGCGGGCCAGCGAAACCAACCAAAGAAGCGGAACGGTACGTCCACGGCCGAGTTGAACAGCCAGCCGGTGATCGGCAGGAAGATCAGGATCGCGTAGAGCAATTCATGAACGATCACCGCACTCCACCTTTCCCAGACCGTCGTAGAATCGGGAAACCTCGGGCGCGGTCCCGAAAAACGCCAGACCAGCCGGATGAGCACCAAGAACAAAATGACAAAGCCCAGTGACTTGTGCCAGATAAAAAGGTAAAGCTTGGTCGGGGTCAGTGGCCAGGCGACCGCCATCCAGCCCAGTACCAGTTCGACGAAAACCAGCCCGGCCATCGACCAGTGCAAGGTCTTGGCTACTCCTCCCCAGTTGTCCGAGTCATTGCGCAGGGGCACGGTGAAGAATCAAGGGCCGTCAGGTCGTCTGGTGAATGAGTATAGCAGTTAGCCCGCTGAAAAGCGCCAATGGACCAAACGCCACCAAAAGCGGCGGCCAGCGAAAAGCATCACCCATGCTGACCATCACGTTATCCAGGAAGTAGTAGAGCAACCCGACGCCCACACCGATAAAAAGCCGATAGCTCGACCCACGGGTCCGGGTGGAACCGAAGAGGAAAGGTAGTGAAAAGCAGACCATGATGGGGAGGGAAAGAAAATCGGCGATTTTTTTCCAGAAGGAAATCTCATAGCGCTCGGCAGTGAGGTGGTTGTGGTGGAGGTAGCGGATATACCGCCAGAGTCCCACACCGGACAGGTTGCCGGGGTTCACGATCAACACCTTGAAGAGATCCGGACTGAGCAACTTGGGCCAGGTCGACCGGGGAATATGACGGACCACGAGATGCCGTCCCACAAATTCGGTTTCATTGAGACCTTCAAGGATCCATTGGTGGTTACGATACAGAGCTTTGCGCGCGTAACCGACAGCGGTCAGCTGATGATGGTGCTCGAGACGGAAAATATGGATACCTTCGAACTGGTGATGGCTCCCCATCCGGGCCACATTGACCACGAGTGGACCATCGCGAGCCCAGAGTCCGAAAGGCCCGAGGAGAGCGGTCTGGTGGTAGAGGGCGAGCGCCCTTTCGCTTTCAGCATAACGCTTGGTGGGCGGGGCGATGAATTCCGCCAGAATCACGAAAACCACCACCAGGACCAGTGCCGCGAGCGCAAGGGAGCGGGCCAGGCGGACCAGGGAAGCACCGGTCGACCGAAAGACCAGGAGTTCATTGGCATGGGCCAAGGTGCCCAGGGCCATCAGGGAACCGATCAGGGTGCCAGCCGGGAAAATGTCACTGATCCACTCCGGAAGGGTAGAACCGGTATAGAGCAGTGCGGTCCCGATCGTGTAGTTCTGGATTCCGACATTGTGCAACTGGCTCACAAACGTCAGGAAACCCGAGATGACGGTCAGAATGACAATAGCGAGGAAGGTCCCCTTGATGACGGTTCTCGCGAGGTAGCGGTCGATGAGACTCATGACGATCTTTCCCGGGCTGGCAAGAGATGGACTTCATACAGGCGGGCGAGGAGAACGCCACCGATCAGGACAAACAACACATGTACCCACCAGAGACCCACTGCCGCCGGAACTACCCGGTGCGCCACCCAGACTTTCCCGATTCCCATCAGATTCGAATACAGAAGGTAGAGAAGGATACCCATGAAAATCTTGAGGGCACGACCCTCCCGTGGCGCCGTGCGGGCCAAGGGCAGCGCCAGAAAGATGAGGATCAACACGCTGAGTGGGGCACTGAATCGCCATTGCAGCTGCGCCAGGTTCCGGGGCGTGGGATCCGTCCACAGGGAGCTGGTCGTCTGTCCGGATTCCGAATAACGCGTAGGTTCGTGATCCGGAACGAGTTTCAAATTGACTCCGTACTCGCGGAAGTGAACGCGATCAAAACGGGCAGAATCCAGATGTCCCTCGTAACGGTAACCCCGTTCGAGAATGAGCGTCCGGTTTCCTCCCCGATGCGGAGCCGAGATAAATACCCCTTGACGGGCCGTCACGATGTCCACCCGTCCCCTTTTCTGGGATTCGATCAGGACATTGTAGACCCGACGTCCATGAGGACTCGTGGCTCCGGCATAAAAGGTCGCCCCGATAGCCGGAATCTGATGAAACTGTCCGGCTTGGAATAATCCATAACGGGTGATCTCGGTGCTCTGATTCCGCAAGGCCACGGACTGACGGACGGCCCATGGGGCAATCCAGAAGGACAGAGCAGCCGTTCCCAGGGCAAAGAGAATGCCTAAGGCGAAAAGGGCACGGTACATCTGAAGTGGACTGATGCCACAGGCGGAGATAGCCGACATTTCATTGTCTCGGTACAGGCGCCCCAGGGTCAGGAGGACCGCGAGGAAGACCGATCCGGGCACGAGAACCGACAGATAGCCCAGTACATTGAGTCCGAGCATCTGGAAAACCAACTGTTTTGGCAGGAGTCCGGAAGCGGCCTGACCGATGTAGTTCGAAAAACGACTGGCGACGAGGATCAGGAGCAACACCGAGAGCACCAGAAGTGCAGTGCCCAGCGTCTCCCGGAACAGATAGCGGTTAAGGACGCGGGACACGATCCCATCCGGAAGTTGCCGGAACGCGGATGCAGCACACCCGATCGGGTAGACTATTCACCTGCCGTTGCCCCAGCAACGAACCTCACTTGTGTCCATGGGAGTCTCGCCAATGCCCCAACGCAGCACTTCTGTACAGTTTACGACGATTCGGAAAAATCCGGAAACCATGACGGCCGACACATGGGTCGTCGGTCTGCATGCGGGTCTTCGCCAGACGGAAGCGTTGAGAGATCTGGATCGGCTCTTCAACCGGCCTGTTCTGGAATGGCTCAAAAGCAGGGGATTCGAGGCCCGGTCGGGACAGATGCTCTCGAGCCCCGCTCCTGCCGGAAGCCGGATCCAGGAAGTGCTTTTTGTCGGTCTCGGCAAACCTGGCAAGCTCACCCGAAACCGATTCCGGGGGATCTTGGGTTCGGTCATGGAGCGACTGGTCCGGGCCGGGAACCACAGTGTCGTCAACACGCTCACCGCCCTTCCTCTCGAGGGTCTGCCGGCCACCTGGCGGATTCGCCAGGCGGTGGAGGCTACTCATGATGCGCTCTACCGCTTCACCGAGTGCCGCGGAACCGGGGGCCCCGTTTCCGCTCCGCCACATCTCGAGAAGGTCCACTTGTCCCTGGGGCCGGATGCGGGACCGGAGAGCAACCTCCGCCAGGCGATCCGGGACGGTGAAGCCATGGCTCAAGGAGTGCGGCTCTGCCGTGATCTAGGCAATCGTCCCCCCAATCTGGCCACGCCCCGCCATCTCGCGGCAGAAGCCCGCAAGCTAGCTGCACAAAACTCCCGTTTCCGGATCCGGATCCTCACGGAAAAGGAAATGGAGTCGCTCGGGATGAACGCCCTCCTGGCCGTGGCCAAGGGCAGTGTGGAGCCTCCCCGTCTCATTGTGCTCGAATACCGGGGAGGCCGACCAGGTCAGGCGCCGATTGCACTCGTGGGCAAGGGCATCACCTTTGATTCCGGCGGCATCTCCATCAAACCGGCTGCCGCCATGGATGAGATGAAATTTGATATGTGCGGAGCCGCCTCGGTCTTGGGCACCCTCCAGACCCTCTCTCTGCTCAATCTGCCCCTCCATGTGGTGGGAGTGATTGCCGCAGCCGAAAATATGCCGGGTGGACGGGCTGTCAAACCAGGAGATATCGTCCGATCCCTTTCCGGTCAGACCATCGAAATCCTGAACACGGATGCGGAAGGCCGTCTTGTTCTTTGCGATGCCATGACCTACGTACAGAAGAACTACAAGCCCCGTATCCTTTTGGACGCCGCGACTCTGACCGGGGCTTGTGTGGTGGCTTTGGGCCATCATCCGAGCGGTCTGTTCTCAAACCATGATGGCCTGGTCCGGGATTTTGAAAAGGCCTCACAAGAAGCGGTGGATCCCGTCTGGCGTATGCCGCTCTGGGATGACTACCAGGACGCCCTGTCCAGCAATTTTGCCGATTTTGCGAATATTGGCGGACGGGATGCGGGGGCCATCACGGCGGCCTGCTTCCTGTGGCGTTTCGTTGGCGAGGTGCCCTGGATCCATCTGGACATCGCCGGAACCGCCTGGAAAACCGGGGCCCAGAAAGGGGCCACCGGGCGGCCGGTCCCCTTGTTTGTCCAGTATCTTCTGGACCAAGCCCGCGCGGCAGACTGAATGCCCCGGGTAGACCGCTACTACCTGGAAACCCGCCCGGAGGATCCGGCTGCCCGAAACCGCTTCGTCTGTCGACTGGTTGAAAAGGCAGTCCACCAAGGTTACCGGTTGGTTCTTCAGGTGCGTGATGCCGCCGAGGCAGAGGCGTTCGACCAGATGCTCTGGACTTTCCGGGACCGGAGTTTTATTCCCCATGGACGAGACCGGAACCCGCGGGCCCCGGTCTGGATCAGCCTGGGCGAGGGCGACCCGGAAACCTATCCCCTGCTGATCCAGATCGATCCTGACCATCCCGATCCCCAGTGGGAACGATATGACCGCATTGCTGAAATCACGAATCCGGCCCAGCGCGACAGTGCAGCCGGTCGGGAACGGGAAGCGGCCTACCGCAAAGCCGGGTTTGATTTTCACGAACACGACCCAAAAACGGCAGAATAAGCGAACTTCTTGTGGGAACCAGAACCATGCCGCAGACCCTGGACCCCGGGCACCCTCCGATGCGCCGGTCACTCTCTTTCACCGCCCTGTTTTTCATCGAGATGTGGGAACGCTTCGGCTATTACGGAATGGCCGCGCTGCTCGTGCTTTTCCTCGTCCAACGAATGCATATGGGCGATGCGTCAGCCAACCTCCGCTGGGGGGCTTTTTCCGCCATCGTCTACGCCCTGCCCTGCCTGGGCGGCTGGATCGGGGATTCCGTACTGGGTTCGCGACGCACGATGGTCATGGGTGCGGCAACCCTCCTCGGCGGCTATTTCCTACTTTCTCTTCCCTTCGCCGGTCTGTTGTACCTGTCGCTGGCCGTGATTGCGGTCGGCAACGGACTGTTTAAGGCCAATCCCAGTAATCTGATCGGGCAGCTCTACCATGGAGAACCTTCCCAGATCGACAGTGCCTTCACACTTTATTACCTCGCCGTCAACATCGGCTCGCTGATTTCCATGTTTTTGACGCCCATCGTTGCGGCCCTCTATGGATGGCACATGGCTTTCATGTTGTGCTGGATCGGTTTGGCCCTGGGTCTTGCCAACTACGCCGTGATGCGCAAGGCCCTTGGGCAAGTGGGATCTCCTCCGGATAGCCGTCCTCTGCATTGGGGCAAAACCGCGATCGTTGGAGGTGGCAGTCTGGCCACCGTATTCCTTATGGCCTATGTGATCCAGCATACCGTGGTCGCGACGGTGCTGGTTGCAATCACGGGACTCCTGGTCATAAGCCTGTTCCTCTACATGATCATCCGGGGATCGCTCCGGGAACGGAACGGAATCATCGTCTGCCTCGTCCTGACCCTCGAAACCATCGCCTTTTTCGTTTTCTACCAACAGATGTCGACTTCGCTCACCCTGTTTGCCCTGCGCAATGTTGAGCATCACTGGTTGGGTATTCCGATTCAACCCGCCCAGTTCCAGGTGCTCGACCCGCTCTGGATCGTGATCGCCTCTCCGATCCTGGCCTGGATGTACAATCACTTCGGGCGCCGGGGGTCGGATCTCAGCATCTCGACCAAGTTCGCTCTGGGCATGTATCTGGTCAGTGGCGCTTTTTATGTTTATGCCCTGAGCGGTCATTTCGCAGTTCTGGGCCGGATCTCCGCAGGATGGATGGTCGCGGGCTATGGTCTCCAGTCCTTGGGAGAACTGCTGATCAGCGGCCTGGGCCTGGCCATGGTATCGCGGCTTGTGCCTCAACGGATGCGCGGGTTCATGATGGGCGCCTGGTTTCTCGGGGTCGGTGCTTCCGAGTATCTAGGTAGTGCTGTGGCCAATCTGGCTGCCGTGCCGAAAAACCTCCACAATCCGGTGACGACCCTGCCGATCTACATACACCTTTTCATGATGCTCGGACTGGCGGCACTGATCATCGCCATCCTGTCCAGTGCACTCGTTCCGCTGCTCAACCGACTGTCCTCTGCCCATGAACAAGCGGCCACCGGATCGCCGACGGAACTGCACGAACTGCGTCCCGGAAGTCTCGGACATCCGGAACAGGGAGCCCCCACCGGATGAAGCGCACTCCCCCGACTTCCCCGAAAGCCGGTGAGGAACACCCGGAAAGTGAAGGGATGGATCCGAAAACAACAGCCCTCCCCTTGCCCAAGGCTTACGAGCCCCGGGAAGTGGAAGAACAGCTTTACGGTCAGTGGCTCGAGGGTGGAGGCTTCAAACCAGCCGGTGAAGGTGCGCCCTACTGCATCCTGCTTCCTCCTCCCAACGTAACCGGCACGCTGCACATGGGCCATGCCTTCCAGGACACCCTCATGGATATTCTGATCCGGAGGGCTCGCATGGATGGAGCCTGCACACTCTGGCAGACCGGAACCGATCATGCGGGAATCGCCACACAGATGGTCGTCGAGCGAGAACTCGAAAAGGAGGGATTGAACCGGATAACACTTGGCCGGGAGGCCTTCCTCAAACGGGTCTGGGCCTGGAAGGAGGTCTCCGGTGGAACGATTCTCCGCCAGATGAAGCGGCTCGGCTGTTCGGCGGATTGGGCCCGCGAGCGTTTCACGCTGGATCCCGCCATGAGCCGGGCCGTGGCTCAAGTCTTTATCCGCCTTCACGATGAGGGCCTGATTTATCGGGGATTGCGCCTCGTCAACTGGGATCCCCAACTCGAGACCGCGCTGTCCGATCTCGAGGTCCGAGCCGAGGAGGAAACCGGCACACTCTGGTACCTCCGCTATCCCCGAACCGATGGACATTCGGCAGTTGTGGTCGCGACCACCCGACCCGAAACCCTCTTCGGTGATGTGGCCCTGGCCGTGCATCCCGAAGACACGCGTTACCACGACCTCGTGGGGCAGCAGGTATGGTTGCCCACCGGTGGCCGAAAAATTCCCGTGATTGCCGATCCCTTTGTCGATCCGGCTTTCGGAACCGGCTGCGTCAAGATCACCCCGGCGCACGACTTCAATGACTTTGCTGTCTGGGAGCGCCTCCATGTAAAGAATGCCTTGCCTCTGTTCCGCATTCTGGACTCCCGTGGGCGGCTCACCGAACCGGCCCAGGCCGCCCGCGAGGCCACCTCCCGGGAGCCCTTGTACTGGCTGCCACCGGGCCTCGACTGGGAGGCCCCGGAACTGGGTCGGGGCCGTCTCATCCCGGACGCTTATCGGGGACTGGACTGTCTCAAGGCCCGAGAGCGACTGATGGATGAACTCAAAACCTTAGGACGCGTCGAAAAAACCGAACCGCACCGGCTTTCCATCCCACGGGGCGACCGTTCCGGCGCCATTATCGAACCGATGCTCACCCGGCAATGGTTCGTCCAGACCCGGCCGCTCGCAGAGCGTGCAATCCAGGCGGTGGAAAAGGGAGACATCCGGTTCGTCCCCGAAAACTGGACTCAAAACTTTCTTGACTGGCTGCACCATATCCAGGACTGGTGCATCAGCCGGCAACTCTGGTGGGGTCACCGGATTCCTGCATGGTACGACGATCGGGGGCAATGGTATGTCGGGCATGACGAGGCCGATGTACGCCATCGGCATGCCCTGGATCCGGACTGTTCGCTCCACCAGGACCCGGATGTGCTCGACACCTGGTTTTCATCGGCGCTATGGCCCTTTGCCACCCTGGGCTGGCCGGAAGACACCCCAGCACTCCAGACGTTTTATCCGACTGCGGTTCTGGTCACGGGCTTCGATATCATTTTTTTCTGGGTGGCCCGCATGGTGATGATGGGGCTCCATGTCATGGACGAGGTCCCGTTCCGGACTGTCTATGTCCATGCCCTGGTCCGCGATGCCGAAGGACAGAAAATGTCCAAATCCAAGGGCAATGTGCTCGACCCTCTCGACCTGATCGACGGCATCGACCTTGAAACTCTGATCCGAAAACGGACCCATGGACTGCTTTTGTCAAACCAGGCGCAAAAAATTGCGACCCAGACCCGCAAGGAATACCCGCAAGGCATTCCGGCCTTCGGAACCGATGCCCTGCGCTTCACCTTCACGGCCCTCGCCGCACCCGGACGGGATCTGCGCTTCGACCTGAAGCGGGTTGCCGGTTATCGTAATTTCTGCAACAAACTTTGGAATGCCGGCCGGCTGATCCAACAGTTGGGTGGGCAACCCGTCCCTTTCACCCCGGCCTCACAAGTCTGGAACCGCTGGATCCGCTCCCGCCTGGCTTCGATCTGCGCGGCCGCCGAGGCGGCGCTCGACAGCTATCGTTTCGACGAGCTTGCGACCCATCTCTACGAGTTCACCTGGAACGAGTTTTGTGACTGGTATCTCGAGATTGCAAAAAACCATCTCGCACCCGGATCCGGAGATGAGGCAACCCGCTCCGAAACCCGCTCCACCCTGAAGGAGACCTATAGCGCGATCCTTCGCCTCCTTCATCCGGTCATTCCTTTCATCACTGAAGAGTTATGGGGAAGGCTCGCCTGGCTGCACCCGGAGGCTCCGGGTCTGATCCTGAACGCCCCCTCACCTCACCCGGTTCCGGAGGATCTGGACCCAGCATTGGAACAGGGGGTCCAACGCCTGCAGGAGCTCGTCATGGCCATCCGTCGAACCCGTTCAGCCTACCGGATTGCCGACGCGAAACGGCTCAAGGCCGCCTTCGTGATGACCACAACGGATGCGGCGGAAGCTCGGATCATTCGAGGTGAAATCGCCTCCATCCGGCTTTTGGCCAGACTCGAAAACTGTGAGGAAATACCGGTCGGATCACCCAAACCGGCGGGGTCGGCCACACTCGTGACTCCCTCCGTGACACTCTGGCTGACCCTCACCGGTCATATCGATCGCGAGGCCGAAACGGCCCGTCTTCGGAAGGAGTTCGAAAACGCTTCCCGGCAGAAGATCCAAGTCCAGGCCCGCCTTCAAAATTCGGCCTTCCGCGACCGTGCTCCTCAATCCTTGATCGAAGCCGAACAAGCCCGCTTGGCTACGCTCGATCTTCACTGCGGAGAACTCGTCCGTCAGCTGGAAGAACTGAATCGCCTGGAGTAGCCCCACCCGGGCGGGCCCGGCGACACGGGGCGCGACCGTTTATACGCTAAAATAGAGACCGCATTCCCGGTACCACCCCACTACTGAAGGGGAGTTTCCCTCTTCTCGTGGAATGGTGCATCGGATGCCACTCTCCTTTTCTGGAGGCTTATCTGTGCGCAAGATCATCCGCTGGTCCCTGCTCACCGTGGTGGGGTTGGGTTTGTTAGGCGGGGGCTACGGGTACTACGAGTACAGCAAGTACCACCCGAGTACGGAAGACGCGTATCTGGACGCGCACGTCGTCCGTCCAGCTCCTCTGGTTTCCGGACGAATCGTCACGGTTCTCGTTCGCAACCATGAAAAAGTCAAAAATGGCGAGCTCCTATTCCAGATTGACCCCACACCCTTCCGGATTGCGGTTGCCCGGGCCCGGGCCGAACTGACCGAGGCTTTGCGGGATGTCCATGCCGAAGCCGCTGAGGTCGAAGCCGACCAAGCCAACGTGGCTTTCGCTCACGCCATCTACGTCAACGACCGGCTCAATGCCCGGCGGGCCCACAATCTCCTGGGCGAGGGTTATGCCACCGATCAGAACTACGATAACGCGCTTGCAGCGCTGAAAAGTGCCCGTGCCCGACTCCATCTGGCCGAATCCCAGCTGGAAGCGGCCCGCCAAAAACTGGGTCGGCCCGGAGTGCACAATCAACTCGTCGAGATTGCCCAGGCCAACCTCAGCAATGCCTTGTGGCGACTCAAGCAGACGCATGTTCATTCCACCTGTGATGGGGAGACCGCCAAGGTCAAGCTCCGCTCCGGCAACATGGCACTGACCGGACAGGCACCCTTCGTGATTGTCTGCTCGCACTTTTGGTGGGTGAATGCCAACTACAAGGAAACCGACCTCTCGCGGATCCGGGTGGGAGATCCCGCCCGCATCCACGTCGACATGTATCCGGGACATCGGTTCCAGGGCCGGGTGATCAGCATCAGTCCCGCAGCCGGGACCGCTTTTTCCCTGCTTCCCCCCGAAAACGCGACGGGGAACTGGGTCAAAGTCACCCAGCGCGTTCCAGTCCGGATCGCTGTCTTGAACCCGAGCCCCGCTTATCCGCTGCGGGTGGGCGCCAGTGCCAGCGTGACCGTTGAAGTTTTGGACCGGCCCTCCCCTGCCACCCAGGCTCATGCCACCCACTGACGTTCAGGCTCCCGAGAACCCTGCTTCTGCACCCCGCTTCCTGATCACGGTGGCCGTCATGATGGCCACCGTGATGCAGGTCATCGACATCACCATCGTCAATGTCGCATTACCCAAAATGCAGGGCCAGCTCGGTGCCACAAGCGATCAGATCACCTGGGTCCTCACAAGCTATCTCGTCTCCTCAGCCATCCTAATGCCCCTGACCGGATTTCTGACGGATCGGCTGGGGCAGAGACGCTACTTCCTGATCTCGATTTTCGGTTTTCTCGTGACCTCCGGACTTTGCGGAATGGCGACGTCGCTGAGCGAGATCGTGGTGTTCCGGCTGTTGCAGGGGGTATTCGGGGCCGCACTCTCTCCACTTTCCCAATCGGTTTTGGTACAGACCTATCCTGTGGAACAGCGCGGCCGGGCGATGGCCATCTGGGGCATCGGGGTCATGGCCGGACCCATTCTCGGTCCCACGGTAGGGGGGTACCTGACGCAGGTTTTATCCTGGCGCTGGGACTTCTATGTGAACCTGCCAATTGGGATTCTCTGCCTCATCCTCACGGCCATGGTAGTCCCGGACACCGGACGCCGGCCCCGCCGCATGGACTGGCTCGGACTGGTCACTCTGGCGCTCGCCATCGGAGCACTCCAGATCGTCTTGGATCGCGGTAACACCGATGACTGGTTCGCCTCAAACACCATCCGTTTGCTCACTGTTCTCGCGGGTCTCGGTCTCGTGGGCTTTCTCTGGCATTCACTGAAAAACCGCGGCCGGCAAACCATTTTTGACCTTCGACTGTTCCGGGATCAGAATTTTTCCAGTTCCTGTTTCCTCATTGCGGTCATGGGACTGGGCATGTATGGCACTTTGATCCTGCAACCTGAACTCCTCGAAGGCCTGCTCAACTACCCGGTTCTGACCACGGGTCTCGTCATGGCCCCTCGCGGGTTGGCCAGTATGGCGGGCATGTTCCTGGTCGGTCGCCTGATCCACCGGGTGGATGCACGCCTTCTGGTTTTGGTGGGCGTCGTGCTGTCGGCCATCGGTACCTTTGCGCTTGACTGGTACAATCTCCACATCAATATTTTCTGGGTGCTATGGCCAATCCTGGTCCAGGGGGTGGGGATGGGGATGCTCTTCGTTCCCCTGGCGACCATTGCTTATTCCACCCTCCCCCCGCGAGAATCGGCAGAAGCCGCCGGCATGTACAACCTGCTCCGGACCATTGGTTCATCCATCGGCATCTCGATCGTCTCGACCTTGCTGACCAATGAAACGCAGGTCAACTGGAACACCCTGGGAGGACACATCAACCGCTTCAATCCGGCCTTGCAATCCTACCTGCATGCCTCCGGCCTCTTGCGGGTGAACCGCCCATTCGCCACGCTCATGGGACTCAATCTCGAGCGCCACGCCAGCATGCTGGCATTTTTGGACTGCTTCCGCTTCATCGGCTGGTCGTTCATTGTCATGATTCCCCTCATCCTGATCATTAAAAAGCCGGCACGAGGGGGAAGCGCGCCGGCCCATGCCGCCCTCGGAGACTAAACGATGTATCGAACAATCCTTCTGGCCTACGACGGAACCCGAGAAAGCCGACTGGCCCTCCGGGAAGGAGCGGATCTCGCAGCCTGTTGCGGAGCCTGTACTCACCTGCTCGCCATCGTCCACCTACCGACGGCGGTTCTCGGTGGAGAGTCCCTCGCCGCGGGGGGTGCAGTCGCGGGCGAAATCAACCGGTTTCAGGATATCCTCGACGAGGGGATCGAGCGGCTGAAAAGTCGAGGTTTGCGCTGTGAAGGACATCTCGAACAGGGTGAACCGATCGAGGTGATCGTTCGCATGGCCGAGACGGTTCACGCGGATCTCGTGGTTCTGGGATACCATCGGCGGCGGGGGATCGACAAGTGGTGGCGTTCATCGACCTCCGCCCAGATCGTGGAGCGACTCTCCACCTCTCTCCTTGTCGCCATCCGTAATGCAGAAAACCCACCGGCAGTTACAGCCTCCTCCACCCCTTCGACCGGATCCTGAACCCGGCCGGCCCTCCCTGATTTTTTGAGGATCCCCACTTGAACATTCCGCAAATTGTCTTTTTTGCGCCGATCATCCGCCACAATCTCATCGCGCTGGCCGTCATCACGGCACTCTCAGCGCTTTGGATCATCTGGTTAGCGCTGCGTGTCATCCGACTTCGCTGGAAGACGGCCACAGGGATCGGGGATGGCGGCCATCCGGATTTGGAACGGGCCATCCGGGTGCACGCCAACGCGGTTGAAATTGCGCCGCTCACCCTGCTCCTCTTGCTCATGGCAG
Organism: Pseudomonadota bacterium; assembly: GCA_021785265.1. Classification (GTDB taxonomy): domain Bacteria; phylum Pseudomonadota; class Gammaproteobacteria; order JAKAQQ01; family JAKAQQ01; genus JAJZIH01. The sequence continues at coordinate 14,761 of JAJYFY010000029.1, forward strand.
CGCTCACGACGGCCCGGTCGCTCGAGGTCATCGTGCTCGGCATCCTCTTCCTGCTGGGACGCGTGTTACACGGCTGGGGGTTGTCCCGGAGCGCCGGTCCAAGCGTTGGCCGCGCATCCGGGATAATCCTCAATTTCCTCGTGATCGCCATCCTCTCAGGGCAGCTCATCGCTCTCCTGTTCCGCTAACCCGCCTCCTGCTCAATGGAGCAGAGCAGCCTCACACCCCAGACAGTACGCATAGACCCCGCGTCGGCTCTTCAGAAACCCGAGCTCGCTCCGGAGTGCCCGTCCGGTTCCCGACACACCGGGAAGGCCAGCCACCCATCCGAGCCAACCCGGGAGCGGGGGGTTCAGGACCCAAGCCGAAGCGGATGCTCCACCCGGGCTCAGATGGGAAAACCCCAGCAGGAAGTGGACGTAAAAAGGCAATGGCTTTCTGAAAGTCACTACTTGATAGTGAACGAGATGACTCAGTTGGGCAGCTCCTTGGAGCGCTGATGACAGTCCACCCAAGTCATTGACCAGGCCCAGTCGGAGTGCGGCCTGCCCAATCCAGATGTGGCCGCGTCCGATTGCATTGACCCGCGTTGGTGTCAGGTGCCGGAAATGCGCGACCTGGTCGATGAAATCCTGGTAGCCATGAAGCACCTCAATCCGGAACAGGGTCCGGGCCGTCTGTGACAGAGGTCGCATCGGGTTGAACTGGCCAGACAGCGGGGTGGTTCCCACGCCATGAACCGAAACGCCGATCTTTGCAAGCAAAGGCGCGATATCGGGAAAAATGCCGAAAATACCAATCGATCCGGTCAGCGTGGTCGGTTCAGCATAGATCCGATCAGCCGCCATGGAAATCCAGTACCCTCCCGATGCCGCCATGTCCCCCATCGAAACCACCACGGGGCGGCCGGTCTTCTCGAAGGCCGTGATCGCGTGCAGGATTTCGTCCGAGGCGGCTGCGCTACCCCCTGGGCTATTGACCCGCAGAACCAGTGCCTTGACTTGGACATCACGACGGGCCGCACGGATCAGGTTGATCAGGCTCTGGCTGCCGATTTCACCGGGGGGAGCCGACCCGCTCACGATGTCTCCATCGGCGTGGATCAGGGCAATCACCGGCTGGCCCGTGAGATCCTGGACTTTCGGGTGCAGAGCCAGGTAAGCCGTCAGTCCCAGATGGTTGAAACCACTGCGACCGATTTCCGAGGGGCCAACCAAGTGTCGAAGCGCCGCATGGATCTCGGGTCGGGTCTGGATGGCCGTGACCAGATGGGCCGCCAGTGCATAGCGTGCCAGGTCACCCCCATTTTTCTGGAGTGCGGTCACCGCCTGGTCGACATAGCCTTCCACCGCGTCCGGTGTCAGGTGACGTGAGCGTGACACCTCGCCCTCGTAGTGCTTCCAGAGGCCGCCGAGGTAGGCGGTCCACTGTTCGCGAGACGGGGCCGTCATGTGATTGCGCAGGAACGGTTCGACGGCATCCTTGTACTTGCCGACGCGAACCACATAGACATCGACCCCGAGACGCTTGAGGAGGTTGGCCATATAGGGCTCATAAAGCCCAAATCCACTTGGGATCACGCCGCCCTCGGGAGAAACATCGATCTCGGTTGCCACGGAGGCCAAAAGATACTGGGCCGTGTCATAGTTCCGGCCGATGGCAATCACCGGCTTGCCGGTTTTCTCGAAGTGGAGCAGCGCCCGACGCACCGAATCGATTTCAGGCATTCCGCCACCTGTAAAGTGATCGGTATCGAGGACGATGGCACGAACGTGGGAATCATGGGTGGCCAGCCGGATTGCCCGAAGGACGTCAGATACGGTCGTCTCCTGCCCGGTCTGAAGCTGTTCCAGGCGGGCCAGGGCCCGGCCGAGTGGATTGTGGACCTGTTCGACGAGACGGCCGGTGGGGCCGATCTCCAGGACGAACCGGGATGGTTCGGCGACCGGAGTTTTTCGATGTTGCAGCATCAGGAACAAGACCAGAGCCAAAAACCCGAAAAACAGGAGGTTGATGATGAGCAGGCGGATGAAGTTAATGCCGTGCCCGAACATTTTCAGGGCTTGCCAGGCTCCGGATTCAGATTGACTCATCAACATGACCTCCAAAAAATGGGGATGAAACGGTCGGTCCTGAAAACCCTATGGAATCCGGGCCGCTTTCCCGACCGAACCCGCCCAGGCCGCTTCCAGTCGCCGGATCCACTCTCCGCACCAGCTCCGGTGTTCCGGTTTCATGAGGCAGGAACGGAGCACACTGACGGTCGCCTGATCCATCTCAAGGGCGGGCTGAGCTGAAACCAGACGGTGGCCAGGCACCTCGAAGAGTGCCAAGTACAATCCCTGACCACGCGTTGCTTCGAAAATCCTCCGATTGAACTGGCCCGCCTCACGAACCGATCTGGCTCGTGCTGAAAACACGAGGATATCCAGTTCAGGCCGGTTCAGTATAGTCCATTTTGAATCACGCGCCAGACAGTCCGCCAGATCCCGCGCCGCGAGGCAACCGTCCCAGAGCTGTTTCGCGAAGCAGCCCCCGGGATCCAGCGGGAAGAGATTCAACGTGGACCAGAGCGCGGCGGCTGCGGCACCCGACCGTGAGCACTCGAGGCTGATCTCTCCGAGATGGCCACCCGATGCCGTGTAGTAGGTATACGGGGAGTCGTGGGCATAGACCTGGGCGTCTTCCGGGTTCCGGAACAAGACTGCACCCGAACCATAGGGTTGCAGTCCGTGTTTGTGCGGGTCAATCACGATCGAATCGCAGGCGCCCAAGGATTCGTAGGCCTTCCGTGTCAAGGGCTCGAGATGCTCCGAAACCAGAGAAAAGTAACCACCATAGGCGGCATCCACATGCAGGCGGAAACCATGCTGCTCGCGTCGGACCAGGATTTCGTCGACGGGATCAACCGCGCCCCACCCGGTGGTGCCGACTGTCGCTACGACGGTTCCCACATCGGCACGTTCAAGAATGGCATCCAGTGCCGCCATCTGCATGTGGCCGCGGGAATCAACCGGGACCGGGACAAACGGGACCCCAAGCAGGCCCGCCATACGTCGGTGTGTATAGTGGGCTTCCTCGGAGGCCACGACGGCCCGGCGGCTGGGTTGGCGTTCCCGTCCGACCCAGAGTGCTTCCAGGTTCGCCACGGTGCCCCCTCCGGTCAGATGACCCAGGGGATCCGTCCAACCGACGAGTTGACCCAGGGAGCGGATGCAGGATTTTTCCAGGCGCGAAGTGGCCCTGCCCCCATCCAATGCATGATTGTTGGGGTTGATAAAAAGCGACAAAGCCCAAGCCATTCGAGCCACCGGATGCGGCGGCTTGAGCATCTGGCCGGCGTAAAGTGGATGAAAGTAAGGATCATTGTCGGCCAACTCCCGTGCCAGTGCGAGGAGTTCACGACGCATCGGATCCACCTTCCAGTCCACTTGGAATGGGGGAAGCCCGTCAAAAAAGGACTCGAGCAGGCGGAGTGTCTCCCCCAGGATCGAAAGTTCTTCCGTCCAACGCAGGCCGGAAACCGGAGACCCGTCCGGTGAAGGAGAATCAACCGGGCCCGGATCTTGCATGAGATTTAAGATTTAGTTTTATCTCTAACTTTCTTAT
>JAJYFY010000096.1 GCA_021785265.1 Pseudomonadota bacterium
CATCACGATGACGTCAAAGGCTTCGGGCGTGTCCGCCAGGAGAGCTGCACCAATATCGACGATCCAGTGTTCTTTGGCAAGGTCCGGATACTCGGCGCCGATTTCATCGAAAACCTTGTGGAAGAGCCCATCGGTCAGCTTCATGATGTTGTCTTTGGTGAAGCAGGTGACTTTCTTTCGATTGTTCCGACGTGCGTATTCGAAAGCGTAACGGATGATCTTTTCAGATCCCGGCCGGGTGATCAGTTTCAGGCACTGCATCACCTGATCTGTCTGCCGATGCTCGATGCCGGCGTAAAGGTCCTCTTCGTTTTCACGCACAATCACGACATCCATCGCGGAGTGTTTGGTGGCGACATAGGGATGGTAAGAAACACACGGGCGTACATTCGCATAGAGCCCCAATGATTTCCGGATCGTCACGTTGAGACTCTTGAATCCTCCTCCTTGCGGTGTGGAAATCGGAGCCTTCAGAAACACTTTCGTCCGACGGAGTGAAGCCCAGGAAGCAGGTTCAATTCCCGACGTGTGTCCGCGAAGGTACACACTTTCGCCAATCTCAATGGTTTCGACATCTAACGGGGCACCGGCAGATTCGATGATACGCAGCGTGGCATTCATGATCTCCGGGCCGATGCCGTCACCGTGGGCTACGGTAATCGGAATTTGTACAGTCACGGGGGTCTCCGTTTGAAGGTTGGGAGGGCAAACTTGAACAGACGATCTCTAATATACGATATATAATTCATAAATTGCAAATCGTATTTAATCATCCCCCCTATGTGATACGCTGTCAAAAAGCAGAGAACGGGGATTTTTCCTTGGAAAATTGGACGTTTTTAACCAACTATGGGCATGTGCTCCTGTGCATTGCGCTTGACCCCGAGTCTCGGATGAAGGATGTGGCGGAAAAAGTGGGAATTACCGAGCGTGCAACGCAGCGCATCATTGCCGATTTGCTCGCAGCCGGATATCTTTCGTCACAAAAGAGAGGGCGTCGAAACTACTACAAAATCAACCGTACACTGCCGTTCCGTCACCCAGTCGAACGTCACAATCAGATCGGGCAGCTCCTTCGACTTGTCTCGGGTTCCAAGAAGGGCAAACCGCTCCATGCCCGCGTGGATACGCTGCCCCAACCCAAGCTTCGCAGGTCACAGAAAAGTCGTTGAGTCAATGTCTTGAGCCCTACAGTGGAGGGAATAGGACCCACATCATGTGGTGAGGCGGTCGATCGATGGGCTGTGGACGTAGATTCGGCGGGACGCTTTCCCGGCGGGTCGCAAGCCCTCCCTGGCCTAGCCTTGAGAGTGGGAGCCCGGTCTGGATCTGCAGCCCTGGCTGAGGATGCTGAAGACCATCGGCATCGCGCCAGCCGTGTCGCAAACTCACCCATCGCAGTTTCCTACTGGAATAAAATGGGGGGACGCAAAAGCTGCGTGAACTTTCTCTGGGACCCGGGGTCGGAAAGAAAGCGGTGCAAGAAACCTGAACGAAGCTGAGGCCTGCATGATGCGTGAGGAAAGCAGTGGGTTCATGCCCCCCCCCCCAGGAAAGGGTCGGGACCGACCCGTCCGGGATCGTCCCGGGGCAAGAGAGCCAATACGGCCACGCATCCCGAAGTTCCTGGGTGTCGCCGGACTCGCGTTCGCCTGGGCCATGGCCCACCAGACCGCCCTCGGGAAGGGATGCCATCCTTTCCCCATGATCCTGAGGGAGGCCCAGAGCCTCGCGGCAGAACCCTATGTCGCGCCCCGAAAGATCCCTCGCTTTCTTCAGCATCTCAGCTACAACGACTACCAGGCGATTCGTTTCCGGCCGGCCCTGAGCCTGTGGCGCCGCCGACACTCGCGTTTCCAGGTGCAACTGGTACCGTCGGGACTGTATTACACCACGCCCGTTCACCTGGTCGTCCTCTCACACTGTCGGATGGCGCCGGTCCGGTTTCATGTTTCCGATTTCACCTATCCCACCGCCGCACTTCAGAGGCGGATTCCACCGGATCTCGGTTTTGCCGGGTTCAAACTGACCTATCCCTTGGTGGGACACCACCGACATAACCAGTTTCTGGTTTTTGCCGGAGCAAGCTATTTCCGAGGCGTGGGCCGGCTGAACAATTTTGGCCTGTCCGCCCGCGGCATCGCCATCAACACCGCCTTCCCGCCCCATGAGGAGTTTCCGGCGTTCCAGAAGTTCTGGCTGGTCCGCCCCCGGCAAAACGCCCAGAGTCTCGTCGTGTATGCCCTACTCAATGGACCGAGCCTAACCGGTGCCTACCGTTTTCTCATCCATCCGGGGACGGTCACACGGATCCGGATGCGGGTCCGCCTTTTTTTCCGGGCCACCCCCCGGGTCGTGGGCGTGGCCCCTTTGACCAGCATGTTCTTTTACGGCCGGGGCACCCCCCGCCCCACCGGCGAGTGGCGGCCGGCGGTCCATGATTCTGACGGGCTCGAGATGGTGAACGGGGACGGTGAGTGGCTCTGGCGGCCACTCATCGATCCCGGGCATTTCCTAGTGACCCGCTTCGTGCTCGATAATCCGCGAGGTTTCGGTCTCGTTCAGCGGGACGAGCGATTTTCGAACTACGAGGATCTCGGGGCACGCTATGACACCCGACCCAGTGCCTGGGTTGCCCCGCATGGTCAATGGGGCCGGGGATCCGTCGAACTCGTCGAAATCCCGACCGACTCGGAGACGGTCGACAATATCGTGGCGTACTGGGTTCCCCCCAAACCGATCCAGCCGGGGCGAGAATACCGTTACGACTACAGCCTGCTTTTCGGCCGGGCCCGGATCGCCCAACCCCCAGGCGGGGCGGCACTTGGGACCTTCGTCGGCTCGGGCCACAACCCGGGTCTCCCCTGCACCGGGAATTCCCAGAGCCTGCGCTATGTGATCAACTTCAGTGTGCCGAAAGCTTTTCGGAACACACCAGCCCAAGGCATTGTGACCGCGAACGCACCGGCCCGGATCACGCAAATCACACTCACCCCAGCCCGGGATGTCGGCGAGACCCGCCAGTCCTTTGACCAGCTTTCCTTCCTCGTCACTCCCCCCCCCGGGAGGCCGCTCGAGTTACGGGCCTTCCTGGCCAGTCATGGCCACGCATTCACGGAAACCTGGAGCGGAATGCTGCCGGCCGGCCTGGTCCACCGGCTCACCGCTTTGCCGGGCTGCCGCTGAAAAACATGACGAGGCTGTCACCGGGGGAACTGGTACGTCCAGGTTTCGGTCAAGGGTCGGCCCCGGTAGCGGATCCAGGCTCGGAGGAGGGTTCCGGGATGATCCGGAACCGTGAAACGCAACCGCCAGCGTGTCGTCCCGGCGACCTTGGCGAGCGTAATATCACTCACCGGCTCCGGGGTTTGGACGGATCCTTCAAGCACAACCCAGGCCGGGATCCGACCAAGCTCCCGACCCTTGAAATAGATCGTAAAGGTGCGCAGACCATGAGCCGGACGCGTCTCCCGCAGGAACTCAACTCGTCCGGGCCGTGAGGTCGGCCACGGCAGCCGACCCCAACGCTGGGTATAACGCAGAAGGATCGGGTGATTCGGGGGAGGCAGGTTTTGTGGTGCCCAGAAAGCCACGATATTGGCGTCCACGGGACTCTGGGTCGGGATCTCGACCAGGTCCAGACGGCCTCTTCCCCAGTTTCCTTGCGTCCGGATCCAGAGGCTCGGCGACCGCTGATAGGCGTTGGCGAGGGATTGGTAGGACCGGAAATGCCGGTCGCTCTGCAGTAGTCCAAAACCCCGTGGATCCTCCAGGTCGAAACTCCGGACATTCAACTGTCGGGGATCTCCCAACGGAGCCCAGAACCAACGCCCATGGACCGTTTCATACGACAGCCCATCCGCATCGTGGACCGCGGGATGCAATCGTCCTCCCTGGGAAGGGTTCATGCGTCCACGCAGGAACATACTGACCATGGGGGCAAGGCCCAGACGCCGGACGGTCCGGCGCAGGAAAAGAACGGCGGTGACCTGGACCCGGGTCGAGCGGCCAGGAATCACGCGGAACCGATAAGCTCCGGTAACACTGGATCCATCCAGAAGCGCGAACACGGTGAGTGCACGTGCACCACGGGTTGGCACCTGTATCCAGAACGACCGGAACGCAGGAAACTCCTCGCGCCGGTTCGGCACCGCGGTGTCGATCGCAAGACCCCGGGCCCAGGAACCCCAGCTCTGGCCACGACCCCGTGCCCTGAAATAGCTCGCCCCGAGGAAGGACAAGAAGGGGAAGGGTGGGCGGCCCGGCTCCCGCTCCATGAGGTCAAACCCCGCGGCAGCAATGCGGGTCGGGATTTTTCGGGCGAGTGGGGATGGGAAATCAAAATCACGAGGGGCAAAGGACAGCGGAAAAATTCTCCGGCCGAGGACGAAATGCATCGAGACTGGATGGTCAAAGACTCCACCTTCCGGCCGGAAGGTGGGGATCAGGCGGGCACTCGCAGGCCAGAACGGGAGCGTTCCCTGGTAGGTTGCCGCTCGGTAGACAGCCTGACTCAGGTGGCGCAAAACTGACGGGGCTTGTGGAGGGGGAGTATAGGCCTGGACGGCCAGGCGACGTGCCCGGTTCACCAAGAGGTCGAAAAGCCAGTGGGTCCCATGCCCGGATCTCTCACCGGTTTTCGGACGAGTCGGCGCTGGCAGGCTGGCCATCCAGTCTTCGTCTGCGAGCCGGATCCGTCGCAGTGCGACTCCTGCCTGGGCCGAGGCCTCGTGGGTGGCTGTGGAAAGCTGGGTTTCGGCGAGGCGCAGATGGGTGATTTCCCGCGCAAGCTGCACGCGGAGCCGATGGAAACGGTGCTCCAGGGCGAGCTCCTGACCCTCTGTTTCCTTGAGCCGGGCACGGGTAGTCCGCAAGCGGCTCTGGATCTGGTGTACGGAAGACAGCGAGGCACAACCCGAAAGCCCCAGAAGAAGTGCCAGCAGCGGAAAAGCAGAAGCCGTCCACCACGAGGATCTCCGACTGAGTCGCGGCGCACTTGAGCAGGTCATCGCTTCAGTACCATTCCCGCATCGGGTTCAGGGGTCGTGTCCATACCTCCTCGTGCAATTT
>JAJYFY010000097.1 GCA_021785265.1 Pseudomonadota bacterium
GGGGTCGTAGCGGAGCGGATCAGGATCATGGATACCTTCCACTGGGGAGGCTTTGTGTAGCGGGATTCTCGTTCCGCGTACAGGGTGAGCAGGTCATTCAGGGTCGGGTGGATGCGATCGGCCAGCGCGCGGGCACTGAGGAGGACATAGGCGACCGTCACCTGCTCGGGGTTTTCGAAGCGTGATTGTTCCCGGCGATAGGCGGCCTGAAGCGCCGCCGGCGTGACGGCAGATCGGGCCTGTGCCATGAATTGGCTCGTGGGGATCACGGTCCAGCGCACCCTGCGCGATTCGTGGGCATAGCGGTAACGGTTACGGACGGAGTTGGGCGGCAGGAAAGCGGTGCCGGCGATGCCGGCCTCGAGACGGGTCAGGAGCAGCGATTCGCGGACCTGGTTCTCGAAGGCGGACGGTGTGAGATTCTCTTCGTGGAGATAGTCCTCGTACAGTCCCATCGAAAAATGATGACCCTCGCGGAATGACGGGATCCCCCGGATGGCCCGGGCAATATCCTGCGGGCTGACCCGGATCCCGTCGTGCCGGGCCTGGGCCAGAAGCAGGGTTTTCTGGATCAAGGCCTCGAGGGCCTGTTGCCGGATCAGGTTCATCTCGCCGGTGGTGGGCGTGAAATGGGGTCCCATGACCTCGGTCAGCCGGGCGTACTGGGACTCGAAGGCCTGTTCGAGCTGATTGGAACCGATCGTGATGCCATCGACCTTGGCCACATCGTTCCCGCCGAGGATGCTCGGATAGTCCTGTACGCCCCAGAAAATGAACGGGACGCCCACGACCACGAGAATTACCCAGAGAACCCACTTGCTCGCACGTTCACGCAATGAATCCAGCATGACTCCGATCCCGAATGGAATTTCAGAACGAAAGGCGACGGCCGCAAACCGGCCAATGGCGGAGTGGACGGGACTCGAACCCGCGACCCCCGGCGTGACAAGCCGGTATTCTAACCAGCTGAACTACCACTCCGCCCCGACTGGTGGGTGCTGAGGGAATCGAACCCCCGACTTTCGCCGTGTAAAGGCGACGCTCTACCGGTCTGAGCTAAGCACCCTCGGGTCAGCCTATCAGTTTAATGCATCCTTCATGGGTTTGCTGGGCTTGAAGCCGAGCGAACGGCTGGCCGGAATACTGATCATGGCTCCCGTCTTGGGATTGCGACCGGTCCGCGCCTTCCGGTTCTTCACGTGGAAGGAACCGAAGCCCACCAGGGTGACCGCATCGCCCTGGCACAGGGCATGAGTCAGGCTTTCGATGACCGCATCCAGAACGCGGGTGCATTCGGCCTTTGACAGTTCGGTACGACTGGCTACTGCATCAATGAGTTCTGATTTATTCATAGAGATGACATCCTCTCGTCGTGGGGGGACAACCTGGAGTGGTTTGATAACCCAGTTCGTCCGTCGGTGACCCGGTTCGGTTCCCGAGTCATGACTAGTTTTATACTTGCCCCGCCGGATACTGTCAAATCGACCGCCTCAATGCGCGCGCGGCGCTTCCACCGATTCGGGCGCGGGCGGCGCGGACTCCGGCAAAAGCCCGGGGGCAGGTTCCCCCGGATCGCGGGGCGCGGCGGGCATCTCAGTCAGGGCCAAGGCCAAGACCTGGTCGATCCAGTTGACCGGACGGATCTCGAGCCCCCCTTTGATCGTTTCCGGAATCTCCGCCAGATCCTTGATGTTTTCCTCGGGAATGAGCACCGTGGTGATGCCCCCCCGATGCGCCGCCAGGAGTTTTTCCTTGAGTCCCCCGATGGGCAAGACCTCGCCCCGCAGGGTGATCTCTCCGGTCATGGCCACTCCAGAGCGGACCGGAATCCGGCTCAGGGCCGAAACCAGCGCGGTGCACATGGCCACCCCCGCACTGGGTCCATCCTTCGGCGTCGCCCCTTCCGGAACATGGATATGGAAATCCTGCTTCTGGTAAAAGCTGGGTTCGATACCGAGGCGTTCCGCCCGGCTGCGGACAACCGTCAGGGCCGCCTGGATCGATTCCTGCATGACCTCACCCAAGTGTCCGGTCTGGATGAGCTTGCCCCGCCCCGGCACGATCGCCGCCTCGACCGTGAGGAGGTCCCCGCCCATCTCGGTCCAGGCCAGTCCTGTGACCTGCCCGACCTGGTCGCGCGTCTCGGCCCGTCCGTAGCGGAAACGGGTCACCCCCAGATAATCCGCCAGGGTCTCAGAAGTTGGCACGACCGGATGCGGGGTCGTGGAATCGACCTGGAGTCTTTTCGCGACCTTGCGGGTAATCTTGGCAATCTCCCGCTCCAGGTTGCGCACACCGGCCTCCTGGGTATAGCGCCGGATCATCGTCAACAGGATCTCATCGTCGATCCGACAATCGTCCGTCGAAAGCCCGGCATTCGTGAACTCCTTGGGCACGAGGTAGCGACGGGCGATATTGAGTTTCTCATCCTCGGTATAGCCCGGCAGGCGGATCACCTCGAGCCGGTCCAGGAGGGCCGGGGGGATGTTGAGCGTGTTGGCCGTGGCCACGAAGAGTACATGAGACAGATCGAAATCGACCTCGAGGTAGTGATCGTTGAAGGTATGGTTCTGCTCGGGATCCAGAACTTCGAGCAGGGCGGCTGACGGATCGCCGCGGAAGTCGACCGACATCTTGTCGATCTCGTCGAGCAGAAACAACGGGTTGCGCACCCCCACCTTACTCAGGTTCTGCACGATCTTGCCGGGCATGGAACCGATATAGGTCCGGCGATGACCCCGGATTTCAGCCTCGTCCCGGACCCCCCCCAAAGACATCCGCACGAAGCGTCGCCCGGTGGCACGGGCAATGCTTCGTCCCAATGAGGTTTTCCCCACGCCCGGGGGTCCCACCAGGCAGATGATCGGTCCCCGGAGACGGCCATGGGAAACCCGTTGCTGAACGGCGAGATATTCGAGAATCCGTTCCTTGACCTTTTCCAGGCCATAGTGATCCTCTTCGAGGATCCGTTCAGCCGCCTGCAGGTCGCGCGAAATCCGCGTCGTCCGTTTCCAGGGCAGACCGAGCAACGTGTCGATATAGTTGCGCACCACGGTGGCTTCGGCCGACATCGGGGCCATCTGCCGGAGTTTCTTGAGTTCGGCCTGAGCTTTTGACAGCGCCTCCTTCGACAGGCCGGCCTTCTCGATCCGCCGATCCAGTTCGTCGAGATCGCTCCCCCCCTCCTCCGTCTCGCCGAGTTCACGCTGGATCGCCTTCATCTGCTCGTTGAGATAGTATTCGCGCTGCCCGCGCTCCATCTGCTGCTTGACGCGCCCGCGGATCCGGCGGTCGATCTGGAGTACCTCGATTTCGCCCTGCATACACTCGAGCACCTTCTCCAGACGCTCCTTGAAATCCAGGCATTCGAGAATCTGTTGTTTCTGTATCGGCGGGAGCGACACATGAGCCATGACGGCATCGGCGAGAGGACCCGGTTCTTCAATGGCGGACAGGGAGGCCACGACCTCTGGAGGGGTCCTGCGACTGATCTTGATGTAATCCTCGAACAATCCGATCAGTGTCCGCTTGTAGACCGAAAACTCGCGTTCCTGGAACGCCTCGACCGACTTCCAGCTCGTCTCCCGGGCCTCCTCGATCAACTCGGCCCGTGCCGACAGAAAGGGATCGGTGGTCCAGGAACGGACACGAGCCCGCTGCCGGCCTTCGACCAGGACCTTGACCGTGTTGTCCGGCAGCTTGAGGAGCTGGAGCAGGACCGAGACCGTCCCGACCTCGTAAAGGGCCTCCGGATCCGGGTTTTCATCCTCGGCAGCCCGTTGGGCCACCAAGAGGATCCGCTTGTCCCCCTGGAGCGCCTGGTCCAGGGCCCGGATTGACTTTTCCCGGCCTACGGTCAGTGAGGTGACCATGTGCGGGAAGACCACCACATCGCGCAACGGCAAGACCGGGAATTCCTCGGTGGCAGCAATCAGGATCGTTTCATTCATTCGTTCACCCGGCGCCTTCCCGGTGGGCAAGGCATCATCATGGCACAAGGGCCCCTTAGTGGAAGCTGGGGACGAGTGCCCAGGATTTCAAGCCAAAGGTCAGCCTTCGTCCGAGGCAGCCTTGCGTTCGCGACCGTAGATCACGTAGGGATGGGACTGGCCGGCCACGACGGACTCATCCACCACCACCTTGCTGGCCCCCTTGAGGCTGGGCAGATCGTACATCACATCCAAAAGGAGCTGTTCCAGAATCGTCCGGAGTCCACGGGCGCCGGTCTTGCGCTGGATGGCCTTGTGCACGACCGCCCGCAGTCCGGAATCGCGGAATTCGAGCTCCGCTCCTTCCATCTCGAACAGCTTTTGGAACTGCTTGACAATGGCGTTCTTGGGCTCGGTGGTGATGCGGATCAAGGCCCCCTCGTCCAGTTCGTCGAGCACGGCCACCACGGGCAGACGGCCCACGAACTCAGGAATCAGCCCGTAACGGATCAAGTCTTCGGGTTCGGTATTGGATAAAAGCTGGCTGAGCCCGGATTCCGCGGACGGGAGGTGGGGGAGTTCCGCCGTAAATCCGATGCCGCCACGCTGGATCCTTTTCTCCACGATTTTCTCAAGCCCGGAAAAGGCTCCCCCGCAGATGAAAAGAATGTTGCGGGTATCCACCTGCAGGAATTCCTGCTGCGGGTGCTTGCGCCCACCCTGGGGAGGAACCGACGCCACGGTGCCTTCGATCAGCTTGAGGAGGGCCTGCTGAACCCCTTCCCCGGAGACATCGCGAGTGATTGAGGGGTTCTCCGATTTTCTCGAAATCTTGTCGATCTCGTCGATGTAGACGATCCCGGTCTGAGCCCGTTCGATGTCGTAATCACACTTCTGGAGCAGTTTCTGGATGATGTTCTCGACATCTTCGCCGACGTACCCGGCCTCCGTCAGCGTGGTCGC
>JAJYFY010000004.1 GCA_021785265.1 Pseudomonadota bacterium
CGAGATTTCATGCGTATTCCGGCTCGATCCACAGGCGCGAGAAGTACCCATAGGTGCTAACCAACTGAGTTTGTTCGATTTTTAACCGGACACTAGTGAATTGATGCCTAAAGTAGCATAAATACAGAAATAGTGGTTCCACCCCCTCCCGCTCTCCTGCCCTCAAGTGAGCCACGATGGTGGTGGATCACCGCACCGGTCTGATGACCATCATCGTCTGGTCGTAGAAGGCACACCGACGTAGGGTATAGGTTTCTTCGAGAGGATGTCCGGTATCGATGGTGAAATCTTGGATCTCGGGAACACGGCGGTAGATGAAATCGATCGGGATCATATCTTCGGCACCCAGACTACTGGCAAAGACCACGGGAGTGTCCTCGATGACGGACCGTTTGAGTATCTCGAGAGTAGCCGAAAATTTTCCTGTAGGTTGGGCGAAGTTCTGGCCGGTGCATTCCTCAAGTCGGCTTCCAGTTACAAGCACACGCTAGATGTGGAATCGGGAGATTACTCGTAACAATTCCTGGAAAAGACCGAAAGCTGTGATTTCTGCCCCCGCACCCGGACCGGCGATTGAAAGCGGAATGGTGCGGTAGCGGTCGGTCCAGATTTCCAAGCGGTTTTCACCAGGTCTCAGTTCGGCAAAGGAATTTCCCGCCGGGAGAGAAACCAGACCCAGCGTCACCCCTCGGTGGTGATCAAAGCGGATCAGGAGAACCAGTGTCTCTCCCCGTTTTTGGGTCTCTAGGATGGCCCTTGACCATATCGGATCCAGCCTCGCGAGGTCGTTCACGAAGAGTTCCTGGTCAAGACCTGGTCTGAAAACCACACCCGGAATCCAACGGGGAGGAGGTACATCGCTTGGTTCAATTCGGTATCCCGCCTCACGCAGCAGAATGAGCGCCTTGCGATGAAGGTCCATCCCAGCAAGATCCGCTTGAGGGTGTGGTTCGGTTAGTCCAAGATCGCGCGCGCGGCGGACCGTTTGGGAGAACGGCTGGCCTTGGTGGAGTTGATGCAGAATGAACGACCAGGTTCCCGATAGGGCTGCCTCGAACTTCAGGATCCGATCGCCACTCTCGCGGAGTGCCCGGATCGTCGACAGAATGGGCAGTGCCGCCCCGACCGTGGTTTCATAGTGACAACCCCCGGCGACGCCATCCAGATGTTTCAGTTGGTTGTAGAAAGTCTGGGGTCCGCTGAATGCACGCTTGTTCGGTGTGACGACCGGAATGTTGTGGGCAAGAAGGTAGGGGTACAGTTCCGGCAATGTTTCGTCAGCTGTGCAGTCAATCAGAACTTTGGATCCCGGGCATTTCTGGAAACGCTCCAGGATGGGAATCCAGTCGCCGCTTTGTCGGCTCTCGGGGAAAGCGGAATCCTCGGGCCAAAGAATGTTACGGCGGTTGGCCAGGAATCCGATCACCCATCCCGGTAGATTGATCCCAGGCGTGGGTTCCATGAGCATCTGAATCAAGATCCGGCCAACTTGTCCGGTATGGCCGAAGACTCCGAGAGTCACCGGGTTCGTGCCTCCAGACGGATTCTGCCGAGCGTTTGATGCGGTTAGGAATTCACTTCTGGGCATTGAATTCGATCCGCGGTTACGGAAGAATGATGAGGGGCGGTAGATTGAGGATGCCAGGAGTCGCACCAGGCTTCCATAAAGCTCCTGATCCGTGTTGTCAGGTCCGGTGTATCGATCAGAAAGGCATCATGCCCCCGGGGGGAATCCAGCCAAGCCATCTCTGAACGGGGCAAGCGTTCGGCCAACCGGAGCTGTTCTTCCGGGGGATAGAGCAGGTCAGTCCGGATGCCGACCACGAGGGTCGGTGGAAAAGTCGCCGGCAAAGGGGATTCGGGTGAGGGACGACCCTGACCCAGATCATGGGTGTCCATGGCATGGGTCAGGGTGACATAGGAGCCGGCATCGAAACGTTCGGTCAGCCGGTCACCGTGATGGGCTAGCCAGCGAACCACTTGGAACTCACCGGCGGGTGTGATGCTGCGACCAAAACGTTCAGTGAGTTCGTGCCAATGACGGTAACTCACCATCGCCATCGCACGGGCCGCCTTGAGCCCGGCATGAGGGGGGCGCTCGGGAGGGTAGTCGCCATCGAGCCAGTTTGGATCGGCTTGGATCGCGAGACGCTGGGCCTCAGAAAAGGCGATGGCCCAAGGCGGCTGGCGGTCGGTGGTGGCAATGACCACGAGGGCAGCGACCCGTTCCGGGAAGAGAGCCCCCCACTCGAGTACTCGCATTCCACCGAGTGAACCTCCGAGCACTAAGGAGAGTCTTCGGATGCCGAGCGAATGGATCCACTCTGCCTCCAGTCGGACCATATCTCGGATGGTAATCGACGGAAAATTCCTTCCATAACGCCGACCGGTTAGCGGATCGGTTGACGAAGGCCCGGTCGATCCATTGCAGCCGCCCAGCACGTTGGCACAAAGAATGAACTGGTGCCGCGGATCGAGAAGACGCCCGACACCCAAAAGTTCTGGCCACCACTGATCCACATCAGCCGAGCCGGTCAAGGGATGGCAGACGAGAACTGCGTTGGTTTGGTTCCGATCAAGGTGTCCCCAGCTGCGGTAGGCCAGGCGGGGTGCCTTGAGCCAAACACCGGATTCGAGCTGGAAGAACCCGCAAGCCGGTTGCCAGAACTCGGTTTCTGGTGGTGGATGGGTTCCTTTCATCGGACGCTGGCTTCGAGGGCCTGGGAAAAATCGTTACGGATATCATCGATGTGCTCGATACCAACCGAGACACGGATGAGGTCGGGGCTGACCCCCGCGAGTTTCAGTTCACCCGGTTCAAGTTGCTGGTGGGTGGTGGTTGCCGGATGAATGACGAGTGTCTTGGCATCTCCGACATTGGCGAGGTGGCTGGCCAGCCGGACACGGTTGATGAAAGCCCGCCCGGCGTCGGCGCCGCCCCGGATCCCGAAGCTGAGGACAGCCCCGAAACCGTGGCGGAGATAGCGCAGGGCGCGTTCGTGGGCGGGGTGAGTGGGTAGGCCAGGGTAGTTGACCCAGCTCACGGCCGGATGACGGGTCAGCCAAAGCGCGAGTTCAAGTGCGTTATCGACATGGCGCTGCATGCGGAGGGACAGGGTCTCGAGGCCGTTCAGAAACAAGAAAGCATTGAATGGAGAGAGCGCTGGGCCGAGATCGCGGAGTCCCTCGACTCGGGCCCGGACGATGAAGGCGATGTTGCCAAAGGGACTATCTGGGCCAAAGCGTTCCGCAAAGCGGATCCCGTGATATCCGGGAGCCGGCTCCGTGAATTGCGGAAAGCGTCCACTGGTCCAGTCGAACCGACCCGAATCGACGATGATGCCTCCGATGGAGGTGCCATGACCCCCGATCCACTTGGTCGCAGAAGCCACAATGAGATCCGCTCCGTGATCGATCGGGCGGGCGAGATAGCCCGCCGCACCGAAAGTATTGTCGACGATGAGCGGAAGGCGCGATCGATGCGCAACATCAGCCAAAGCCTCCAGATCTGGAATGTTGAAGCTGGGATTGCCGATCGTTTCAACGTAGAGCGCACGGGTCCGCTCATCGATGGCCTCGGCGAATGCATCCGTATCTTCACGCTCAGCCCAACGGACCCCGATTCCCAGGCGGGGCAGGGTTACTTTGAACTGGTTGAAAGTTCCGCCATAGAGTGAGCGGCTCGAAACGATATTGTCGCCGGCTTCAGCCAAGGTTGTGATCGCGAGCCATTGAGCGGATTGACCACTCGCGGTGGCCAGGGCGGCCACGCCGCCTTCGAGAGCGGCCACCCGTTTTTCGAAGACGTCCGTGGTCGGATTCATGATCCGGGTATAGATGTTTCCAAACTCCTCCAGGGCAAACAGACGGGCTCCGTGCTCGGTATCGTCAAAGGTGTAGGACGTGGTCTGGTAGATCGGGACGGCTCGTGCACGTGTTCCGGGCGCGGGCTCCTGACCGGCATGGACCTGGAGAGTTTCGAACTGGTAGGCGGTTGTGTTCATGGTTGACTCCGAGGGGTTGCGTTGCATCCGCGGAGCCGGCACAGGGGGCAATAAAAAACCCGCTGCGGCGGCACCGTGCGGGTTGAAGGTTTTGGTGGGATTTCTAAAAAACTACATTGACCGCAAAACCTCATCAACACCGCACCACTGCGGCATCAGGCAGCAACACATGTGACGCCCCGCAGGACGCCGTGGTGCGATTGGATGGGTGGGTTGGTAAAGCATGGGCAAGACAATAACCGGATTGGCCGGTGCTGTCAAGAGGCACGTGTCGGAATTCTGGGCCTTGAGGGAATCCGAGTCTGATCGGCGATCCATTCTCAACCGGTCCTCGGACACGACGGAATCCGCTGATCCGGCTTGTGCGATCATTGGGAACCCAATCCCGGGAGTACATCGTGCTGGTCAGCCCACCCTTCCTGCTCATCGGAGCCGTCGCCCTGGTCGGCATCCTACATACCGTGGTACCTGATCACTGGGGTCCCATCGTATTGCTGGCACGCCAGGAACACTGGCCCTCTCGGAAACTCGTCCGGGTGGCCCTCGGAGCGGGGGCGGGTCACGTCGTCTCGACTCTGCTCATCGGTTTCGTCATGTGGATTGCCGGCGTTGCAGTCGCGCAACGGTACGGGACTCTCGTCTCGCGCATCTCCAGCTTGGGACTTATCCTATTTGGAGGCTGGATGCTGTTTTCTGCTTGGCGTGAGCTCGCGGGATCGACCGGAAAACATCAGTCAAAGATTCTCCGGGATTCTCCGTCCTCCAGCCGTTCTCGAGCCATGGCACTCATCCTGGTTTTGGGTTCCTCTCCCATGATCGAGGGGCTCCCTGCTTTTTTTGCGGCTGGCCGGTATGGTCTCTGGCTTCTTGGTGTCATGGCGGGGGTTTTTGCAGTGAGCACGATTGCGACGTATGTTGTCATGTGCGTTTATGCGTCGCGGAGCCTGCATCAGGTCCGGACACACGCGTTTGAGCGCTATGGGGAGGTTCTGAGCGGCGGGTTCATTGTGCTTCTCGGACTGATCTTTCTCATATGGCCCGTGCTCTGATCCTCGGATCTTTTCCCAAAGAGCATTCCACATGGACTCGGTTGGCCGCCTGATGAGGGCCGCCTGTCTGAAACACACGCTCCAGAAGTGGGTCGATCGGATGAAGCGGATGGAGGGTCAAGCCCTGCTTTTGGGAGCCTGAACGAAGGGGGTACCGGAGTGGCATAACTGCAAGCCCAGTCTGGAAGTTGGGAGACGGAAAGGTCATTGCCCTTTCCGATACAATGGGCCCCATTCGGTGGAGGAGGTGACCATGGGCAAGGGTGACAAGCGAAGTTTCCGGGGAAAAATCTGGAGGGGTAGCTACGGGGTCACTCGTCCGCACCACCCGACCGACGTTACCCGTAACCCGGCCAAACGCAGTGCCCGCAAGAGGACGACCCGCTGAACTCTGGATCTGCTGAAGATACGATTCCTGCTGTCTGGATCGAAGGACTAGTCAAGCGTTACCGGGACCGCCCCGCTGTTGATGGACTGGATCTGTCCGTGGCGCGGGGGGAATGTTTCGGCCTTCTGGGTCCGAATGGTGCTGGAAAAACCACGACTCTCCGTCTGCTCTTGGGGCTGACCCAGCCCTCGGCAGGGGCCATCCGGGTTCTGGGGCTGCCGATCCCCGAACAGGCGCGGATTGCCCGCCGCCGCATCGGCGTGGTTCCACAGGCTGACAATCTGGATCCCGATTTCACAGTCGAGGAAAACCTCGAGGTTTATGCGCGCTATTTCGGGCTGATGCCTGCTGCCGTACACGACCGCATCCGCTCGCTTCTCGAGTTTGCCGAACTTTCTGAACGGCTCCGGAGCCCCATACGCGAGTTGTCGGGGGGCACCAAGCGCCGCTTGACCCTGGTGCGGGCACTCGTCCAGGATCCTGACCTCGTGATCCTGGACGAGCCCACGACCGGCCTCGACCCGCATGCCCGCCAACACCTCTGGAACCGGCTGGAAGAACTCCGGGCTGCAGGCCGGACCCTCATTCTGAGTACCCACTACATGGAAGAAGCAGAGCGTCTCTGCGACCGGGTGGCCATTATGGACCGGGGACGGATCCAGGCCCAAGGTGCGCCACGCGCCTTGGTGGACCGGTTTCTTCCACGCTATGTCCTTGAAATCCGAGAACCGGTCAGAAACCACACGGCGCTTGATCTCGCCCACTGTCAGGTGGAAGCGGTCGGGGCCCTCACTCTGGTGTATTCCAACGAGCGGGAATATCTCACAAACCTGGTCGATCGCCTGGGAATCAGCCGGTACCTGGAGCGGCCCAGCAACCTGGAAGACTGCTTTCTGCATTTGACCGGCCGGGGATTACGCGAATGAATCGGGTGTGGCGCCGGATGCCGAGCCGGGGGTTCAGTGCCGTCTGGATGCGCAACTTCCTGGTCTGGCGGAAGCTCTGGATCCCGTCCCTGATCGCCAACTTCGGTGAGCCCTTGCTCTACTTGCTGGCCTTTGGTTATGGGTTCGGACAGTTTGTGAAAACCATGGATCACCTACCCTATCTGGTTTTTCTGGCGACGGGAATTGTCTGTTCCAGTGCCATGAATGCGTCGAGTTTTGAGGCCCTCTATTCGGCCTATACCCGTATGGAAATGCAGAAAACCTGGGAGGCGATTCTCAGCGCGCCGCTCGAGCCGGCTGATGTGATTCTCGGAGAGGTGGGCTGGGCCGCGACCAAGGGCCTCATCAATGCCTTGGCCATCCTCGTCGTGGGTTTTGTGCTCCGGCTCTGGTCGGGTGTCACGATCTTCTGGGCTTTGCCGGTGATTTTTCTCGTGGGGTTCGCCTTTGGTGCAATGGCCATGATCATGACGGTTCTGGCACGGAGTTACGACTTCTTTGTCTATTACATGATTCTCTTGTTGACTCCCCTGCTTTTGGTTTCCGGCGTGTTTTTCCCACTGAGCGCCCTCCCGGCCCCAGTCGTTCGGATTGCCCAGTTACTGCCCCTGACCCACGCGATCGAACTCATCCGGCCGCTTCTGACCGGACGGGTCCCCCACGCCGTTTTCTCTAATGTGGCCGTTCTGGTCGTCTACGGGCTTGCTGGATACGGAATCGCCACAGCCCTCGCGTATCGACGCCTCCAACGCTGAAAGGCTTTAGGAGACCTAGTAGCGGTAGTGATCCGTCTTGAACGGGCCCTCCTTGGACAGTCCAAGATAATGTTCCTGCTCCGGAGTCAACACCGTGAGTTTTGCACCCAGGCGTTCCAAGTGGAGGCGGGCTACTTTTTCGTCAAGGGCTTTGGGGAGGATCCGCACCCGCGGTTCTGACCGGAGGTCCTGTTCCCAGAGGGCCAGTTGCGCCAGTACCTGGTTGGTGAACGAGGCTGACATCACAAAGCTCGGATGCCCGGTTGCGCATCCCAGGTTGACGAGACGTCCCTCGGCCAGGAGGAGGAGTTCCCGGCCGTCCGGTAGATGCACGAGGTCGACTTGGGGCTTGATGGAGGTCCAGGGATATTGCCGGAGGGAGGCGACATCGATTTCCGAGTCAAAGTGACCGATATTGCAAATCACGGCCCGGTGTTTCATGCGCAAGAGGTGATCCTGGCTGATGACACGCAAGTTGCCGGTGGCCGTGACGAAAAGGTCAACAGTCTCCACGACCTCCTCGATCCGGACCACTCGAAACCCTTCCATGGCGGCCTGTAGTGCGCAGATCGGGTCGATTTCCGTCACCCAAACCGTGGCGCCGAGCCCTCGCAGGGCCTGGGCACAGCCCTTTCCAACCTCGCCATAGCCGAGTACCAGCGCGATCTTGCCCGCGATCATGAGATCGGTGGCCCGTTTGATGCCATCAATCAGCGATTCACGACAGCCGTAAAGATTGTCAAACTTGGACTTGGTGACTGAGTCGTTCACATTGAACGCTGGAAAGGGCAGTTCTCCACGGCGTTCGAGATCATAGAGGCGGTGAACCCCGGTCGTGGTTTCCTCGCTGACGCCGCGGATCTCCACCAGTCGCGACCGAAAGAATCCGGGCTGAGCCTCCAGCCGTTTGCGGAGACTGGTATGCAGGGCGATTTCCTCTGGATTCTGCGGGTGGCCCAGGACCTCCGGGTGCCCTTCCGCACGGGAGCCAAGTACCAGATAGAGTGTGGCATCTCCTCCGTCATCCAGAATCAGGTTGGGCCCCTTTCCATCAGGCCATTCGAACAGTTCGGCCACAGCTTCCCAGTATTCTTCGAGGGTTTCACCCTTGTGGGCGAAAACGGGAATGCCGCGGGCAGCGAGTGCCGCCGCCGCGTGGTCTTCAGTGGAAAAGATGTTGCAGGACGCCCAACGTACCTGGGCACCCAGCGCGATCAGGGTTTCGATAAGAACCGCCGTTTCGATCGTGAGATGAAGGCAGCCGGCAATGCGTGCTCCCTGGAGGGGCAGGCGCCCCGCGTATTCCTGCCGCAGTGCCATGAGCCCAGGCATTTCATGTTCGGCGATGGAAATCTCCCGGCGCCCCCAGGGGGCGAGTGCCAGGTCGCGGATGCGAAAATCCCGTGTGGACGATTCGGTGATGGGTTCCGCACTCAGCGGACGTCTGGCAGATGACATGGGGGATTTCCTCAGCGAATACGTTGGACGCGGCGAATGTCTGCCGCATCTTTCAGGGCTTCAACCTGGTCAAGGCGCTCCCAGGTGAACTCGGGTTCGATTCGGCCGAAGTGTCCGTAGGCGGCCGTTTTCTGGTAAATCGGGCGAATCAGATCCAGCTCCCGGATGATCCCGTTGGGGGTGAGATCAAAATGGTCCTTGACCAGTTCAACGAGGCGGGCGTTCGAAACGAGTTCGGTTCCGAAGGTTTCGATTGCGATGGATACCGGTTCAGCCACGCCAATCGCGTAGGAAAGCTGGACTTCGCAACGTCGGGCCAGCCCCGCAGCGACGATATTCTTGGCGACGTGCCGGGCCGCATAAGCTGCCGACCGATCCACCTTGGAAGGGTCCTTGCCTGAAAAGGCACCTCCACCATGTCGTGCCATCCCCCCATAGGTGTCGACGATGATCTTGCGTCCTGTGAGCCCGCAGTCTCCCGCAGGACCGCCTGTCACGAAGCGGCCAGTCGGATTGATGAGGATTCGGGTTTCCGGGCGTATCCATTCGGCAGGCAGGGTCGGTTTGATGATGAGTTCCCGGACCGCCTGCCTCAGATCCTCGTTCGAGACGTCCGGGTCGTGCTGGGTGGAGACCACGATTGCGGTGCAATACTGGGGAACGCCATCGGCGTAGTAAAGGCTGACCTGGCTTTTGGCATCTGGTCTGAGCCAGGGCAGAGCCCCGGACCGCCGGAGCTCGGACTGCCGACGCATAAGCCGGTGTGCAAAGGTAATCGGGGCCGGCATGAAAACATCCGTTTCGTCCGTGGCATAACCGAACATGATGCCCTGATCGCCTGCACCCTGGGCCTCGGGGGTCGCCCGGTCTACTCCTTGGGCGATATCGCCGGACTGTTTCCCGATCAGGGAAATGACCCCACAGGTGGCCCCATCGAATCCGACTTCGGAACTGGTATAGCCGATTTCGGTGATGACACGGCGGACCAGATCGTCGAGATCGACCCAGGCCTGCGTCGAAATTTCCCCGGCGATAATGGCCACCCCGGTCTTGACAAGGGTTTCACAAGCCACCCGACTGCGGGGGTCCTGGGCAATCAGAGTATCGAGAACCGCATCCGAGATCTGGTCAGCAACTTTGTCAGGGTGCCCTTCGGAAACCGACTCGGAACTGAAAATCATGGTGTTGGTGGCCACAGCGATCCCCCCTCTGGAGAACGCTCATTATACCCGTCCTCAGCGGTTGGAATGGGGCGAAGAGGCGATCAGGAAACGGGCCAGGAGGTTGATCAGAAGGATCATGAAGGTGATGAGAAACGCGGCGACGTAGGCCAAGGCGTGAGCTGAATGAAAAGGTTCGCCGATGAAGCTCCAGATGACGTAGGTGAGATAGGCCACGGGCTCATGGATGAGGTGCCCGGACCAACTGTAGTTGGACCAACCGGCGGTATAAAGCAGGGGGGCGGTTTCACCGGCTGAGATCGCGAGCGCCAGGAGAATACCGGTTCCGATACCCGGTGCGGCCGCCTTGAGCAGGACCTTGAATACCACCTGATGGTCACTGCATCCCAGAGCATAGGCAGACTCCCGGATGCCTGATGCGACCCGTCGCAGGGCCAGCTCGGTACTGCGGACGATGTAGGGCAACATGAGGACGGCGAGCGTGATCGCTCCGGCGGCAAGGGAAAACCGCCAGCGCAGCCAGACCGTGAGGGTCACATAGCCCACGAATCCCAGCACGATGGAAGGCACGCCCACTAGGACATCGCTCAAAAACCGGGTCAGGCTACCGAGCCGACCTTCGCCGAACTCGCTGAGATAGAGCCCGGCTGCAACCCCGATCAGCGCGGAGAGGATCATGGCCGATCCTGACAGCAGTGCCGTGCCCAGGATGGCGTTTTTGAGCCCCCCCCCGACCCCCACGGTGCTTTCCACGAAGATTTTCGGTGACAGGCTGTGGAAGCCTTTCAGGAAGACGTAGAGGAGGATCTGGATCATGGCCACGGCCAGTGCGATCAGGGCGCTACCAGCCAGAAGCCAGCCGATCGCGCTTTTGATGCGTCGGTATCGGATCCAGCCCGAGGAGGGTCGTGGAGGGAGGTCCCCTGAGGCTGGGCTCATAGTGTGTGTTCCTTGAGCATGCCAATCAGGAGCCGGGCTATCCCGTTGGTGATGAGAGAGATGACCAGCAGGAGAACGGCAATTTCCGCCAGCGAGCGCACCGCCATGCCGGTCGGGTCGGCTAGCGCACTGTCCAACTGAGCCACGATAAACGCCGCCATGGTGGAGATTGGACTGTAGATGTTGTGAGGCAGATAGTTCAGTGCGTTTCCACTCACCATGAGCACGGCCATGGTTTCGCCGAGGGCTCGACCGAAAGCCAGCATGGTGGCACCGGCAAGGGCCGTTTTCTGCCCCGGGAGGAGGATCCGAGTGGCGACCTCGAAGCGGGTGGCACCGAGACTGATCCCTGCCTCACGCATTTCCGTGCTCTGGCTGCGTAGAGCATCGCGCAGGGTGGCCGTGATGAAGGGGACGATCATGAGGCACAGCACGAGGCTCGAGGTAAGTAGTCCATAACCTGAACCGATAGGCCGGGTCAGGAACGGCACGAAGTGGAAAAGCCGGGCCAGAACGGGAAAGACATGGTGGCTCAAGAAGGGGATCAGGAAGACGATGCCCCAAAGTCCGAAAACGACGGAAGGGATCCCGGCCAGCAGTTCGACGAAGAACGAGACGAAATGGCCGAAGCGATGGGGTACCGCCTCACTCAGGAAGAGGGCGGCACCCAGTCCGAGTGGAAAAGCGAAGAGAAGCGCGATCAGGGCGCTACCCAAGGTTCCCGCAACCAAGAACAGGATGCCGAACTGGGCTCCGGGCATGACGGTCTCCCCGTGCCGCTGGACGGGGTTTGCGTATTGGTTGCCGATATTCCAGGTATCCCGCCAGAGGAAATCCAGCCCGTTATAATGGATGGCGGGCCACGCGTAAAAAACCAGGAAAACCGCAATCCCGAGCAGTACCAGTGGGACAAGCAGAGCGAAAAAGGCCAGCAGACGTCGAAACCACATGGACTGCCGCTTCCTCCGGTCCGGAAACGGGGGGCCTTGGAAAGCCTCCCGTTGGGATGGGCCAGTTTAATGGATTTTCGCGATTTGTCGCCGGCTCTGGAGGACGGCCAATTTCGGCAGCGGTGCGAACCCGACCCGGTTCAGGAACGAGGGTGCGTTTCCGCCAGTCGGGGCGATCGCCCAGTCGAGCAACTGACGGACGGCCTGCGCCATGTGACGGGAAGCTTGGTGTTCCTTGACGATGGCGTACTCGTAGTTAATGATCGGGTAGGACTGCGCTCCCGGCGCGAAGACCAGGCTGATGCTCTGGTCGGGCGGGGTATGGGGCGCGCGGGAGGCAACGGCGGCTTCGACCGTAGAGTGGGTGAGGGAAACGAATCGTCCGGCGCGGTTTTTGAGCCAGGCCTGTCCCAAGTGGTCCTTGAGGATCGCCGAACGATAGCTGACGCCGATGTAGGCGATGGCATAGGGATTGGTCGCCAAGGCCTGTACCATCCCGGGGTTCCCGGTGGCTCCGATCTCCCCGCGAACCGAGGGCCAGCTCACGGTGGTCCCGTATCCCGTGGTCATCATCCAGGCGGGAGTGGAGAAACTCAGGTACTGGGTGAAGATAAAAGTGTCTCCACTGCCGTCACTACGGTGGATCGGCAGGATCAGGTGGTGGGGAAGCGTCAGGCCGGGGTTGAGTGCGCGAATGGCGGGAGCATTCCAATAGCGAATTTGGCCCGCGTAGATGGCAGCAAGGACAGAACCCGACAGGTGTAATGGACGATCGTTGAGTCCCGGCAGGTTGTAGTTGACCATCTGGCTCGAAATGGCGAGCGGAATGTTGAGCAGCCCGGGATGCAGACGCTGCAGCGCCGGGCTCAGGTAGGCATCCGACGCGCCGAGCTGGACGAGATCCGCCGTGGCCTGGGCGATCCCGGTACCGCTCCCGGTCGCTTCCGTGGTGATCCGGATACCGGGATGAGTCGCGGTATAGATCGGTACCCAGAGGTTGAAGAGAGGATAAAGCAGGGTGGAACCGGTTTCGATGAGATGGATCGTCCGGGCCTGGCTCGGGGCCGGGTACAAGGCACAAAGGCCGGCCAGGGCCAGGACTGCGAGGGCGGGGATTCGGAGGTGCGGGTGAATCCGGAGTTTCGACATGACAGGGCTCCCGGGTCAGTGAAGGAGTTGAGAGACTGATCGCAAAGCCAGCCTATACCAGAAATATGGCATTTCTGTGACAACCGGGCGGGTACCAGGGTATCCGGCTCGGGGTCGGATAACGGATCAGTGGGTCTGCGGTTTTCCAGGGAGTAAGGCGTCATCCATCTGGTCGGCACGGACAAGAGCGGGCCGGATCTTCAGACGGGCCCAGTAGTTTTCGAAGGCTGGTCGTTTTTCCAGCGTACCGAACTTGAGTCCCCATGCGACATGCGACCCGAGATACACGTCGGCCGCCGTGAAATGGGGGCCGAGCAGGTAGTCTCCTCCCGAGAGGGCTCCTTCCAGGACATCAAGCGTTAGGCTGTAGTTGCCATAACCCATCATAGGCTCGCGTTCTGTCGGCACCACAAAGCCCAATGCATGGTTGGATAGTGCCGCTTCGAGGGGGCCTGCGCCGAAGAAGAACCATCGGTAGTAGCTTCCCCGCAGGGGGTTGCCTGGTGCCGGGGCCAGTCCAGCGGAAGGAAAAGCATCCGCCAAGTAGGCACAAATCGCTGCGGTCTCGGTCACGACCACGTGACCATGGCGAATCGCCGGAACTTTCCCCATCGGGTTGATGGCAAGATAGTCTGGTGCTTTCATGGACGTTCCGTAATCGAGCACCACGGTTTCGTAGGGGGTCCC
Source organism: Pseudomonadota bacterium (assembly GCA_021785265.1). Lineage (GTDB taxonomy): Bacteria > Pseudomonadota > Gammaproteobacteria > JAKAQQ01 > JAKAQQ01 > JAJZIH01. The sequence goes on from JAJYFY010000004.1 coordinate 13,508, forward strand.
CGTTTCTTCAAGCATCCAACGAACGATTCGACCTCGTGACTGGGGGTTGGTATAGAAAGTGAGCCGAGACTCGTTCATGGCCTGTGCTTCCGAGTGGCCGGGAAAGTGAACACGAGCGTATCGGGCGAGGGGGATCTCGTCAACAATCGATCCTGAGGATCAGGAGCAGGCAGGTCTTTTCATACGGTCAATACGATCCTCCTTGATCTGTCCGCAGGGAGCTCCGCAAGCTCGGAGAAGGTCTTTCCATTGCCTGATGGCGCCGGGGCATGACTCAAAAGCGTGTGGCCGAGGGTGCCGGTATCGATGTCAGCACGGTTCGTCGCCTGGAGCAGGGGCATCCGTGCGTATCTTTAGGGTCGCTCGCCATGGTGCTATTGGTGTTGGGAGAGCAGGGACGCATGAGCCAGGTGTTGGACGCCAGGCACGATAATCTGGGAGTCGCCCTGAGCATTAAGGCCCTACCGAAGCGTGTGCGCAGTTCACGTCGGAAGAAAAATCAGGAGGCACATGAAGGGAAGAGTGCACCAAACGACGACGGAGCCTTCTGATGGAAGAAGCTCATATGCTTTAGGTAGGCATCGGCGATTCGGACATCGAAGTGGGGCCCCTTTGGCGCTCGGCCCGCGGGGAGCGCACGTACGCTGCTTTTCAATATGCAGCATCCTGGCTGAATCCCAACAACGGTTTTCCCGCGCTCCTGACCTGCCTCCGGCCTGCGTTTGAGCATGATGAAATGCAACTCGCGGTCCAGATGGGAACCCGGGTTTCATTTACAGGGCCGGCTGTGCAACCAGTGGTTTCCGCGCACGCCTGCCCCAGTCATGTCTTTGCATTTTTTTCATGTGAAAGCCGATAATAGACGTTCCGTGACAACCTAACGTCAGGCGGAAGCCTGTCGAGGGGGCCCGTGTCCGCAAAACCTCATGCCTAATCGTGTGAATACATCCGATGACCGGTTAATCCCCGCTGCCGCTGGAAGCGGTTCCTGTCCTCTGGAGCCGGTCAGTTGGCCTGCGGGTCCTGAGACCTTGCTCTGGCCGGATCCGGGAAACCCGCGGGCGGCCCTTTATGTGTTTTACCCGGTCGGTAGTGCTGACGAACCTCCCGCTCCGACCGGCCTGGCCCATTTTCTGGAACACATGATGTTCAATGGCAGTGCCCGTTTCCCCGATGGGGATTTCGATCGCGTTCTGGAGGCGGCCGGGGGTAACAACAATGCTTATACCACTGAAGAGCTGACCGTTTACCACGAACAGTTTCCGACTTCGGCGATCGCCACCGCGTTCGCTCTCGAGAGAGATCGCATGTGTGCCCTGCTCATCGATGCTGAACGGGTTGATCGAGAACGGGGAGTCATTCTGTCCGAGCGCGAAGCCAGTGTGGAGAATGACCCGGTGGCCCGCTTCCTTGAAGAGATGCAGGCGGTAGCCTGTGCGGGAACCGCCTATGCCCATCCGGTCATCGGATGGGCCGAGGATATTGCGCGCATTGGTGAGGCTTCTCTCAGCCGTTTTTATGACCGCCACTACCGATATGCCCGACCCACGATCATTGGGGTCGGAGGCATCGATCCAGAGCAGTGGAACCGGCTGTGTGTCGAACAGGGTCTCGAGCAGACTCCGGATAGTGTGCCCGGGTCCAGCGAACCGGTACCCGTGGCACCACGTCAGGTCGGGGAGCGGCGGATCGAAAGTTCGGCTGCGGTCCAGTCCTCCTACTTGGCGCTGTCGTTTCCTGCCCCTGCGGTAACGGCCCCCTCCGCCCTGGCCGACGAGTTGCTTTGGACGGTTCTGGTGGGAGGGGTGGCTTCCCGTCTCCAGTCATTGCTGGTTGAACGCAAGGCTGAGGCGATTGCTCTCGAGGCTTACCGGATCGGTCATCGAGTGCCCGGACGCCGGATCCTGTTGGTCATGCTGGCTCCGGGTAGGCGAACGCAGACGATAGAACGCACGATCCGCGAGGCACTGGTCCAGTTAGCCGATGCCGGTCCCACCGAAGAGGAACGGGTTCGGGCAGTCAATCAGAGACTGGTTTCTTACTACCACCAGCTCGAGTCGGTTACGGGACGGGCCGAACTTTTGGGACGTGCCTGGATCCAGCACCGGGATCTTTCGCGGATCCAGACTTATCCAAGGCGGCTTGAGGCTGTGCGTGCCGAAGAAATCCGGGATGCGGCACGAGAAGCCTTCGGACAGGGCGGATGGACGGTGGGTTGCCTTCATCCGGACGGATCATGAACGGAACCCGGATCGCGTCGGTTAGCCTTCCGTCCGGGCCTCGAGACTGGAAATCGCCCGACGGGATTCTCCAAGAAATCCTCGAGCCGGGGGTCGAACTGGTTCTCTGTCCTCGTCCGGAGGTTCCCCTGATCACCGCCACTTTTCTCTGGGAGGGTGGAGCATTGCTCGATGCGTCGGATCATTTCGGCCAAGCCCAGACGACGACCGAGCTGCTCGTCAAAGGGACGAAAGAAAACGATGCGATCAAGCTCGCCTCCCGGTTTGAGGTCTTGGGGGCGGATTTTGAGACCTGGGCTGGGCGGGAATGCCTGGGGATGACCCTTTCGGCACCGAGCCGGGTTTTCCCGAAGCTCTGGGGGCTTTTGGAAGAGGTATTTGAATGCTCGAGGTTTTCCGCATCCGAGTTGCACAAGCTGCAGAAGCGCTCCATTGCCGCAATCCGGGTCACCAAGGATGGCGATCCCCGTTCCTTGCTTCCGGTTTACGCGGATGGCTGGATTTATGGAAGCGAAAGCCCCTATGGACATCCGGTCGGCGGGGATGAGACCAGTTTGACCCGGCTTGAGCCGGGAGCCCTCCGCCGGTTCTGGTTCCAGCATCTGCGGAGCCGAAGAGCGGTGGTCAGTGTGGCTGGAGACTTCGATCCGGACGGGATTCGGACCTCGCTGACCCGAATCTTTTCCTCCCGTAAAGGGCAGCCCATCGGTGGCTCCGATCTTGAGGTTCCAGTTGAGCCTCCGGTCGGCACGCGGGGCCTCCTCATCGACCGTCCGGGTGCCTCCCAGAGTTATTTCTGGATGGGTGGTCTGGGGGTCGATTGCAACTATCCGGAACGTATCGGGCTGGAGCTCGTGCAGTCGGTTCTGGGTGGCCGTTTCAACTCTCTGCTGAACCGGCGCCTCCGGATCGAAGAGGGCTTGACTTATGGGGCTCACGCGGGATACACCCTGCCCAACTTTCGCGGGGTGAGTTACCTCACGTCCTATACACCCAGAGAACGGACCCGCCGGGCCCTGGAAGCCACCTTTGAAGTGCTTGAGCGGGCGCGAGAGGCGGGCTTGCCGGAACCCGACCTCAAGGCGGGGCGTCTTTACCTCAAGGGCCAGGAGGCTTTTCGTTACGAGACCACAGAGCAATGGTCGCTCCGGATGGCCCTGCGGCGTTTCCACCACCTGGCCTTGGCCGATTGGGCCGGCTATGCCGAGGGTCTGGATCAGGTTTCCCCGTCCCGGGCGATGACGATCCTGCGGGAGGTTTTTCCTGCCCCAGAAGATTGTTTTCTGGTGGTGATCGGAGATGCCCGGTCTTTGATGCCGGAACTTGCGGATCTCGGTGAGTGGCGTCTTGAAAACCTTTCGTCGGTGGGTTTCGGTTCGGCTCGCCCACAGTCCCGGGGCACGGCCGAGGGCTAGGCTGATCCCTCGAGATTGTCGTTCTGGTTCAGGATCCATTCCGAGAGGGCCGAAGGCGGAAGAGGTCTTGAAAACAGAAAGCCCTGCACGGCGTCGCAGCCGGCGTTTTCCAGAGCTTCCAGCTCCTCGCGGCGTTCAATCCCTTCCGCGATGACCCGGAGTTCAAGACTGTGGGCGAGATCGATGAGGGCCCGCACGATACGCCGTGAGGGTTCCTGGGACGGGAGGGGCTTGATCAGGGAGCGGTCAATCTTGAGTGCTTGGACGGGCAGTTCCTGGAGATAGGCCAGAGAGGAGTAGCCGGTTCCGAAATCATCGAGAGCAGATGAAATGCCCATCTCGTGGAGTCGGTTCAGGATTTTCCGGCCCTGTTCCGGATCGTTCATGAAGGTTGATTCCGTGATCTCGACGCTTAATCGGTCAGGCGGGAAACCAGTCTCTTCCAGTGTGTCCTCGATCGATTGAAGGAGGTCCCGATGGGCAAACTGGAGAGCAGACAGGTTGATGGCAAGGGAAGGACGGACCAGCGCCGGAATCTGCAGGCGCATGAGGTTCCGGATTGATTCCGTGAGCACGAAGCGACCGAGCTCGTGGATCAGCCCGATCCGTTCCGCGGTCCGGATGAAGGTGTCGGGTGGGATCAATCCCAGTGCAGGATGTTGCCAGCGTACGAGGCTTTCAACGGATAAGAGCTGGAGCCCGGGGAGGCTCAAGATGGGCTGAAAATGCACGATGAACTCATGGCGTTCGAGAGCGAGGCCCAGGTCTGTTTCGAGTCGTAACGCCGCCAGGGTATTTTTGGCCTCGGTTGGGTTGTAGTACGCGAGATGGCGATCCGGGTACAACTTGGCCTGATCGAGGGCGATCGTGGCGAGAGTGAGGAGCTCGAGGATGGATGTGGCATCTCGAGGTGCCCGGCTGATTCCCATGGCGAAGGAGAAGCGGAAACGGTGGAGGCCGAGCTGGACCGGATGGTGGCTGGTCCGGGAGAGATCCTCGAACAGGCGCTCGATGTCCTGTTCGGGATTGCCCGGCAGGAACAGCGCAAACCGGCTGGCGTCGTTGCGACCCAGGATATCGTGGGGGCCAAGATGGTGCCGGATATGGTCGGCGACGTAGCGGAGAATGAAGTCCCCGGCAGCCATGCCAAAAGCCCCATTGATGTAACGAAGCTGGCTCACGTCGATGAGCACAACCGTAGCTTCACCGCGTTCCTGACGCCGCAGGGCCGTGATGCTTGCCTCGGTCCAACCGGATCGGTTGAGGAGGTGGGTGAGGGGATCTTGACGGGCCAGATGTTTTTGGGCTGATGTCTCATTCGAGATACGAATCAGCCGATGGATGACAAAGTAGACGGCGAGGGACGATAGCGCAATGAAAATGTCGCCCTTCACAATTTCGACTAAGGTGCGTTCCGTTTCGGGCAAATGGAGGGTGGCCACGACCAGGTCTGAGAGAGTAATCCACAGAAAACCCGCGGCAAAGTAAGCCAGTGTGACGATGAAGGCGAGTTTTCTGGAGAACAGCTTCGATCTCATGCTTCCGTCCGGTTCAGGGCAGTGATGGCGGGCCGTTTGCAGCCGGCCGGGAGGACAAGGTGGGAGTGACCGTCAGGGGGGCAATCCCGTTTTGACCGGATCGGGGACCGCACGGCCATCTTCGAAGCGTGCCCAGAGCAGGCGTCGACGAATACGCCCGTGTCGGCCGGTACTCAAGAGTCCGGTTGCCCCCCAGCGTGGGGTCCGCAGGGATCCGTGTAGGTTTCTGAGCCAGGGAACCAGACGGTAAGCATCAAAACCGAAGGCCACGAGCCGGGCCTCCCGGCGCTCCCGGTTGGGCCAGAGCTGGGCAATGGTTTGGCGGATGCCATGCCAACTGGAGCGTGGATCCAGTAACCATGGCATCGCGAGGATGTGCAGTCCATTGAGGTCGGGGTGCCTGCTCTCGGGGACATCATCTCGAGACAGTCCGTAGACGGGCACCCGGTTTACTCCGAAGTACTTGAGTTCCGGAAGGATTTCTCGGGCCTCCAAGGGAGCCGCGGCCACGAGGATGAAACGGAGGTCGGAACGCGGTTCAGGCACAAACTGAAGCGGCATGCCCAAGGTATCGGCCAACGCCTGCTCGCGGATCACACTGGCATTCACCCTGAGTAAGCTCCGGATATCGTGAGCGTAGCTCCGTCGGCCTGGGGTGTATCGCACGATGGACAGGAGCCTGCCACCGGCCGGTCTCAGGGCCGTTTTCAAGTCCGCGACGAGAGACCGTCCCCATGCCCCATGCGGGATGAGCATGGCGCCGAACTCCTGGTGCCGCCGGATCAATCGGCTCGCAATCTGCCGGATTTCATCTCCTGGCGAAAGCGAGAATTCATGAAAGGTGGTGGGTTGGGGTGTCGCCGACGGTAGGTTGTTCAGGGCAAGGACCGGAATTTGAGGGTGCAGTCTCGCCAGGGCCTTAACCTGGGGGGCGAGTAGAGGGCCAATGATCCAGTCCGCCTGTTGGGATAGGGCTTTTTGGTAAGCGCGTCGTAGTCCGGAACGGTGGCTTCCCGTGTTGTCGAAGAAGATGCGGGGTGGGGTTGTGCTCGGGTTGGCGGCAAAGCGGGAGCCTAGAATCCCCACTTCGATGGCCCGACCGGCGTTGGCATAGCGATGCGTGAGGGGTAGAAGGACTGCAAGCCTCGCGGGGTAAGCGCTGATCCGCGCCAGTACATGAAGGAGATCCGGGAGCACTGTGGTTTCGGCCGGATGCTGGGGATGACGCGCGCGCCATCGCGCCAATGCCTGTGGGAAAAGGGCCGGGTTTTGCCACGCAGTGCGATACAGGTTGGCGAGCTCGATCCAGCCGCGGGCAACGGGATGGTTCTTCGCGGGAAGAGCCAAGGGATGGGTGCCCTGGAGAGCAGCCCGGGCCAGTGCTTTCCAGAGCAGCCGCTGGTTGGCAGCCCGATCACGGGCACGAGTCAGCAGACGGTCGCGGGCGTCAAGGACGTAGGTCGCCCGTCGCACGGCTCTGTTCGCGAACCAGACCTGTCCTTCCTGGGCGAGAAATGCGGGGGCCAACTTCGGTGGGGGCTGGGGTGCGGCCAACATCAGGGTTTGAGCCAGAGTGACTCGGTTTTGGGTCAGAAGACGATGGAGACGGGAATCCAGGGCGGCGAACAGGAATTGCGGGCCGACCCGATGAGCCAGAGATCCCCGTAGGAAACGGCGGGCCTCGCCGCTCCGTCCGGCCGCCAAGGCATCCTCGCTGGCCCGGATCAGCGCTCGACCCCCCGCACGACTGACCGGCTCCAGGCGGACGAGCGACAACCGTTCACGAACCGCTTCCTGCCAACGATGCCCCGCTTCGGCATGGCGCGCCGAATCTCTGAGGGATTGGACGGCTGGCGGCGGGGGAGGAAGCGTCGCGCAACCGGTGATCAACCCGAGGGCAATCAAGGGCCCCAGGATGCGGAACCGCGAGGACATTGGCGTAAAATCACCCCAAGTCTACGGACTGGTATCCCATTGTCGCAGTTTCCCCACCGATTGTCTCAAGGGAATGAACCTGGGCAGTTGGCCGTTGTCGCGACCCCGATCGGCCAGCTGGATGACCTTAGTCCACGTGCCCTCGAGGTCCTTCGTTCCTCTCACCGGATCGTGGCCGAGGATACCCGCCACACCCGCAAGCTCATGGCTCACTTCGACCTCCATGTACCACTCGTCTCCTGCCATGCCCACAATGAGAAGGAGCGCATTCCCTTTTTGATCGAGTGCCTGGTACGGGGCGAGAGGCTGGCCCTGGTTTCGGATGCGGGAACGCCGCTTTTGAGCGATCCGGGTTGCTGGCTCGTCGCGGCCGTGCATGAGGCCGGCTTCCGGGTCACGCCCGTACCGGGTCCGTCCGCCGTCCTGGCTGCCTTGTCGGTCGCCGGGTTCCCGGCCGGCCGGTTTCATTTCGAGGGCTTCCTGCCGCCCCGGGGCTCCGCCCGCGAGGCCCGACTCCGGACACTCTCGAGGATCGATATTCCCCTTGTCCTTTTTGATTCCCCAGTGAGACTTGCGCGTCTCGTCGACGAGCTGGCCGAGATCTTTGGACCGGAGCGGAAAGCGCTTCTGGCGCGCGAGATGACCAAGCAGCATGAGAGTCTCCACCGGAACACACTGGCCGGACTCCGAACCTTCCTCGCATCGCAGAATGGGGTTATCCGCGGTGAGGTGGTTTTAGTGGTGGAAGCCGCGCCAGACCTGCCGAACCGTGAATCCGCCCACGCTCCGGATGAGCGGCTGGATCGCGCACTCCGCTTGCTTCTGGAGTCACTTTCCCCGTCGCGTGCGGCCACAGTGGCATCAACCCTCTTGGATCTCCCCCGTTCTGTGGTTTACCGGCGGGTTCTCCAACTCAGGGGTAAGGCATCCTCGATCCCAGATCGCTGAGGCCACGCCTCTCGATCAGCGGGGTCTCGTTTTTTTCGACTTACGGGAAGTTTTCTTGGAGGCCGGGCTGTTTCGAGGTGACGATTTCCCCGCGGTGGGGGTTCGCCGGCCAGACCGGGCAACGGGAGGTGCCTTCGCGCGCCGACCCGGCGCGCCGCCTTTCTGGGGTCGGGCTGTGCGATGTCGGTGCTCGTTGATAGCCCGCCGAATCTGGCGGAAGATGGCGGGGATCGCCCCATCCGCGTTGATTTCGGCGAGGAGTCCGAGCGACTGGTAGAAACTGATGAGCGGCTCGGTCTGTGCTTCGTAGACGCGGAGCCGATTGATAATGGTCTCTTCATTGTCATCGCTACGGTGACGCAGGAGGGTGCCGCAGTTGTCGCACTGGTCGTCAAAACGGGGGGGTGAGGTATAGCGGTTGTAAACCGCCCCGCACTGGGGACAGGTCAGACGACCGGATAGGCGCTGGATCAGGTATTCGGAATCCACTCGAAACAGGATGGTGACAGTGAGCGGTCGGTCGAGGGTCTCAAGGAGTTTCGCCAATGCCTGGGCCTGTTCCAGATTCCTCGGAAAGCCATCCAGCAGGAAACCAGACCGGGTGTCAGGTTGAGCCAGTCGGTCGCGGATGATGCCCATCACGATGGTGTCAGAGACGAGCAGGCCTTGATCCATAGCCGCCTGGGCCTCAAGCCCCAAGGGCAGGCGATTTTGGACTGCCTGGCGCAGCAGTTCGCCGGTCGAGATCTGCGGAATCCCATAATGCTGAGACAAGAGACGGGCTTGGGTTCCCTTCCCGGAACCGGGTGCTCCGATCAAGACGATTTGGACAGATGACGGCATGAGAAGGGCTCGGATAACGGATCAGGGAGGATGCTGGCCGGTTTCAAGCTGCCGCGCTAAACTAACCCGTGCGGTGCGCGGCGTCAACCGGAGGGGCCTTTCGTGATTCTGGTGCCAATCCTCCACGGCTTGAGGAAATGGGCGTTATGAAGAAAAAACCCTTGCCCGTAAATGTGTTGTATGCCCAGTCCGGGGGTGTGACGTCGGTTATCAATGCAACGGCTTGGGCATTGATTGATGAGGCGCGAAAAAAGGGGGGGGATCTCGGCGAGGTTTATGTCGGATCGGATGGGATCGTCGGTGTTCTCGAGGAAAACCTCTTTGATGTGAAGAGAATTCCTGAGCCGGTGCTGGCGCGGCTCCCCTATACCCCGGCCGGCGCCTTCGGCTCATGCCGGTTCAAACTGGGCACACCTGAAAAGAAGCCCGATGAGTATGAAAGGCTGCTCGCTGTCTTTGCCGCCCATCAGATCGGCTATTTTTTCTACAACGGAGGGGGTGATTCACAGGATACAGCTCGAAAAATCGCCGAATACTGTAAAGGTCGGGGTCATCCGGTCCGGGTTTTAGGCTTGCCCAAGACGATCGACAACGATCTCTATGGCACGGATTTTTCGCCCGGTTACGGTTCGGTCGCCAAGTACATCGCGGTTTCAGTGCTCGAGGCCGCACTGGACGTTGCGTCCATGTCCGCGACCTCCACCCGGGTTTTCATCCTCGAGGTTATGGGCCGCCACAGCGGCTGGATCGCCGCCGCCTCGGCCCTCGCACAGAAGCGCGTCGGTGACCCCCCCCATCTCATCCTGTTCCCGGAGCGTGCGTTTCAGGCGGAAGATTTCCTGACCCGTGTACGAGAGTCGGTCGAATCCCGCGGGTTCTGCGTCGTTGTCGCTTCCGAGGGGATTCGCGACCGGGAGGGGCGGTTTATCAGCGAGAGTGGGGGACAGGATGCCTTTGGCCACGCGCAGCTCGGGGGGGTGGCGCCGGTGCTGGCCCAGCTGGTCGGGACGCGCCTCGGATACAAGAACCACTGGGCCGTATCCGACTACCTGCAGCGCGCCGCCCGACATCTGGCTTCCCGGACCGATTGGGAGGCGGCTTTGGCGGTGGGTCGAGGGGCGGTGCGCAAAGCCCTGACTGGTTCGGATGGCGTCATGCTGACCCTCCTTCGCACTGCCGGTTCGCCTCCCCGCTTCCGGGTTGGAGAGATCGCCTTGGACCAGGTGGCCAACCGGGAACGACCGCTCCCTCCGGAGTTCATCGGGGCTGGCGGATACGGTCTGACGCGAGAAGCCCGGCGTTATCTTTTGCCCTTGATCCAGGGAGAAGCTCCACTGCCTTACGCTGGGGGCATTCCGGACTATGTTCGTGAGCTCCCCCGGCGCTGGCTCAGGAAGAGGTTGCCCGCTTTTGCCGCTCGCTGAGCCTTCCTGGCATCATCATCCTTTCGCTGAGGGAGGGGGTGATTCACGCCGCCGGCTTGCTTTCTGCCTCGGTCTCACGGCCCTCTACGCGCTCATCGAATTTGGGGCGGCTCGCTGGGCCCATTCCTTGGCACTGCTCGGTGATTCAGGGCATATGCTGGTCGATGCGCTGGCCCTGGTCATTGCCATGGCGGGAGCAAGCCTGTCTCGAAAACCTCCCTCCGAGCACCAGACCTATGGCTGGGGGCGGGCGGAAGTCATCGCTGCCGCCATCAACGCCATCCTCATGCTGGCCCTGTTCGGAATCTTGGCCACCCTGTCCATCCGGCGCCTGCTCCAGCCGGAACCGGTACCCGTCAGCGGGTGGACCGTGCTGGTCATCGGTGCGGGTGGGTTGGTTCTGAATCTGGGGGTGGCCCGGATTCTCCATGCCCACCGGGCTTCGCTCAATGTTCGCATGACCTTCTGGCACGCCCTGAGCGACCTTTTGGGTTCCTTTGCCGCCATCGCGGCGGGTGCTGTGATCGTCACGACCGGTTGGATGCCGATCGATCCGATTCTGTCGTTGTTAATTGCAACTCTCGTCCTGGTCGTGGGCGTGCGCTTGTTCCACCAAGCCCTCCATCTCCTTCTCGAAGGCGTACCGCCCGGGCTGGATGCCGTCCGGATCGGAGAGAGCCTGTCCCAGCTGGAAGGGGTGTTGTCCGTCCATGATCTCCATATCTGGGCCTTGTCCTCGGAACAGGTTGCGCTGTCCGCGCACGTGATGGTGGAAACTCTGGGCGACTGGTCAGTCGTGCTGGAGCGCCTGGCCCGCCACCTGGAAAGTCGCTACGGAATCCGTCACATCACCCTTCAACCCGAATCCTGGGTCCGGAAGGTTCCAGTCGGATCGGTCGTCCGGCACCATTCCGGGTCCCGGTGAATCTGTGTAGAATCCCTGAGGGTCCTCGACCGATGGCCCCCGCCTGAACCTGAATGGAGGTGCCCCGTGCTGGCCACACAAATTCGACAGAAAGACAGCCTTTTCTATTTCGTCAACTACACCGCACAGGACCTCCTGAACCGGGTTCGGTTCATTTCCCGCTTCTATGGGGAAGGGGGGCAGATCCGCCCGGAAGACACCGATCCGGAAGATGACATCGTCCGGTTCATTGCACGGGTGGAACGGAGTGACGGGGCCTTTCAGCGTGAGCTGTCCCGGGTCAAGGTGCGTGCCCTCCAGAATTTTTACGAGACGGCGATTTCCCAACCCCCAATTCCCGGTACAATTCTGCTCTTCACGAACGAGTCTCTGGTCTTCACTCCGCTCTCGGGTGTTCGCCATGTTGGCAATTTGAGCGAGCCCCGCGAGCGGTTTCTCATCATTGATGGTCAGCATCGACTTGCGGCCCTGCATTTCTATCTGCAGAAAAAACCGGAGGAAGCCGCTTCACTCCACATTCCCTGCATCCTGTTCGATGGGCACAGCGAGGATTTTGCAACAGAGATGTTCGTCATCATCAACTCCACGCCGACCCGGATCAACAAGAGCCATCTCATCGATCTGTACGAAAAAGTCTCGTGGGCGGAGCCGGACCGGAAGTTCGCTGCCCGCATCGTCGATGCCCTCTACAGCGCAACGGACAGTCCGCTCCGCTATCGCATCAACCGGCTGGGGGGACGTAGCCAGCAGGAGAAATGGATTCTTCAGGCGGAACTGTTCAATGAGCTGCATCGTTGGGTCCGTGCCCGCTGGTCGGCCATTGAAAAGGTGGGTCCCACGGCCCGCGAGGCGGAGCGTGACTACCGGGTGATCCGCGACTTTCTCAAAGCCGCCCAGAAAGCTTTTGGTGCGGCCTGGGGCAACAATAGCCGCTTCATGGTGACCCGCCCCGTGACTCTCAAAGCGCTGATCCGGGTGGCGGCTGACCTGGCCGAAAGCGATCGGGATCCGGAGGAGGGCCGGGTCGAACGGTGGGGGGAGCGTCTGTCGCCTTGGTGCAACCAGGTACCGGATTTCCGGACGGACGGATTCTACGAGCGCTATGCGGCAAAAGGACAGGTCGAACGGGTGGCCATCCTGCATCGCCATCTCGGCCAAAGCGCCCACATCCGCCCTGCCGTCAAGACAGGAGCTGCAAAACAGCGGGAATAGGCGGTTTGCGCGGGAAGGCGTAGAATCCAGTCCATGAACGGGATTTCTTCCCGCTGTATCCGACTTCGGCGGACCAGCCGGTCGGGGGCGCTTTTGCTCGTGACGCTGGCCGGGTTTTGGATCGGGCCTGCGCTGGCCGGATCCAGGCCAGCGGTTCCGGTACGGATCTACGAGTGGACGGGGCCCCATGGTGTGACGCATTTTTCGGGAACTCCGCCCCCCCAGAACCGGACTGGGGTGACCCACCTCAGACAGAAGACGCTTGAACTGGTCCCGGTTTCCGCACGCCAGGCGCGCAGGGATTACCGTGCCAGCTTGCGAGCTGCTCGTTCCATGGAGCAAGGTTTGCAAACGCTTGAACGGGAGGAAGCCGTATCCTCTTCGACCGTCGTCCCGCCACCCTATCCGGAAAACGGGGCGGCGGTCGCGCCTACGGGCTATGTCGGCCAACGGGGTGCCTTCTACCCGCCTTTGGGGTTTTACCCCGTGGGACTCGGCCCACCACCCATCGTCCGCTCACCTCAACCAGCCCCGGATCTGTCCCCACCGAGTGCCGGCTTTGGCATCTGTGGCTATGAGATCAGCTGTCCCGGGACGGACACGCCGCCTGTCATCGGGACGCAGTCGCCCTTCTTCCCCCGGCCAGCCCCCGCCCCGGCACCGCTGCAGCCGACAGCGCCCCCTCCACCGCCGCCGCCACCTCCCCCCCGTCGCTAGATCCGCCCGCTGGCGGAAACGCCTTGGCCCGACCATAATGAACGGTGCGCCGGAGATGCCGCCCTGTGATCAAGTACTTGGGATCAAAGCGCCTGTTGATTCCGAAAATTCTGGAACAGGTGAGACTCGTGCAGTCCGCCCGGTCTGTGATCGACCTGTTTTCGGGAACCTCGCGGGTGGGTTATGCGCTCAAGGCCGCCGGTTATCGCGTCCTGGCCAATGACCACAATGCCTATGCTGAGATGGTGGCCCGTTGCTATGTCGAAACGGATGTCGCCCAGGTTTCCCAGGATGCCGGGCGGCTCATCCGTGAACTGAACGCGCTGCCTGGCCGACCTGGTTTCTTTACCGAAACCTACTGTGAGAAATCACGTTTCTTTCACCCAAAGAATGGCGCACGGATCGATGCTATCCGCAACCGGATCACCGAGTTGGGCTTGCCCCGCCAACTGGAGGCGGTAGTTCTGGTTGCTCTGATGGAAGCGGCAGACCGGGTGGATTCGACGACCGGGGTCCAGATGGCCTATCTCAAGCAGTGGGCTCCGCGAGCGCTTGCCGATCTTGAACTCAGGTTTCCACCACTCCTGGAACGCGCACCGGCAGGGCCAGGGCAGGCAACGGGATGGGATGCGCTCGAGGCAGCCCGCCGTTTGGAGGCGGATGTCGCCTATCTCGACCCGCCTTACAACCAGCACTCCTATCTGGCCAACTATCACATCTGGGAAACCCTGGTTCTCTGGGATTCTCCTGGCGTTTATGGTTCCGCCTGCAAGCGGCTCGATTGCCGGACCCGAAAGAGTCCGCTCAACTCAAAGGTTCGGTTCCTGGAGTACTTCCGGTCGATCCTCTCCGCGCTTCGTGTACCGGTCGTGATCGTGTCTTTCAGCGACGAGGGATTCCTGACGGAAGGGGAGATGGCCCTCGTTCTCGGGGATCTGGCCGGTCCGGACGGGACTGTTGAACGAGCGGTTATGGATTATCGACGCTATGTCGGAGCCCGGATCGGTATCTACAACCCCAAGGGCGAGAAGGTCGGCCGGGTCGGCCGGCTCCGAAACCGGGAAATTCTTTATTGTGTCCGCCGCTCCCGTCCGAGTGAGGAAGTGAGGCGCGCTTGATTCAGGATCTCTCGTCGGAGGTCGGGGTCGGATGGGCCGCGAGGCTTTTCCCAACGGCATCCCGGACCTGGCTCACGGATTCGGGGTTGGCCAGCGTGGTCACGTCTCCGGCCTCCTCCCCTCGCGCGACTGCCCGCAGGATCCGGCGCATGATTTTCCCGGACCGGGTTTTGGGGAGGTCGCTCACGAGGATCACGGCGTGCGGGCGGGCAATCGGGCCGATTGCTTCGACCACGGCTTGGGCGACGGCCGGAACCAGGTCGTTGGCATGGCTTACAATCGCTTGGGCGGAAATGAAAAGCAGGGGGACTGCACCTTTCACCGGGTCCGGGTAAGGGACGACTGCCGCCTCGGCCACGCCCGCTACGCTGAGCGCCGCTGATTCCATCTCCTTGCTGCCCAGCCGGTGCCCGGCGACGTTGATCACGTCGTCGGTGCGACCGAGGATCCGGAAATACCCGTCCGCGCTCCAGGTGGCGGCATCATGCGTGCAATAAATCCAGCGATCGCTCCCCGCTCCCTTCTGGAGTGGATCAAAGTAGGTCTTGCGAAAACGGTCCGGATCATTCCAGATCCCGAGCATGAGGCCCGGCCAGGGATGTTCGATGCCCAAAAGACCGGCCCGGCCTGAACCCGGGGGGAGCTTCCGGCCGGTCTCGTCATAGATCGCGGCGGTGATTCCCGGCAACGGAGGGCCGGCGCTGCCGGGTTTCATGGCGTCGAGACCGGGCAGGGTCGCGAGCAGGTGACCGCCCGTCTCGGTCTGCCAGTAGGTATCGACGATCACGGCCCGGCGGTGCCCCACGGTTTCGTGGTACCAATGCCAGGTTTCCGGTTCGATGGGCTCGCCGACGGTGCAGAGAAGCCGGAAGGCAGTGGCGTAGCGTTGTGGCAGATCCGGATCGAGCCGGCGCAGGGCCCGGATCGCGGTGGGTGAGGTGTGCAGGATCGTGACTCCGAGGTGCTCTGAAATTCTCCAGGGTCGCGCGGCGTCCGGCCAGTGGGGAAGGCCTTCGTAAAGGACGGAGGTCGCCCCGAGCACAAGCGGTCCGTAGACGATATAAGAGTGGCCGGTGATCCAGCCGATATCGGCCATGCACCAGTAAATGTCTTGCGGTTTAAGGTCCAGCACATAACGCGTCGTGGCAGCGACCCAGCTGAGATATCCACCCGTGCCGTGGAAACAGCCCTTGGGGCGACCGGTCGTTCCACTCGAGTACATGATGAACAGCCCGTCATTGGATTCCCGCGAAACCGGCTTGCAGAAATCTTGGGATATCCCCTCGAGCAGATCGGTGAGAATGAACTCGCCGGGGGTGCGGATCGGGCTTTCGCTGCGGTAGTGGTGAGGAGTTCGTTCAAAGACGAGGAGCCCTTCCAGTCGATGGTTCCGGGAACGGCAGTCCACGACGGCCTGGTCGGCTTTGGCCTTGAGATCCACCCATTGACCACCACGCGAGTAGCCATCCATGGTAATGAGGAGACGACTGTTCGAGTCAACGATCCGGTCGCCTGCGGCCTTTCCGGAAAAACCGCTGAAGACGACGGAATGAATTACGCCGAGCCGGGCGCAGGCCAGCATGGCCACCGGCAACTCAGGCACCATCGGCAGATAGAGCGTGACCCGGTCGCCCGCCACGAGTGCGAAGCGGTCTTGAAGAAGACGGGCCAAGCGGTTAACCCGGCGGGAGAGCTCGGCATAGCTCACGTGCTCGACGGGTGCCGATTCGTCTTCCGGTACGAAATGGTAGGCGATGCGGTCCGCTGCATCGGGCAGATGCCGGTCGATAGCGTTGACAGAGGCGTTGAGTTGCCCCCCGGGGAACCACCGGTAGAAGGGCGGTTGGGAGGCGTCGAGGACCCGATCATAGGGCCGGTCCCACGTGAGCAGGTCGGCATAGGCCCGGAACGCCTCCGGTCCGTGGGACGGATCCAACGCCTCTTGCAAGCTCCGGTCGCGGACCTGTGCCTGACGCGAAAAGTCCGTGGGAGGGTCGATGCGCGGTTCTTCCCGCCAATGGACAGCGATTTCGTCTGCAGAAGGAACGAGGTCAGTAGGCATGATGAAAGCTCCGGTCGGCCGTCCTAGCATAAACCGGTTGGGCACGGCTTTTGCCTTGGCCGGGTCGCGGATTGGGTAGAATCCACGAGGACTCAGAGCGAGGAATCCCGGGTGCCCGAGATGCCAGATCTGGATGTGACCCGAGGCCGGGACGGGTCGGAGGCGGGGTGTTTCCATCTGATCCAGATTTCCGACTCCCACCTGACGGCCGACCCGGACGGCTGGCTCAAGGCCGGGGTCCGGCCGGAGGCCCGCCTGGCCCGGATCTGTTCGGCGCTGGTGGAGGAGGCGACTCCGGACTGTCTCCTCGTGACGGGGGACCTGGCCCATGACGGCGCTCTGGACAGTTATCGGCGACTGGCACGCCTGTTGGCCGGGACCCCTCTTCCCTGGTACGTTCTGGCCGGCAATCATGATGATGAGAGAACCATGCGCGGGTTTTTCGGTGAATCCCTCATGCCCCGGCGTATCCAGCTCGGTCCCTGGCGCATCGTGCTCCTGAATACAGCGTGGCCCGGTCATGTGGATGGGCGCATCGATTCGCGTGACGGGGTAGCGCTGATGGAAGCGCTCGTCAACGAGCCTCCGGTACCGACACTCGTGGCACTCCACCATCCCCCCGTGGCGACGGGAACAGCCTGGCTCGATGCGATCGGGCTTGCGGGTGGAGACCAGTGGGCAAAGCAGCTCACGGACACCCCGGTCCGGGGGGTTTTGTTCGGACACATCCATGCAGCCTTTGAGACGGTCGTGGGCGGGATCCGCTACTATGGAGCTCCGTCGAGCGCGATGCAGTTCGTTCTGGGCCGGCCGGACCTCGTGATCGAGACCGCTTGGGGGGGGTGGCGGAGCTATCGGCTCTGGTCCGACGGGCGTATCGACAGTCGGGTTCACCAGATTGAGTTCGAAGAGGGGATTTGAGATGCCGGTTCAAGGCCACGCCACCATGACGCCCGGTGACCTCGTGCGGATTTACCGCCGCATGCGGGAATATGGGCTCAACGATCCCCATAGCGGGAATGCCTCACTCCGTCTTGGGAATCAGGTCTGGATCACCCCGCATGGTGCTTGGGCGGAGGAGTTGACCGACGCGGAACTGGTCCTTTTGGATCTTGATTCGGAGATTCCCACCGGTGCTTCCTGGGATACGCCGCTCCATTGTGCAACCTACCGCAAGCAGAAGGCCCACGGGGCCGTGCTGCACGGTCACGGCCTTTACAGCGTGGCGGTGAGTCTGCTCGGGGGAAGCTCATTCGAACCGCTTGATTTTGAAGGCCGACTCAGTTTTCCCCGCGTGCCGATCGTGGACAGTTCCCCCGAAACGCCCTTCGAGGATGCAGCCCGGGCGGTATCGGAGGCCTTGCGGGAGCACCCCTTGGCGATTGTGCGTGGCCATGGAGTCTATTCGGCCGCCGCGAGCCTGGAGGAGGCGTGGCATCATCTCGCTGCCCTGGAGTGGTCGGCCGAACTCGCTTGGCTCCACCAGGAGGTTTCCCCCCGGGCGAGTCGGAAAACGGCCGGTCGGGACCGGTTGAGGGCGCGGCTCAGCCGACAGAGCGCGAAAAACCCCAGGCGACGACCACGATCATGATCAGGATATAGATCCGCAGCCCCCAGAAGACCGCCCGTTGCCAGCCCGTCAAGGGAACTCGTCGTACCGGCGGCAGGGGATCCAGCCAGTGTTCCTGTTCGAGCAGGGTCCGGATTTGCTGGGGATCGTATTCGTCGAGTTCTTTCATGACGGGGGGCCTGGTCTAGAGGAGGACGTGGAAGGAGGCGAGACCGTAGAGCGCATTGCACAGGATGAGCAGGGCCATAAGGCCGATCGAGAGGGTATTCCGGACGGGTCCGTTGACCTCATCGCCCATGAGTTCCCGATCGTTGAGCAGCATGAGCAGGAACAAGAGGGCAGCCGGCATGAAGATCGTGGCAACCACCTGGACTGTGAGATTGAGGAAACCGAGCGGGATGCCGTGGAGCATGACTACGCCGGCTGCGATGATCACACTCACGATCCCGGGCGCGTAGAATCCCCAGGCCTGCTGGGGCCGGGCATTGAGAGAGCGGGGAATGTCAAAGGCCTCTCCGAATGCCCACGAGGTGCTCGCGGTAATCACGATCGAGGCGATGAGACCGGCCTCGAGGAGCCCCAGGGCAAACAAGCTCGCGACCCAGGGCCCGACCCGGATCTTGAGGAGGTGGATCATGGTCCCGATACTGAAATGATCGGCCCCAGCCTGTCCGTGGATGTACTGTCCGCTCAAGATGATGAGGGCCATGGCTACGAGAACCATGCCGACGACGCCGATCATGAGGTCACGCCGTCCGGCGTTGATATCTTTCTCCAGGAGTCCCTTGTCGACCACGCAGGACTGCTGGAAAAACAGCTGCCAGGGTGCGATGGTGGTTCCGATGTTGGCCGAAAGTAGGATCAGGAAAGCCGGGGCCAGCAATCCGCCCGTCAGGATCCAACCCCCACCCACCAGGCTATGCGCGATGGCCGACCAGTCCGGGTGCGAGAACAGGGTAATCGGGATGAAAACCAGGTTGAAGGCCGCGATGAGCAGGCTGATCCGCTCCCAGGTCCAGTAACGCAGATACACGAGGCAGAGCACCACGAACAGGGCACCCAGTGGAATGGTCAGGCCGTAAGGCCAGCCGAACACCGCGCTCGCGACCCGGATGCCGATGAACTCGGTCATGAGGGTGAGGACATTCGCCGCCACGAGATCAAAAAGGGAGAAGGCACCCCAGAAGGGACCGTAGCGCTTCCAGATGAGTTCGGCAT
Source organism: Pseudomonadota bacterium (assembly GCA_021785265.1). Classification (GTDB taxonomy): domain Bacteria; phylum Pseudomonadota; class Gammaproteobacteria; order JAKAQQ01; family JAKAQQ01; genus JAJZIH01. The sequence continues at coordinate 32,673 of JAJYFY010000004.1, forward strand.
GCCCTCGCCGGGTCACGGCACCCAGACGGATGGTCATTTCCTGGACCAGGTAGGCCACAAAACCCAAGAGGATCATGAGAGGGACGAACAGGCCGATTCCGTACCGGGCCCCGGTCTGCATGTAGGTCACGACCCCACCCGCATCATTGTCACCCAGCATGACGAGAATGCCGGGGCCGATCAGGGTGAGTCCCAGGAGTAGGCGGTTCCACAAGGTGGCGCGCCCGTGTCTCAGCGCGTGGACATGAAGTCGGTCGGCGAGCCTAAGAGAAACGTCCTCGGGGAGCGCGACCGTGTCCGTCACCGAAGATGGCTGTGTCTGGAGGGGCGCCTTCACCGTTTTCCCTCCGGCGTCTGCGGGGACACGGGTCTTTGAATCCTGGCCGTCATGGCACGTCTCCGGGCACCGCCCCCCACGCCCCCCGCGACCCGGCACCCGAGGGTGGAGGCGGGATGGGTTTTGGGGGATTTCCGGATGGCCAAACCGCGCGAACCCCTTGGTGAGGGTCGATCCAATTCTGGCCGAATGGCGCGGTTTCGTCTGTCGTGGCTGGTGCGAGTGCACCGCCCACGGTCAGAAGAACCGCTTGCGGGATCGCACCGAACCACTCCGGAGGTGATGAGGGCGGCTACTGCCCATGGGTCTCCCTAGTGGCCGGGACAGGGGGAATTCTAGTCTCGGTTCGTCGGCTGTCAAGGCCTGAGGGGTTTCTTCCGGCCTAGAACTCGAGACCGAGTCCGGCACCCACGTAGTGGGAATAACCGCCGAGATCCCCCGAGAGCCGCGTGCCTGCCTCGAAATCGATCTCCATGTTGCGGCTGAGCAGGATCTGGATTCCCCCATCGGCATCGTAACCGCTGCCTTGTCCCACTCCGGTATGGGTCGCTCCGTAGACCTCGAGGTAAAGTTGCCAGGGTGGCAGGAATTCCCAAGTCACGACGCCATCGGGATTGAAGCTCGTGTAGCGCCCGCCCCCCAGGTTTGACGGCTCTGTGTCCGACGTAAAGCCGGCCATGAGAGACAGCCCGACGGTCGAAGAGGGGCTGTAACTCGCGACACCATTGATCGCGACCCCCGTTCCCGCGCTGCCCTGATTAGGGTCCCCGGAGGCGAGAGTCACCAGGCTTTCTGCCGCGAACTGCCACGCCGATGAGACGTCGAACTCGTGCTTGAGACCGACGACCGAGGCCGTGTAGCCATCGGCCCCAGGAGCGATCACCCGGTTGGGAGGCAAGAAAACTAGTTCGTTGTCATGCGGCAATCCGATTCGGATTTCCATCTCGGGGGCATTCCAGCCGTGTCCGCTACCGGACGGGTAGAGGGTCGCATGGGCAAAACCAGCCTCGATGACCACGTGATCGGGTCGGACCACGCAACTGCTGTCGGCCACGGTGGGTCGATCGAGTACGGCCAGCAAGGCATCGCGTCCCACGCACGGGTTGGACGAGGAAGCGGGCACGAGAAGCCGTCCGTCAGCGCGGGCCGCCCCCGCCACGACTCCCAGTGCCAGCAAGCAGCCAGCCACCGATCGAAAGCCGGGGTGGGGTCGGAATCTCGGTTTTTTTTTACGGTTCATGGTTGCCTCTGCATCTGTTACGGGGGTGAAACGGAAGGCTGCAGTCTGCGGATCTCGAGGATAAACGATCCCATGCCCACGCCGAGCACCGTGAGGATCACGAGCAGAAACGCGAGTCCCAAGTGGGCCAGATTATGAATCCGGATGCCGGTTGAGATGGCCAGCTGGCCCGCGGACGGGACCAGGAGGGTCAGGATCCCGGCGCCAACGAAGGCAATACCACCCCACTTGAGGGTGCGCCCCGCCGTGCGTAGCGCAGCCTTGCGCAAATCCTCGGGCGAGAGCCCGCGACTTGCAGCCCAGCCTCCAAAGCCGGCACCGGCCAGTGCTTGAACGAGCGTGGTCCCGAGGCCAAACAGGGCCCCCGGCACCCAGCCCCAGGCTGCCGACGGCATGGCAGGGGCCAGCACCGTGTAGATGATGAGCGCGAAGGCACCGAAGCCCCAGCCGGCGATAAAGCCGTGAACGAGTGGCATCCAGAGTCTGGCCTCCCGGAGTTCGGGTTCGCGCGCACCGCCGGCTATTGAGTGGGGTCGTGGTGTTCGCACAATGCGCCACCCCCCCCATAGCATAACCATCCCGACCACGAGCCAGACCCAGGAGTTGGTCCTGGCTGCCATGAAGGAAACCACACCCAGAAAAGCCAGTTCGCTGGCCAGGGCGCGTTGCAGGGTGAAAGCCAGTGAGAACAGCAGTCCCATGCGCAGACCACGCCGGGTGGAGTAGCCACCGATGGCGTAGCTGAAGGTAATGGGCCAGGTATGCTCATCCGGGGTCAGGCCGTGAACGATGCCCAGGACGAAGGCCGTGAGGAGGGCAAGTCCCATGGCCAGATGTCCGGGGTTCCAGAGATTCAGCATGGATTGGAGCTTTTGGCGGGGAGGGCCGGTCTGCTGCGCGAGTGACGGGAGTGTTTCCGGATGCAGCGCGGACAGGTTCCTTCCCAGACCATGGAATGGTCGTGGATCCGGTACCCGGTGCGCTCCTCTATCCGCTCATGCAGGGATTGAGCGAGCTTACAGGGCACCGCTTCGAGTGCTCCGCAGAATTGACAGAAGAGATGGTCATGGTGATGGCCGGACCACTCGAACCGGACTTTGCCGTCCCTCAGAATGACGGAGTGCCACTGGCCCTGGTCGACGGCCTGGCGGGCGGAACGGAAAATGGACGAGAAATTGGATCGGACTCCAAGCCGGGCCAGGGCCTGTTGGAGCTCCTCGAGCGTCCAGGCATGCGGCAGGTCATGGGTGCGCAGGAGGGCGTCGAGCTGGGGCCGGATTTTTGAGGGGCGTGCCATGGGGGCAGGATACGCATTCCCCGACTTAAATGCAAGTAACTTGCGTTATTGGGGTGGGTCGGGCGTCCGGACGGGTTTTCCGCGCGGATGATCCTTGAAGCGATCATGGCTCCAGAGGTATTGCTCGGGCATCATCCGGATGTACTGCTCGAGAAGCTGGTGCACGCGTTGGGCATCGGTCACGGGATCGTGGCCCGGGAAATCGGTCAGGGGGGGTTCGATCATGACCCGGAACCCCTCGCGTCCCGGCAGTCTTCGAACAAAGAACGGGACAACCGGGGCCCCGCTGGCCTCGGCCAGCCGGCTCAATCCCAGATGGGTCGGTGCCGGGTTTCCGAAAAAGGGGACTTGGGCGCTGTTTTTCCCTGTGTAGCCTTGATCCGTGGCATACCAGACCGGGATATTGTCGGCCAGCGCGTGGAGCAGCATCCGGACATTGTCCCGGGGGATCGCGATCCGCGTCCGTCGCCCTCTTCCCTGACGCATGAGGTGATCCAGCACAGGATTGTCCCCGGGTCGATAGAGAGCACCGACCGGGATTTTGCGGCTGATGAATCGGGCGCCGATCTCGAGCGCGGTGAAATGGCCAGTGAGCAGAAGCGCACCCCGGCCGCGGGTCAGGGCCCCCTCAAGGTGCTCGAGCCCCTCGATCGCAACCGGGGGGAGCCGTTCATCGGATCGCCACCAGCCCATGGCCGTTTCGATGAAGCCCCTGCCGAGTGCCCGGAAATGAGCCCGGGCGAGTCGGCGGATCTCCCGGGGGGTTTCCCCCGGGAAACATCGTCTCAGATTGTCGCGGGTAATCGCCCGTCGCCGTGGCTGAAGGGCCGCATAAAGCAGCCCGAAACAAGCACCCGCCGCCGGTTCACAGGCGTAGGGCAACTGACCGGCCGAATACACCAGGGCCGCAGCCGCCCAGAAGGGCCAGTGCCGCGGTTTCCACAAAGCCGGCGGGGAATGGGCTGCCTTCAACGGTCTGGTGGGTCGAACATGAATCGCATGGTATGATTCCCGGGCATTTTGGCATATTCCCGGACGCCCATGGGGATCGATTTTTCGAAGACACGTGTGCTCGTCGTGGGCGATGTCATGCTGGATCGCTACTGGACCGGCGAGACCGAACGGATTTCCCCCGAAGCTCCGGTTCCGATCGTCCGGGTTTCGGAGCGCCATGAACGACCGGGCGGTGCCGCCAACGTGGCGGTCAATCTGGCTAGCCTGGGCTGTGGTGCTGATCTCATCGGCGTGATTGGTGACGATGAAGACGGGCGGCGGCTCATTGAACTGCTTGAGGAGTCGGGGGTCCGGCAGGAGCTTTTTGTTGACCCGGGTTTTCGGACCATCAGCAAACTGCGAGTCTTGTCACGGCATCAGCAGTTGGTGCGGCTCGACTTTGAGGAGGCTCCCCGGGGGAGTTGGAATGATGCCTGGGGGTCGAGGCTGACAGACAGGTTGCAAAGCGCTCAGTTGTTGATCCTTTCGGATTATGGCAAGGGAAGCTTGAACCGGACTTCCGAGTGGATTGAGAAGGCCAAAAAGCAGGGCAAGGGGGTGATCGTGGATCCCAAAGGGAGGGATTTCGCGAAATATCGCGGGGCCACGCTTTTGACCCCCAATCGGGCGGAGTTCGAGGCAGTAGCCGGAGTTTGCCCGGAACAATCCGACCTCGAGTCGCGAGGGCAGCGTCTGCGGGCTGATCTTGCGCTGGACGGCCTGCTCATCACGCTGGGTGAAGAAGGCATGCTCCTCATCGAGGCCAGTGGCAAGATACTGGCTCTGCCTGCGGAAGCCCACGAAGTGGCCGACGTTACCGGGGCCGGAGATACGGTCGCGGCTACGCTCGGGGCGGTCCTCGCCGCCGGAGCTGGACTGGAGGAGGCGGCCCGACTCGCGAACCGTGCCGCCGGACTCGTGGTGGCCAAGCTCGGTGCCGCGCAGGTCACGGCCGCCGAACTCCTGGAAGCCCCTGCCATCCATCCGGCCTCCTCCGGAGTGGTCGATCAAGAGACCTTGATCCTGCTCGTCCGCGACTTCCGGTCCCGTGGGTTTCGGCTGGTCATGACCAACGGCTGCTTTGACCTCATCCACGCCGGCCATGTGCGGTACCTGGCCGAGGCGCGTGCTCTCGGCGATGCACTCGTCGTCGCGGTCAACTCCGATCGTTCCGTCCGAGCCCTCAAGGGATCAGGACGTCCCGTCATCCCCCTGGAACAGCGTATGGCGGTCCTTGCGGCACTGGGCTCGGTGGACTGGGTCGTGCCATTCGACGAGGAAACGCCGGAACGGCTGATCTGCCGGCTCCTCCCGGACATCCTGGTCAAAGGAGGAGACTGGAAACCGGAATCCATTGCGGGGGCGACCTGCGTCGAGCGGGCGGGTGGCTCGGTCAAGGTACTGCCTTATCTCAAGGGCCACTCGACCACCCGCATCATCGAGGCGATCCGGAACTCACGGGTGGGGGAGGAATGAATGTGGGAGCGCCTCTACGAGTTCTGCATGACCGTCAGCTCCCCGTTCGCCCTGGGGTGGCTGGGACGCAAGGGTCGGCTACAGACCGGTCACTCTCCCGCCTGGACTGAGCGATGGGGGCGCATCCCCCACAAGTCCGGCCCCACCTTCTGGATTCACGCCTCCTCGCTGGGCGAACTTCAGGTGGCCCTCAATCTGGTCCGGGGCCTGCACGAGCGGGAGCCGGACCTGCCAGTGGTCCTCACCACCTTTACGGCGACCGCGCGGGAGCAGGCCGTAAAAGCACTCGGAAACTCCACGCCGGTGCACTTTCTGCCTTGGGACCGAAGCGTCTGGGTCGATCGCTTCCTGGACCGTCTTGAGCCCGCGGTCGGCATCATCATCGAGACGGAAATCTGGCCTACCCTCATCCGCCGTGCGTCTGGTCGGGGTGTCCGCATGGCCATCGTCAACGGTCGGATTTCCGACCGGTCACTCGGGCGCTACGAGCGCTTTTTGCCGCTTTTTGGGCCTGCCTTGCACAGCCTGGATCGGATCTGGGCCCAGGATGAGATTCAGGCCCGGCGCTTCATTGCGCTGGGCGTCGATCCCGACCGGGTCAGGCTCAGCGGCAACCTGAAGTTGAGGGGACGACCGTCAGCCGAGGCAGCCGAAAAAGGGCAGGTTCTGCGTCTCGAGACCCTGGGCGGTCATCCGGTCTGGATTGCGGGCAGCATTCGGGAAGGGGAAGAGGGCATGATGCTCGCGGCCCACCAGTTGATCAGGACCCACCTGCCGCAGGCGATTGCCGTTCTGGCCCCTCGCCATCCGGAGCGGGCGGAGGCGATTCGGGATGAAAACGAAACCTGGAAACTCCCCTTGGCCCGACGCAGTCTCCAACAGCGGCCAGAGCCCGGTGGGATTCTGGTTTTGGACACCCTGGGTGAACTGACGGCGTTCTACGCGGCGGGCGATGCTGCCTTCATCGGTGGGAGCCTTGTGCCACTCGGAGGTCACAACCTGATCGAAGCCATCGAGCAGGGTTGCCCGGTGATCATGGGCCCCTTCCATGAGCACGTCCATGAAGTGGTCGCTCGACTCGTCAAAGCGCAGGCCATGGTCATCGTCCACGATGCTGAAGAACTGGCCCAAGCAATTCTGACCCTCTTGACCCAACCGGTCGAACGTGCTGACCGGGCCGAGCGTGCGCTGCAGACGATCACCGAGACCGGAAACGGCATGGCCAGCCTCGTCATGGTTCTTTTGGACTGGTGGCGACAGGCCCGGTCCGCCGCAACGGAGCCGGGCCTTAGAAGCTCAATGCAGGAGAAAGTGATTGATTGACTGGATGACTGCAGGAGTGAGGGTGCCGGCATCCTGGTCTAGGGTCAGAACCGCAATCAGATAGTTGTAGCGGCTTAGGGCGTAACTTTCCTCAGCCGTGAGCAGGGTCTGCCGGGCCGTCAGGACGTCGACCATGGTCTGGGTGCCGACCTTGTAGCCCGCCTCAGTCGCCCGGAGGGCGATCCGGCTTGAGCGCACACTCTGTTTAAGTGCTCGAACCTGTGCCATCTCCGAGATCACGGACAGGAAATCGGTCCGTGTGCCGGAGACTGTTGTCCGCTCGGTTGTGGCGCTTTGGGCGAGGTCCGCTTCGTACTCGTAACGTGCCTGCCGGGCCCGGGAGGCAATGAGTCCGCCCGAATAGATCGGCCAGCTGAGGTCGAGCCCGAGCACGTTGGTGTTGGTCCCGGAGACTGCCGGTGCCGAGAGAGAGGCTGTCGGCGAGGCTTGCGATGAAGTGCCCGTTGTAAAACTGCGCCCGTGGCTCAGCACGAGGTCGAGGGAGGGATAGGCTTGGGCCCGCTGGACGCTGACATTGGCGTGCCCGGCCTCGGCGGCCAGGCGCGCCGCGATCAGGGTCGGGTTTTGGGCGACGGCTTGATTGATCCAGTGATTGAGATTGTCCGGCGCGGGTCGGGCGAGTGGCAGTTGGTGGACGAGGGGACGCAGACGGACGACGGGTACGCCGATCAGAGCCTCGAGTGCCTCTTTGGCAGTCGTCAGGCTGAGTTTGTCGGCAATCACCTGGGCGGCTGCCTGATCATAGGATGCCCGGGCTTGTTCTGCCGCCGTGACGGGTTGAAGTCCCACCTTGTACTGTTCTTCCGCCAGGGCGAGCTGGCTGGCGAAAGCTTTTTCCGCAGCCCGTTGTGCGGCGAGGACATCCTCGGCGTAAAGCACGTTGAAATAATCCTGACTGACAGTGAGGAGGATGCTTTGAATGCTGGCGTTGAGGGTGGCCAAGGCTTCAGCCCCGGTCAAGTCTGCCTCATGCAGCGACTGCCAGTCTGCCCAGTTGAAAAGGGTTTCAGTCAGCTGTGCCGTGTAGGCCCGGGTAGGGGTATTCGAGGCACTCAATCCCGTGAAATAGGCGAACTTGTTGCCGGGAATGGAAAAACTGGAAACCCGGGTCGAATCCGTGTTGACCTGGGTCAGAGAGGCAGCAAGGCTGACCTGCGGCAGGAGGGCGGCCAGCGCCTGAGGTCGGGCCTCCTCGCTCGCCTTGGCGGTGGCAAGGACCTGCTGATATTGGGGGTCATTGTGCAAGGCCAACTGGTAGACCGTCCAGAGATCCAAGGTCCTGCCAGCTGGGCTGAGCCCGAGCGTGACCATCACAAGCGGTAGGAGGGGGAGGAGGGCTAAGCGCGATCGCATCGGGTGAACCTCAGGCGTTTTACTGGAGTATATCAGTATTCATCAAGTCGGGTAAAGAGCCGGGGATGCTCCACACACATCAGGAAAACTGGAACTCCGAAGGCTTGGGGGCGTTTTTTAGTTGGGGAATGCGGGTTTCGAAAAGGCGGGTCTCCTCGAAGGAAAAACTGTCGCCCAGGCGCCGGATGCGGCGTGCGCTTTGCACGAGGTCCGTACCGAGGACCATGAAGAGGTGCCCATCCGGTTCGAGTGCCTTGTAAAAACTGGGTTCCGATAGGTACAGGGATCCCGTCAAGGCGATGGCGTCAAAGCGTTCGTCCTTGAGCTCTGCCGGAAAGCGATGACCGTCGGCTGCGAGGTAGCGGACCGGATGGGGAAGTCCGAGTGTTTGGTGGCGTTGCTCGGCGGCTTTAATGAAATCTGGATGGAGATCGATGGTGGTCACCTCGGCACCGAGGCAGGCGAGGCAGGCCGTCAGGTATCCTGAACCAGTACCGATTTCGAGGATCCGTTCCGTCCTGTCCAGGTCCAGGGCCGAGGCCAGTCGGGCCTGGAAGATGGGGGTCAGCATCGATTCACCGTGATCCAGAGGAATCTCGCAATCGGCATAGGCCAGTTTTTGGAACGGGTCAGGGACAAAGGCATGACGGGGAATCTCGTCGAAAACCGCAAGCACGGTCGGATCCAGAACCCCACTGGCCCGGATCTGCTGTTCGACCATCTGGTGGCGGAGCGCGGCCGAGTTGAAATCGAGCATGGAAAGACTGCGCTGGCGTAACTGTCTTGCGTTAAATGTTAGCATAGGATCCTTCTCAGGCGGACGAGTCGGCGGCCTACGGTCTACGGGCATGACCCCAGAAAAACTGAAGCGAACCGGACGAGTCACAAGGAAGACGGATGGCGCTGGCGGTTCCGGGGATTATCCCTTTGGTACCCGTGCCTCCATAGTGGTTCTGGGTCAGCCCAGAAGCTGGCTCCGGGACTTTTACTATTGGCTGCTGACCACCCGCTGGAGCTGGTTTCTCCTGTTCGTGCTGGGCGTCTACATTCTCGTCAACTGCGTGTTCGGCCTGTTGTTCTGGCTGGATCGCGCGGGGATCGCCCATCTCCCTCCGGGCTCGTTCTGGGATGCGTTTTTTTTCAGCACCCAGACGCTCACGACCCTGGGTTCGGGGTTGTGGTATCCGACCGACCGCTATAGCGAAGCTCTGACCGCCCTCGAACCCATGATTGGCCTCATGGGGCTCGCGCTCGTAACCGGTGTGATGTTTGCCCGGGTTTCACGTCCCTCCTCCCGGATCCGCTTCAGCCGCCATGCCTTGATCACCCGATTCCAGGGAACGCCGACTTTGGTATTCCGTCTGGCCAACAGCCGTCATAATCTCATCACGGGAGGCACTCTGGGTGCTTTCCTGATCCGTTCCGAGAAAAGCTCGGAAGGACGCCTACTCCGCCGTATCCATGAGTTGCCACTCGTGAGGTCGCATACCCCGCTGTTTGCCTTGACCTGGCTCGTCATGCACGAAATTCGTCCGGACAGTCCGCTCGCGGGTTGCGTCGAACCGGAGTCTGTGGATCCCGAGGATGACGATACCTTTATCCTGGTCAACTTTACCGGGCATGATCGAACCTTCGGCCAGGCCGTCCATGCCCAGCACCGCTACCGGATGGCTGACCTGCGCTGGAACCGCTGGTTCGCTGACGTCACGGAGCGGCGTGCCGACGGGCGCTGGCAGATTGACTATGAGCGTTTTGATGAACTCGTCGACTGATCGACCCGCTTGCTATACTGAAGGTCCGGTCGGCTGAGTCGGTCGGCCGGACAAGCCGGGGGTGCCCCTGGGTGGGCTGAGAAAGACCCTTGGAACCTGATCCGGGCAAAACCGGCGGAGGGAAGGCTTGCGGGCATGGGCCCGGGCGTGGTCTTCACTCCGCTTGCTTGGAGGTGAACCATGTCCAGACCCGAAACCCGCATCGAGGACAGCTTGGCCCGTCTGGGATCCAAGCTGCCCAAACCGCCCCCAGGCTCTGAACGTCGCTACGAGACCGGTTCTCGCCCGGACCTCCGGGTTCCCTACCGCGAAGTGATCCAGAGCCCGACCACGCGCGACGGGATGATTCGGCCCAATCCTCCGATCCCGCTCTACGAGACCTCGGGAGCTTATGGTGATCCCGCCGTGGAGAAAGATTTTCAGCGTGGGCTGATCCCCGTCCGCGACGGCTGGATTGCCGAACGGGACGATACCGAACCGGTGGCCTCTCCGCTTGCCACGCAACGCTTGCGGGTCGGCCACCCCTTTCGCAACCGGAAGATCCGTCGTGCACGCCCAGGGGTTCAGGTGACCCAACTCCACTATGCCAGGGAGGGACGGATCACGCCCGAAATGGAGTTCGTCGCGTTGCGCGAGAACGTCCGCCTTGCACATTTGCGGGAAGATCCCCGGTATGAGCAGCTCCTCAGACAGCATGCGGGATTGATGACCTCTCCGTCCCTGGTTACCCCGGAATGTGTGCGCCAGGAGATCGCCGCGGGCCGTGCGATCCTGCCGGTCAATATCAATCACCCGGAAGTTGAACCGATGGCCATCGGTCGCCGGTTCCGGGTCAAGATCAACAGCAACATCGGCAATTCCGCCGTGACCTCCTCGATTTCGGAGGAAGTCGAGAAACTGGCCTGCGCCGTACTCTGGGGCAGTGACACCGTCATGGATCTGTCGACGGGAGCCGAGATCCACGAGACTCGCGAATGGATCCTGCGGAACTCGCCCGTCCCGATCGGGACCGTGCCGATCTACCAGGCGCTGGAAAAAGTAGGCGGAAGGGCCGAGGCGCTCGACTGGCCGGCGTTCCGAGAAACCCTGATCGAACAGGCCGAGCAGGGAGTCGATTACTTCACGATCCATGCGGGTGTCCGGCTCGCCCATCTTCCCCTCACGGCCCGTCGGGTCACCGGCATCGTCTCCCGCGGGGGATCGATCCTCGCGTTCTGGTGTCTGGCTCACCATGAGGAAAACTTCCTCTATACCCATTTCGACGAGCTCTGCGAGATCCTTGCGGCCTATGACGTGTCGATTTCACTGGGGGATGGACTTCGGCCCGGATCGATTGCCGATGCCAACGACGAGGCCCAATTTGCTGAACTGGCCACCCTCGGAGAACTGACACGGAAGGCCTGGGACCACGGAGTCCAGGTGATGATCGAGGGACCGGGACACATTCCGTTGCAGCGGATTCCAGAGAATGTCGAGCGTGAGTTGGCGCTTTGTGCCGAGGCCCCGTTCTATACCCTGGGACCGCTCACGACCGATGTCGCACCTGCCTATGACCACATCACTTCAGCGATTGGCGCGGCGGTCATCGGGGGGGCCGGAACGGCCATGCTCTGCTATGTCACGCCCAAGGAGCACCTCGGTCTTCCTAACCGAGCGGATGTACGGGATGGCCTCATGGCCTACCGGATCGCGGCGCATGCGGCCGATCTTGCGAAGGGGTTCCCGGGTGCCCAGCTCCAGGACAATGCGCTCAGTCTGGCCCGGTACGAGTTCCGCTGGGAGGACCAGTTCAACCTGTCGATCGATCCCGAGCGGGCCCGGAGTTTCCATGATGAAACCCTCCCCAAGGAGGCGCATAAGACCGCCCATTTCTGTTCGATGTGTGGGCCGCATTTCTGTTCGATGAACCTCACTGAGGAAATGCGGGTCCTGGCGGATCGGCAAGGCGTGCCCGTCGAGACCTTGCGCCGATCCGGACTCAGTGAAAAAGCCAGGGAGTTCGTCGCGCGTGGAGCCGGGATCGATGGAGATCCCGGAGTGGGGTAGAAGGGCGGCGACCCTCTGTTTGAGGCACGGTTTGCTGGCAGATCGTCGGTGCGCTGCGGGGATCGTCAGGGTCTCCCCTCCAGCATCGCGGAATCCCCGGATCCTGGAGCCGACACGGGAAGTGCGAGTGGATCCGGGTCAGGGTCGCCTTCGGTTTGGAGGTTGGGATCAGCCTGGGTGCACGATCTCGTCAGAGAATATACCGGCTCAAATCCTCGTTGCCGGCGATCCCGGCGAGACGGCTTTCGACGTAGGTCCGGTCAATCACGATTTCACGATCTCGAATGTCCGGGGCTTGGAAGGACGCGAGCTCGAGCAGGCGCTCGAGGACGGTATGCAGTCTCCGGGCGCCGATGTTTTCCGTGCGGGTGTTCACCTCGTGGGCAATCTCGGCGATGCGTTGTACGCCATCGGGCTCGAAGCGCAGCGTCACGCCTTCGGTGGCCAAGAGGGCTGCGTATTGGCGAGTCAGGGAATTCTCGGGCTCGGTGAGGATGCGGACGAAGTCGTCGCTCGAAAGGGCCTGGAGCTCGACCCGGATCGGCAACCGGCCCTGGAGTTCGGGAATGAGATCAGCGGGCTTGCTCACATGAAAAGCACCCGAGGCGATAAAGAGGATATGGTCAGTGTGGACAAGCCCGTAGCGGGTGCTCACGGTTGATCCCTCGATCAGCGGGAGGAGGTCGCGCTGGACACCCTCGCGTGAGACATCCGCTCCACCCACGGCCTCGCTCGACCGGCGGGTAATCTTGTCAAACTCGTCGATAAAGACGATCCCGTCCTGTTCCACAGCCGCAAGCGCCCGGGTCCGCAGTTCATCCTCGTTGATGAGCTTGAGTGATTCCTCCTCGACCAGGCGTTTTTTGGCCTCCCCGACGCGCAGGCGCTGGCGCCGGCTCTGGCCTGATCCCGCCAGTTGGCGGAACATCTGGTTGAGTTGACCGCTCATTTCCTCGAGTCCTGGTGGCGTCATGATCTCGAGTCCCGCAGGTGCCACGGCCAGTTCGATTTCGATTTCCTCCGGGTCGAGCGCTCCTGAGCGCAGCGCATCACGCAATGCCGCACGGGAAGTCTCGGGACGGGGTGCGGGAGCGGGAGCAAATCCATAAGCCGTCCGCCCTTGGCCTGAAAGCGCATCGAGGATACGGTTTTCGGCCGCTGTTTCGGCCTGGAGGCCGACCTCGTGCAGGGCCGCTTCCCGTTCCATCTTGACGGCCATCTCTGCCAGATCCCGGATGATCGAATCCACGTCACGACCCACGTACCCCACCTCGGTGAACTTGGTGGCTTCAACCTTGAGAAAGGGCGCGTGGGCCAAGCGGGCCAGACGGCGAGCAATCTCGGTTTTGCCAACTCCGGTGGGACCGATCATGAGGATGTTCTTGGGGGTGACTTCCGCTCGCAGTTCCGGGGCGAGCTGGGCGCGGCGCCAGCGGTTGCGCAGGGCAATGGCGACCGCCCGCTTGGCATCGTCCTGTCCGATGATGTAGTGGTCCAGTTCCGCGACAATTTCACGCGGGGTCATCGGGGTCAGGGCCATGGGGTCAATGCTCCGTCAAGACAAGGGTCGGTGGATCAAGCAGGGGGAGAGAGTTCTTCGACCAGGATTTCCTGGTTGGTGTAGATGCAGATGCCGGCGGCAATGCCGATCGCTTCCCGACACAGGGTCGGGGCATCCAGATCCGTATGCCGGAGGAGCGCCTGGGCCGCGGCCTGTGCATATGGTCCCCCGGATCCAATGGCAATCAGACCGTCTTCCGGTTCGAGGACATCGCCGTTTCCGGAAATGAGGAAAGCCCGTTCCCGGTCCGCCACAGCCAACATGGCCTCGAGCCGGCGCAGGATCCGGTCACTGCGCCAGTCACGGGCCAGCTCTACGGCGGCACGCGCGAGTTGTCCGGTGTGCTTTTCCAGCTTTTCCTCGAAACGTTCGGCCAGTGTGAAGGCATCCGCCGTGCCTCCGGCAAAGCCCGCCAGCACCCGGTCATGGTAGAGGCGACGGATCTTCCGGGCATTGGCCTTGAGGATGGTCTGACCGAAGGTGACCTGACCGTCTCCCGCCATGGCGACCCGGTCACCTCGACGAGCGCACAGGATCGTGGTGCCCTCGAAAGCCGGCAGTCCCCCCCGATCGCTCATCGTTTCTCCTTTACGGGCGCGGTTTTCTGGCGCCGGGCACGGGGATGGGTTTCGTCGTAGACCTGGGCCAGGTGCTGAAAGTCGAGATGGGTGTAGATCTGGGTAGTCGCGAGATGCTGGTGGCCGAGGAACTCCTGGACCCCGCGGAGGTTCCCACTCGACTCGAGGAGGTGACTCGCACAGGAGTGCCGGAAGAGATGCGGGTGGAGCCGGGCACCGATGCCTTCCCGAAGCCCGTAGCGAGCGAGCCGCGCCTGGATGGTCCGGGGAGCGATCCGGGATCCCTCCCGGCTCACGAACAGTGCCCGCTCCCGTGGGTCCCGGGTCGGACGGACGCGAAGCCAGGCCGCGAGGGCCTGAAGCGCCGGGCTGCCGATGGGAACGACCCGTTCACGGTTGCCTTTTCCACGGACACGAATCAGTCCCGATTCAGCATTGAGGTCCGTCATGTCCAGCCCCACGAGTTCCGAGAGCCGAAGAGCGGAGGAATAAAGCAGTTCCAGCACGGCCCGATCGAGATGGTCGCCGATCGTCCTCGGGGTTCGGGTGAAGAGCTGGCCCATCCGGTCCACGTCCAGAATGACGGGCAGACGGCGCCGGTTTTTGGGTGGTCGAACCAGAAGCGCCGGATTACCGGTGGTCACCCCCTTCCGGATGAGATCCCGGTACAGGCTCCGAACCGCAGAAAGATCACGGGCCAGAGTACGGGGCGAGGTCCCGGATCGGGTCCGGGCCGCCAACCAGCGGCGCAGGATGTCCGCTTCGAGTCCCTCCCATCGTCCGATCCCCACTCCGGTCAGGAAAGCGCCCAGGTTTTCGAGGCTTTGCCGATAGGTCTGGATCGTGGCGGTCGAAAGCCGGCCTGTTTGACCGAGTTCATGGAGGTAGGTGCTGACCGCGGATTCGAGATCCGGACTCATGGGGGTGAGAGGCCGAGCGCGGTCGAGAGAAGTTGCCCCAGGCGGTGGAGGTAGGTGGTGGCCAGGCCCGGGCGGAAATGGTCAGGGTCGGCGAGCCCCAGGGCCAGAAGGCCGATCTCGTGGTGGGCCGGGCCAAGGGCAATGAGTGCGATCGAGTGAAGCTCCGGGTGGTTTTCACCGAACAATAGAACTCCCAACGCCTCGCCCAGCCGTCCGCAATAGGGGTGTTCGGTATCCCAATCCTCGGGCAGAAGTTTCGCCGGTTTTTCCGAAGAAATCCGGAAGCCGGGGATGGGTCGGGGGGGGGTGATCCAGAGGGTTCCTGCCACTGAGTCCACGACGAGGATCTCCCGAAGGTGGGTCATCAGGGCGGGATTGGATGCCGCGTTTTTCTGGGTCAGGAAGTGGAGGGCGACCTTGTGCAGGCGCTCGAAGAGCAGGTCATTGTGGCGTCCCGCTTCAAGGAAGTCATTGAGACGGCGTTCCAGGCGCTGGTTCTGGCGGCGCAGAATCTCCACCTGTCGTTCGATCAGCGAAACCGTCCCCTCGGGCAGGGCGTGGGGGATCTTGAACTGGCTGAACAGGGCCGCATGTTCCTGGAAAAACTCCGGGTGGTCAGTGAGAAAGTCAAGAACCTTTTGCGCACTGGGCTCAGGGGGGGATTCAGGCGGGAGGGGGGACTTTTCGTTCACAGGGCAAGGACTCCTGAAAAAACCCGCGTGGCGGGCCCCGTCATGTAGAGGGGTTGGTTTTCTCCTTCCCATTCAATCTCGAGGATACCGCCCGACAGATGCACGGAAACCGCCGGATCGACCCAGCCCATGAGACGGCTCCAGGCGACGGCCGCGCAGGCGCCGCTGCCGCAGGCGAGCGTTTCTCCGGCGCCCCGCTCATGCACGCGCAGGCGGAGGGTACCCCGGTCCACAATCTCGATAAATCCCACGTTGGTCCGTTGCGGGCACCGGGGATGGTGTTCCAGTGCCGGTCCCAGCTTGTTGACCGGTGTGGTGGCCAGACGCTGGACACGGAGCAGGAGGTGGGGGTTGCCCATGGAGACGGCACCGACCGTGAACTCCATTCCGCTGACGTCGATCGGATAGCTCGGGGCGCGGGATGGAGCCACGAAGGGGATCTCGATCGGCTCGAGTCGGGGTGACCCCATGTCCACTCGGATCCGGTGGGGGGCCAGACATTGGGCGCGATGCACGCCGCCTGGCCCCTCGAATTCGAGGAGGGTCCCTTCAGGGATCCCGAGGTCGTAACCATAGCGCGCGAGACAGCGAAGACCATTCCCGCACTGTTCGGCCTCACTGCCGTCCGCATTGAAGACCCGGTAGCGAAAACGGTTCCCACCGAGGGATTCGAGCAAAAGGACCTGGTCACAACCGACCCCCAGCCGACGGTCGGCAATGGCCTGGATGTTTACCGAGTCCGGCCTGAATGCCGGGTGGTCGATCACGACGAAATCGTTGCCGAGCCCCTGCATCTTGGTAAAGGGAACGGTCCGGCCAGCCGGTGGAGCGTCTGCCCCTGGGCCGGTCCCGACGACATCCAGGCGGGGAGTTTGGCTTGGGGTATCCGCAGTGGATCCGATGTGCATGTCCGCCATTATATGCGGTGTGTTTGATCCCGGTTCTCCCTATAATCGGTGGAAACCCGGCCGGAGGGGAAGGCCATGATGCAGGTTCGTCATCTGCTTGAAAAAAAAGGGACCCAGGTCTTTTCGGTGGGTCCGGAAGACAGCGTGTACCAAGCCCTCGAGGCACTGGCGCGGCACGATATCGGTGCCTTGGCCGTCGTGGAATCCGGCCAGCTCGTCGGAATCTTCTCGGAGCGGGATTATGCCCGCAAGGTCGTTCTTCAGGGGTTGACCTCAAAAACGACCCGGGTGCGTGCCCTCATGAGTCCAAATCCGATCACGGCCGCCCCGGGAACCTCGATCGCTGACTGCATGCGGCTCATGATCGAACACCGGATCCGGCACCTGCCGATCCTGGAAGCCGGCCAGTTGGCCGGACTCGTGAGCATCGGGGACATCGTGAAGGGACTTCTGGCCGAGCAGGAGGCGCTCATCGGGGATCTGCGCGACTACATCGGCGGCAAAAGCTGATCCGGCTCCTTCAGGGAGCCCGCCGGGGGGTGGTCTGCGCCGGCGCATGGGGGATCAGCCGGTAGAGGGTGTGGAGGAGACGGGCGGTCGAGACCAAAGATCCGCTCTGGAAGATCCGCCGCAGATGGCCACCTGGCCCGTAGATTTCGAGTGGATCCTCATGACTCGGATTGGGGTGCAGGCCGTGGGGATTGAGCGGGTTGTGCCAGCGGAGTGCGGGAATGACTCCCCGGCGGGTGGTGGTCGCGACCTTGCCGAACCAGACGTGGAAGCCGTCCTTGACCACCCGGTCGAGGCGGGGGGGGGGTCCCGTCAAAAACTCCCAGAGTGGGTCTTTGGGATTCCACCCGAAGATCCGCTGGAAGCGAGCGAGGGTCGCGGGACTGGCCGATTTCGGATCCAGGTTGAACGAGAGAAGAATGACCTGCTTGGACCAGCCACTCGTGCGGATGGCGTCCGCGTACTCGACGTAGTGATGGGCAATCAGGGGGCACTCTTCACGACAGTAAGGTGAGATGAAACTCACCACCTGGATGCGTCCCTTGAGGGAGGTTGAGGAAAGGCGCTCGCCCAGTTGATTGGTCAGCACGAAGACGGGTTCGGCCGGCGCTGCAGCCGCTTTCTCCGGTGGTCGTCCGGATTGTCCGAGCAGGATCAGGAAGACGAGTCCGACCAAGAGCCCCCCCAACGCCATGCCGATCCAGAGAATGCGGAACGGGGTGAACTGGAAATAGCGACGGGGCGGTGGGGGGGCGGCGGGCGGCATGGAGATGACAAGGTGACCCTTACGAGGCCATTCTAGCAGCTAGGGGGGGATCCCAGATTTTCTCCGCTCCGGGAGGCGGCCAGGGCGGTGGCCGTGACGAAAACAATCCAGTTCACGACGAAGGTGTGAATCCAGAGGGTTTCCGTGAAACCAAAAATGGAAAATCCCAGAACGAAAAGTACCATGAAGATGCGAAGTTCGTACGAGCCCGGATGTTCCCCTCCACGGCCGATTCGGACCAAGGCGTAGTAAAACCAGAGGAGAGCAGCGAGTCCCAAGAGACCTTCGGTGGCGAGTTGGTTGAAGAAATCGTTGTGTGCATGCTGATAACCCCAGACCACGGGAGGAACCTGTCCTTCCCGGATCAACTGGGCTGTATCAGACGAAAAGGATCCGGTTCCCGCGCCCAACCAGGGGTGTCGTCCGAAAATCAAAAAAGCGGCTTTCCAAAGTGCCAGTCGGTTGCCGATCGAGTTTCCGCCCGGGTCGTAGCTGAACTCCCAGGGATAGGTGGTCATGGGAATGAAAGTCAGTGTCCAGCCAGGGTGAAGGTGGAAGCCGAGCGGGGCGAAGCGGCCTGCATCTCCGATCGCGGAGTACAGTCGGAACCGGCGACTGTGGATCTTTTCAACCGGGCCTTTCCGGTCGATCTGAAGCAAGGCCTGACCCCGGGCCCAGACCTGGACTTCATGGAAGCCGGGTCGCCGGGATGTGGTATTGATCCATATGCTGAGCCAGTCGGTCGAATAGCGGACATGGGCACGAAATGCCATGTGTCCTGTGCATCCGGCAGGGACTTGGGAGGCAGGCAGTCGGACTTGCTTCAGATCCCCTCGGTCCAGGAGGGGTGCGGTCTCCGTATAGCGCCGGAGCCGAAGCAGCTGGGCTTTCCGGTTGAGACAGCCGAGTCGCGGGCGCGTGTTCTCCAGGAGAGGAAGCGTTTCATCACGAACCGAGGTCCAGGTCTGTCTCGCGGCCCGGATCACGCGGGTCCGGATGGGCGAGGGGAGGATCAGGCAGAGGGCGGTCAGGCTGGCTGCGATCAGGGCGATTCCCAAGTACCAGCGTCCCCTCCGCTGAATCCCGGCGCAGCGGACATAAGCCCAGGTGCCGACGAAGAGGAAGGGCAGAATGGCAATCCAGGCCCCCCGGGTGCCGGAGGCAAAGGCCACAAGGATGCCCGAGATCAGGCTCGCGAATGACAGGCCTCCCCAAAGGAGCTTGGTCCGGAAGGGCAGATGGCGATCCTTGGGGAGGAGCAACCACGCCCCGGAAGCACCGGCCAAGAGGGTCAGGTCACCGAAGACGATCGCGACCCCGGTCACTCCGCGAACCCGGTATCCCGGTGCATGCGCTTCGAGGCTCCAGAAACTGTAAACGAGTGCGACGCCTGCGGCGAGTCCCAGGATGAGTCCCAGTTGCTTTCGGGTTATGGCCAGACGTCTCACGACGAGATAGACGGGCAGGAAGAAGAGAATCCGGAGTTCGCGACCCAGGATATGGAAACCGACCTGGGTTTCGCGGCCCCATGCAAAACAGACAAGGGTGGCGAAGCCCAGCAGGAATGTTGCACCAACGATCCGTCTCTCCTCGCGCTCGAGGCGGGCCCAAAAACCGTTCCAGAGACCATCCGCCAGACCGATCAGCCCCAACAGGAAAAGGCTCGCGCTCAGGAGATCGGGAACGAGGGATCCGGCCGCGAGCGCGAGACTCAGCAGGCCGACCCCGATCGCGCGGGTCGGGGAGATCCTGCCCAGGGTCGAGCCTTCGCCCACCGGATTCATCTCGGGGACGGGAGGACAATTCGGATCATGAGGAAAGCTCCGTTCAGGCTCGTGAAGCCAATTTTAGCGGGACGGTAAAAGGGATGCTGACTTTAAGGCATAATGACCCGCAGTCGATGCGGGTTGGAGTCATTTTGTGAAACGGGGGGAGGGAGGACAGAACACCTCGGACCCAACTGGTCCGGATGCCATTTCCGAATACTGGAAACAAGCGCGCAAAGTCGTGGTCACCGGCTGTTGCGGGACCTTGGGACGGCGATTGGTGCGTCGGCTCCTGGATCCGGAGTACGTCTTCCGGGGTGCCATTTTGGGCATCGACAACAATGAGGACGGGATTTTCAGGATGGAGGCCCGCTGGACGGACGAGCCCCGTGCCCGTTTCCTTCTGGGTGACGTCCGGGACCAGTCTTCCCTGAGACGTCTTTTCGCCGGGGCGGATACGGTTTTGCACTGTGCGGCCTACAAGCACGTTTACCAGTGTGAGAAGGCGCCGTTCGAGGCGATGCGAACGAATATCCTGGGGGTCGAGTCCGTGATCCAGGCCGCCTCCGAGGTGGGGGTTTCCCGCGTGCTCTTCACGAGTTCGGACAAGGCGGTCAATCCGACCAACGTCATGGGAACCTCAAAACTCATGGGTGAGCGGCTCATCACCGCCGCGAATGCCAATGGCGGGGGTGCGGTATTTGCTTCCACGCGGTTTGGCAACGTTCTGGGTTCTCGGGGTTCGGTCACGGAAATTTTTGCGAGCCAGATTGCCCGCGGTGGACCTCTCACGCTGACCAGCTCCGAGATGACGCGTTTCGTCATGAGCATTGATGAGGCGGTCCGTCTGGTCCTGAGTTCCGTCCCCCTGGCGCGGGGCGGCGAGGTGTTTATCACGAAAATGCCCGTCGTTTCGATCCACGATCTGGCACGGGTCATGATCCAGGCACTGGCCTCAGGTCATGGATACCGGCCCGAGTCCATCGAGGTGATCGAAACGGGTCCGCGACCGGGCGAGAAACTCATGGAGGAACTCATGACCGAATCGGAAACGATGCGAACCTGTGAACTCCGGGACTTCTTCGTGGTACTCCCGGCCTTCCGCCCCCTCTACCAGGGGATCGTCTATGACTATCCCCAGATCATCCGTCACCGCGTGGATCGCCCCTATGTCTCCCGAGATGAACCCCGACTTGATCCCGGAGCCCTGCGTCGGCTGCTGGAGGAGATCGAACTGATCCCCGCCCCATCCCGGAAGGGCGCACCGGAAGTAAAACCATGCGCATCCTGATTCTCGGGGGGGACGGCTATCTCGGCTGGCCTACCGCCATGCATTTCGCAGCCCGGGGACATGCGGTGACGGCGGTCGATAACTACCTGCGGCGTACCTTGGCTCTGCAGACCCGATCCGAACCCCTGATCGCCGCCCCGGACCTGGAGCAGCGGGCAGAGATCTTTCGAGAAATAAGCGGATTCGGACTGGATGTGCGGATCGGTGACTGCGCGGATTATCCATTTCTTGAATCGGTGATGCGGGAGACCCAACCCGAGGTTGTCGTGCATTATGCGGAGCAGCCTTCGGCCCCCTACTCCATGCGGGGATATTCTGAAGCGGCACTCACGCTACGCAACAATCTCGCCACAACGCTGAATGTGGTCTGGGCCATCCGGGAAGCCGCCCCGTCGTGCCACCTGATCAAACTCGGGACCATGGGTGAGTACGGGACACCGGACATTGAGATCGAAGAGGGATGGATTGAAATCGAGCACAAGGGCCGGCGGGATCGCTTTCTCTACCCGCGTCAGGCGGGTAGCCTTTATCACACCACGAAAATCATGGATACGGACCTGATCTGGTTCTATGTCCGGATGTGGAACCTACAGGCGACGGACCTCATGCAGGGCCCGGTCTACGGTCTGTCGACGCCAGAGGCTGATCGGGATGAGCGGCTGCTTCCGAATTTCCATTACGACGATCTCTTTGGAACGATCGTCAACCGTTTCCTGGTTCAGGCGGTCGCCGGGATTCCCCTGACGGTTTATGGTCAGGGCGGACAAACCCGGGGTTATCTCAACCTCCTGGACACACTCCAATGTGTCGAACTCGCGGCATCCCATCCTCCCGGGGCGGGGCAACTCCGCATCCTCAATCAGTTTACGGAGTGTTTCACGGTCAACGATCTGGCCGCCTGGGTCCAGCGGGCCGGACACTCCTTGGATCTCCGGGTCGAAATCCAGCATCTCAAGAATCCCCGCAAGGAAGCCGAAAAACATTTCTACCAGCCGGCGCATAGCGGTCTCCTCGAACTGGGACTTCGGCCGCATCCCCTCACCGAGGAGATCCTCTGCAGCATGCTGAAACGGATTCTGCCCTTCAAAAATCGGATTGATCGCGAGCAGATCTATCCCCGTGTTCGCTGGTAAGGCCTTGCAGGTCCGAGCCGGTCGACCGCTCGATCCAGTGCCGATGTGGATCCGGTTCATTGTCTATGCCTTGACCGTGGCGCTTTGTGTGCCCGCGAAGCTCCTTGCACCCCTGGCGGTAGCAGGGCACCCGCTTCTCGTTCCGCTCTTGATCTTGGGGATGGCTCTGGCCTGGATTCTGGGCCGAAACGGACGCATGCCGGCCATCGGCGGGATCCTAAGCCTTCTCTGGTTGGCCTTGACCGTGTTTTTCGGACTGGTCCTGATTTCATCCTGGATTTCACCTAACCGATCCGGTTCCCTGGCCCTCTGTGGCGCCTACCTAGCCCGTCTCGTCTTGTTTTTTGTTCTGGTCCAGATTTGTGTGGATGACCCGGGTCTTGGGAAAAACCTGGCGAGGCTCTTTCCGGCCGCCCTGGCCGTTCTCGCCCTCTTGATGGCGAGCGGAAGTCTCGAAGCGCTGGGTCATTTTCACTGGGTGAGCGATGTCACGCATGGTCTCGTGCTTCGGGCCAGTGCGGGAATTGGGGATCCCAACCTCACCGCTTTCGCATTCAACATCGGTCTCGCCCTGGCCTTGGCCTGGTTTGTCGACGAAAGGAAACCTGCCCGGAAAATCCTCGCGATTCTCGTTTCTTTGCTGCTCGTTTTAGGGCTTGGCCTGACCGTTTCACTTGGGGGCCTCATCGGGCTACTCGTAGTTCTGGTCCTGGTTGCTTGGTTTCTGTTTCCCAAGGCCGGGAGGCGGAGTGGAACCCTCCTGACTCTCACCTTGGGTCTTTTCTCGATCATCGTACTCGCGGCAGGTGGGGTCTATCTCGAACGGATCAACACCCAGGTCATCCGGTCGGAGCATTCCATCGGTGCGGTCGGATCGGAACGTTTGAACCTTTCGCTTGGCGGGATCGCGATGGCCGCATCGCATCCCCTCTGGGGTGTGGGTCCGGCCAACGTCAGTGCCAGTATGCCTCCTTACCTTCCGTTTCCGATTTCCGAGCCACAACAGGGTCCTCACGACCTTTTGATCGCGGTTCCTGATGAAAGCGGGATCCCCTCGGTTTTGGCCTTCCTCATGGCCGGGGGGATCATTTTCTGGCTGGGCTGGCGTGCCCACTCCCACCTGCGAACCTCCTCGGACCGCCACCACTATTTTCATCACACGGGCCTTTGGGTTGCGACCCTCGCGAGCGCTGTGCAGTCCATTGCGCTCGGCACTCAGCGGGATCGTTTCTTCTGGTTTCTGCTGGTGCTCCTCGTGGCTTCTTCATGGCGAACGCTTGTCGTCCAGCCTTCTTTGCCTCCCTGCCACTGAGTA
This sequence comes from Pseudomonadota bacterium, assembly GCA_021785265.1. Classification (GTDB taxonomy): domain Bacteria; phylum Pseudomonadota; class Gammaproteobacteria; order JAKAQQ01; family JAKAQQ01; genus JAJZIH01. The sequence goes on from JAJYFY010000004.1 coordinate 55,971, forward strand.
GCCCATGCGTGTCCTGGTTCTGACCGAAACTTTTCCGACGGTGGAGCATCCGGGGCGGGGGATTTTCATCCGGGCGCAGGTCACAGCCCTCGCCGACTGTCATGAGATCACTGTTTTGTTCCCGCGCCCTTGGTTGCCGGGCGTTCCTTCCCGCTGGCTGGAATCGCGGGCACGCAAGCTTGAGACGCGAACCCCTTTCTCTGACGTTCTGCCCGTGACCTTGAAACGACCCCCCTATCTTTATGTTCCGCGGAATCGCGAGATCCGTAGTCGGCAGCTGGCCGCACTCGCCCGACGTGAGTTGTTTGACAGTGGGGAACACTATGATCTGATCCATGCCCATTGGTTGAGTCCACCCGGACTGGCCGCGATCCGGGCGGTTGCCGATGCCCCGATCCCGGTTGTCGTAACCGCACATGCTGGCGATGTGTACAGGGATCTCGCCCGCTCCGCCTACCGCCTCACGGCACGCACAGTCGTGGGAGGTGCCACCCGGATCATCGCGGTGGCCGACTATTTCCGTGACCCGTTGGAGTCACTCGGGGCCGACCCCGACCGGATGCGGATCATTCCCAATGGAGTGGACACCCGTCTTTTCAGGCCTCAGGATCGAGGGGCCACCCGCCAGGCATTGGACTTGCCGCAGGAGTGCCCCTTATTTCTCTACGTCGGCAATCTGGAGCCGGCCAAGGGAGTTCTGGATACCGTTCATGCCTTTTTTTCTTCGGCCCCGGAAAAAGCGCGACTGCTTCTCGCGGGAACCGGATCCCTCTGGACTGATCTCGAGCGCCAGGCCCGTCACTCGGAAGGCCGGCTGATCCTCCGGGGCTGGCAGTCCCACGAGAGCGTATCGCAATATCTCGCGGCGGCCGATTGCTTCGTTCTGCCCTCCTACGGGGAGGGTAATCCGGTGACCGTCCTCGAAAGTCTCTGTTGTGGAACGACGGTCATCGGAAGTGCGATTTCCGCGTTGACCGCACTGATCAAGCCGGGCCAAAACGGTCTTCTCGTCCCGGCGGGGGCGGTTTCTGAACTGGGTTTCGCCATGCAGGAGACCACCCGACGGAGATGGGATCGGGAGGCAATTTCACGAGAAGCCCAATCCCGGTTCGGCTGGATAACGGTTGCGGCTCAGATCTCGTCTGTGTATGCCGAAGCTGTGGCGGAATGCCGCTCGCGGAGCGGAATGGAACGAGTGAGGCGATCTTGAGCGAGAGGCGGGTCATCATCCTCTGTTTCAATCACTCACCCAGCCCGAGGCAGTGGAATACCTTCCGCTTGTTCGAGGAGGTCGGACAACGCCCCGGTTTTGTGGTTTGGGATCGCTCGCCGGATAGTCTGGTTTTACAGGATCCCAAGAGCATTCTGGCAACCATCCATCTCCGTGCACCGACTGAGAGTCCACGCCTGCTTCTGGTCATGCCCCGCTACTGGCTGGCCCTCTCGCGGCTCATCCGGGAAGAGATCCGGTCTGAGGCCCAGCCGCCCATCCTCGTGGCCACCCATCTTTTCCAGTTACCCCTGGTCTGGCGCTTCACGCGCGCGAGCTGGTTTTACGATAGTGCGGAATATTATGCCTGGGATGTGTCGCGATACTTCGGCCCCTTGGGAGCTCTAGCCTGGCCGATCCTGCGATGGCTCGAAGGTCTGGCACTTCGCCCGATGCGAGGGATTTTTGCCGTGGACTCCCGTGGGGGGTGGTTCGAGTCCCAGCTCCGTCGTTTCAACGTCTCTGTCCGGGTGGTGCCCAACCTTCCGGCTCTGGCCGACGACGGTCCCTGGAAATCCAGGATTGAGCCAGAGACGAAGAGCGAGCGCCGAGTGATCTGTTATGTGGGTGGGCTTCTCGAACGCAAGGGAATCGGCGTTGCGCTTCGAGCCCTTGCGCTGCTCAAACCCGTTTTCCCAAACCTCACCCTGCTTCTGGTCGGTCCCGGCTGGACCCCCGCACTTGCAGAGTGCGTCGACGAGTTGGGATTGACGGATCAGGTCGAGATCTCCCCCCCATTGCCTTACCGGGAGATGGTTGCGAGAATCGCGGGCGCGGAAATCGGCTTGGCTCTGCATCAGCCAGAGTCACCCTTGTATAAGAAGGTGGGCGCCTTAAATGGCCGCAAGATTTTTACCTATATGCAGACCGGTATGGCGATCGTCGCGCCGTGCTTTGGCGAGATCGGTCGTGCGGTGGTGGAGACCGGTTGCGGTGTTTTGGTCGATACGAAAAACCCCGAAGCCGTGGCCCAGGTTCTGCGCGAACTGCTTTTCGATCCGGATCGTTTGGGCCGACTCCGCCATCATGCGCGCCGGGCTTTCGAGGATGAGTACAACTGGGAACGGGCTGCCCGTGAGATCCAGCCCTGGTTAGAGCACTGTCTCAAAGAACAGCCTGGAGAGGTGGAGCGTGAGTGAGAAAGTCTTGCGTCCTGAAGCGCTTCGACCCGAGGTCGCAGTGGTAGTGGGAACCCGGCCGGGCATCGTCATGTTTGCGCCCATCATCGCCCATCTGCGGAAAAAGGCCGGAGCCCATTTCGTGATCCATACCGGTCAGCATTACTCGCCGAACATGGATGCCCAGTTCTTCTCGGACTTGGAGTTGCCGACACCCGATTACCGGCTGGAAGGAGTTTCCGAAAAACCGACGCATGGAGGACAGACCGCGGCCATGCTTGAGGGGGTCGAACGGGTCTTGCTGGAACGGAAACCCCGTCTGGTGCTGGTCGGGGGGGATGCCAACACGAATCTTGCCGGTGCCCTGGCGGCCCGCAAACTCGGCATCCGGGTCGGGCATGTGGAGGCGGGTGAACGGTCCTACGACTGGTGCATGCCGGAGGAGCATAATCGCCGGATCATCGATCACATCTCCGAGTACTTGTTTACCTCTTCGCCCAAGGCAGGGCAGCAGCTCGAGCGGGAGTCTGTGCGGGGGGAGATCATCGAGACGGGGAATCCCATCGTGGATGCCTCACGGGCCCATCTGGATCTGGCCTTGCGATGTTTCGGTCAACCGGATCGGCGAGATCAGGATACCGGGCGTCCTTATGCGGTCCTCACAACTCACCGCGAGGAGAACGTGGATGATCCGGGCCGTCTGCGCGGTATTTTCACCGGAGCCGCCCGTGTTGCCGAGGGGCTGGACCTCACGGTCCTCTGTCTCGCGCACCCTCGAACGCTCAAACGATTGCAGGAGTTTGGCCTGGAAGAGTGGGTGCATTCCCTGGATCGGGTCGAAATCCGTCCCGGAAGCGGGTATCTCGAGTTTCTGGCCCTGCTTTCCCGCGCGGCCCTGATCCTGACCGATTCCGGCGGGGTGCAGCAGGAAGCGTGTATCCATCGGATTCCCTGTGTGACCCTCCGGGAAAATACCGAGTGGGTCGAGACGATCGAAACTGGGGCCAACCGGCTGGTCGGTACCGATCCGGATCACATCCTGGCTGGGGCCTCAGAGGCTCTCCATGCCCGGGTGGACTGGAAAGTTCCGTTTGGGGATGGGCATGCGGCCGAACGAATCGTCGATTATGCCTTGCGGGTCGTTGGCGAGAAATGATTGGTCAGGATCCTTGACCCGAGGAGCCTTGGGGCAGGTGAAAGGTTGCCGCACGCGGTCCGGGATTAGTCAGGCAAGGACACCGCCGCTTTCCCCACGCCCATAGCCCAGACCGATCAGCATGAGCCGGCGGATTGAGAGAACGGTCCACACTCGGCAGGATCTTCTCAGGATGAGCGAGTTTCACCAACGCCCTCGCTTCACGCACTCGGCCGAATACCCATGAACCCTCTTTTGTCCCTGGTGGTACAAAACCCGTCCTGGGATGCTTAGGCACCCGTCTGCTCTCGTAAACGT
>JAJYFY010000098.1 GCA_021785265.1 Pseudomonadota bacterium
AGCCCGAGGGTGACCGCGAACGTCAGGAGAAAGCGGCTTTCCGGATTCCAGTGCGCGAGGGATCTGAACAGTTGCCTGATGGAGGTGACGATCGAATCGAACATGCTTGTCACCGGGTTGATGAATGGTCCAACGAGTGGGGAGATCTCGAAGCGCTTGGTCGGAATCCCCGGCGTGATTTACTCACGGTGGAGGGCCACGGCCGGTGGGATGCGGCTCGCCCGCGCCGCGGGGATCCAGGTGGCGAGCAGGAAGACCAGCGCGAGAAGGGCAATGCTCGACGAGATGCTGAAGGGATCGTCCGGCGCGATTCCGTAGAGCAGGGTGGAAAAGAGGTGCCCGAGGACGATCATGCCGGCGAGCCCGACCAGGAGGCCCGTTCCGAAGAGGCGGGCGGCCTCTCCGAGCACGTGGCGGAGGAGTGCGGGTGGATCTGCGCCGAGCGCCGTGCGGATGCCGAACTCCCGAGTTCTCCGGTTGACGAGATAGCTTTCGACGCCGTAGAGGCCGATCGCCGCGAGGAGGAGCGCGCCCAAGGCGAAGAGGCCGATCAGTCCGAGAAGAGCATCACGGTTCCGGAGTCTCTGGTGAAGACGGGCCTCGAGCGTACGGAGGTGATAGATGGGGAGCCAGGGGAAGCTCTTTCGGACGGTCCGGCGCAGAGCGGTCTTGAGAGTGGCCGTGCGCAGCGGGGAGCGGATCACGAAAGCCCACGTCCGAAGAGAGAACCAGGCGGGAGCCAGTGCCCCCGCCTGTGGGGCATCGAGGTAGACCGTTCCGGTTGTTGGCGATCGGCCGAGGTGCCGGTTCCGGACTGTTCGCACGAGGCCGATCACCCGGTAACGGAGGCCCGGCCGGGTATTGTTCGGTGTGTTGAGTGTGAAGATCCTGCCTACGGGATTGTCGTGGCCAAAGAGCTGATGTGCGGCCAGCCGGTCGATCACGGCCACGCCGGCTGTCGATCCGGCATCCTCCGGCGTGAAAAGCCGCCCGCGCAGTGGCACGAGACCCAGTGTCTTGAGATAGCCGCTATCCACCGCCCGGAGATAGGCGGTCACCATCGGATCACGGGGCGACCAGGGAACGGGGAAAATGGCCTCGGTGAAAGAGTTCGTTTTGGCGAACGGCAGTCCCGACGTGATGCCGGTGGCCCGGACACCGGGGATGGCCCCCGTCATGGATTGGAGATGGTCGAGAGTCGGCCAGAGCTTCTGGGGAGTGATTTGACTTGAGGGGAGGTCAACGTCAAAGGCGAGTGTGTGGGCGGTTCGAAATCCTGGGTGCACGGACGCGAGATCGAGCATCGTATGCGCGAGGAGGAGAGTGATCCCGATCATGGCGGTGGCCAGGGCGGTTTGCCCCCCCACCAGGATGCGCCGGAGACGTGCGGCCCCTCGTGAGGTCCCCGACCGCTGTCCGGCTTCCCGGAGGGCCCCTCCGAGGTCCATCCTGCGGGTTGACAGGTAGGAAACGAGCGTCATGACCAGGATCGAGGATCCGGCAACGGCGAAGGTCAAGACCGTCATGAAGAGAGGTTTCCCCTGGGCGATCGGCACGGTTCCCGGCAGGATTCGCGCATCGACCATGAAATCCGTGAGCCCCGCCCCGATCAGGAGACCGAGAAGCAGGCCCGGAAGGGTGATCCAGAAGGTTTCGAGTGCGAAACGCACGAGGAAGCTTCCCGGTTGGGCCCCCAACACTTCCCGCAGGTTGATCTCACCGCGCTTGACGAGTCCACGGGCGAGAAAGAGATTTGCGAGATTGAACCAGACGAGAATGAGGAGAAGGACGGAGGCCATCTCGATGAGGGTGAGGAGCGACCGGACGCCGCCGCTCGTGGCCTCACGCCAGCTTTCCGCCCGGGCCGAAAAGTGGGCGAAGAAATCTTTCCGGGCCGCGGGGGGAAAGCGTCTCAGGAGTGCCGCGGTCAGGGTCCGGACTTGCGTGTCAAGGGCGGCGATCGAACGGCCGGGAGCGAGACGTCCGATCAGGTGGCCTCTGAACTCGGTCAACTGGAAATAGCGGAAATCGTAGGGCGTGAAGGGATAAGGGAGCCACAGGGCCACCCCCCGGTCCGGGAAGTGGAATCCGGGCGGCATGATCCCGATCACGGTGTAGGCGTGTCCATTGAGATCGAGGGTGGTCCCGAGGGCATCGGGTCGGCCGTCGAACTCGCGTTGCCAGAAGCGATCGCTCAGGACGACGACGGGCGGTGCTCCCGGTTCGCTCGCCCGGTCGGCAAAGACCCGCCCGAGGAGCGGCTTGACCCCGAGGGTCGGGAAGAGCGAGCCGGTCGTTTCCACGGCGGTGATGCGGGTGACGCGTCCGTGGACATCGAGGTTCTCGCCGCGTGAGCGGTAGAACGCGGCATCGGCGAGGGCCCGGGCACCGGTTCGGAAGTGCGCGTACGCCACCGGAGACATGGGTCGCGAGAGACCCGGGTTCCCGGGCATCGTGAGCGAGACGCTGACGAGACGGCTGCCGTGGGGATAGGGCAGCGGTCCGAGGAGCGCCGCGTAGAAAATCCAGGAGGAGGCGAGAATCACGCCGATGCCGAGCGCGAGCGTCAGGATCGAGGAGAGGGAGAAGCCCCATTCCCGGCGAAGTCGCAGGAGCGCCTGGCGGGATTCGATCAGGAGATCTTGCATGGGCCCGCTCCCGGGTGGTGACGCCGCCTTCCCCGGCCTGAGGGCCTGCGATTTGGTAGGGCTCGCCGGACTTCCCGTGCGCGAGGCGAATCGCTCAGGGGGTGACCCGGGGGGCGTGTCCTGACCATGCTAGGCGGCACCCGACTTGAGGAGATGGCTCCAATCCGCCTGGGCGATGTTACGGACCGGAACCCAGGAGGCCACGAGCACGGTCGAGACGATGATCAGAATGCCGAGGAGATCCGCCGGCCAGTCGAGCCCCGGGATCCCGTAGAGCACGCCCTCGAGAAGGTGGGTGAGGAAGAGAGCCAGGGTCACTCCCAGGGAAAGACCCAGGGCCAGCATCCAATACCCTTCCGCGAAGGCCATGCGGTTCAGGGAGGTGGGACTCGCGCCCACGGCCGTACGGATGGCGTACTCCTGGCGACGGTTGAGGCTGGTCTGTGCGGTCAGGGCATAGACCCCAAAGATCGTGAGAAAAAGCGCCACCAGGGCGAAGACGGAGGTGATCTCGGTGATGCCGAGAAAGAGGCGGTCGGAGGCTCGGATCAGGGTCTCGAGCCGGATCAGATGGGTGGCGGCCACTCCCGGGGCGGCGCCTTCGAGCGCTCTCTGGATCATCCGGAGGTGATTCAAGGCGCCTGGGCTCAGCTTCAGGATGACATTGCCGGCGACGAATTTGTACCCCGGATACGTGAGAGGCATGTACATCATGCCGACGATGTTTGTCGCCGGCGTCGCTCTCCAGGACACTTTCCCCACGACACCCACGACAGTGGCTCGAGGGGATCGGGGCCCGAACGGCCGGAAGCTGTGCCCGACCGCTTCCACGGTTCCGAAAAGACGTCGGGCAAGCCGTGCGCTCAGGATGACGACGGTGGCTCGATCCCTTTCTTCCGCCCGAGTGAAGTTTCGTCCGGCCACGAAGGGAATGCGGAGGGTCCGGAAATAGGCCCGCGACACTTTCTCGGCGCGGACATAGAGGGATTCGTGGGGGGGCGTGGGGGATCGGATCGTACTGTGGGAACTCATGAGGTTATTGAAAGGCACCATGAAGCCCAGCGCCGCATGCCGCACCCCAGGGAGATGCTGCAAGGCCGGGGTTATCTCTGTCCAGAAGTGGGCCATGGAGATGTGATGCGGCATGATCACCATCGTTTCAACACGATTCCTCGGATCGAAGCCGAGGGGGCGGTTGAGGATGTTGATGAGACTTTGAAAGATGACCAGCCCGACCATGACGAGCACGGTCGCCATGAGGACCTGAAAAGCCCCGAACCCTCTGCGCATGAACCGGGCCGCTCGTGCCGTGCCCCGCTCGCCGGCTTCATGCACGAGCGTTCCGAGCCGGGATTCCCGTCCGGAAAAAAAGAGTGCCATGAGCTGGATCGTGGTCACGATGAGGAGAGCCGTCCCGATTCCGTAGATCACCGAGAATTCGCCAAAACGGATGGTGAAAGGGAGAGCTACGGAAACGGGTCCGGTGAGGGCGGAGCTGATGAGGGTGCGGAAGAGTGAGCAACCGAAATCAGAGATCACGAGCGAACCCAGGATGACGGCACCGAGCGTCACGAGCGATTCGACGAGCATTGCCTGGAAGAGGTTCATGCCGGTGGCACCGAGTGCGCGCCGCACGGCAAAGTGGGTGGCACGTCGCCGAGACCGGACGAGGGTCAGGTTAATGGAGTTCACGATCGCGATGAGCGGCAAGAGGAGGCCGATCAGCGCGAGCAGGAAGAGCAGGACCGGCTTACCGCCGAGGAAGATCTTGAGGAGCCCTTTGTGGAGAGGCTCCGCATCGATCGTGAAACCGTCCTGTTCGGCACGCAGGCGCTGGGCTGGGCTCTCGGCGGCCAAAGACCGGTTCCGATACCCCTCGAGCCAGACATTGAGCTCTCTTGGCGAAGTGCCCGGAGACAGGCGGGCCACCATCATATGGTTGATGTTGTGGTCCCGCAGGCGGGCGGGTGTCAGGACCCGTGGGATCCAGAAATCCGCCCCCGGGTAGATCGTGAAGAAGCTTCGGGGCATGACCCCGACCACGCGGAAGCGCTTCCCGTTGAAGCGGAAACGTTCGCCGATGGCCGCCGGTGAGCCCGCGAAGGCGGATTTCCAGAAACCGTATCCGAGGACG
>JAJYFY010000030.1 GCA_021785265.1 Pseudomonadota bacterium
ACGCTACCGCCATCACCAGGCTTTGGCCGCCGAACTCGCGGCGCGGATCCGGGACGCGGCCGAGGGTGGGGGAGCACAGGCCCGGCGCAAACACGAAGAACGGGGAAAGCTCTTTGTCCGGACACGGATCGACCGGCTGCTCGATCCGGCCAGCCCTTTTCTTGAACTGTCCCCGCTCGCCGCCCATGGTCTCTACGACAACGCCGCTCCCGCCGCCGGTCTCGTGACCGGTATCGGGCAGGTCGCCGGCCGTCCGGTCCTCGTGGTGGCCAACGACGCCACGGTCAAGGGCGGAACCTATTTCCCTCTCACCGTCAAGAAACATCTCCGCGCCCAGGCGATCGCCCTCGAAAACGGACTGCCCTGCCTCTACCTCGTCGACTCGGGCGGCGCATTCCTGCCGCTACAGGATGAGGTATTCCCGGATCACGACCATTTCGGCCGGATCTTTTATAACCAGGCCCGCCTCTCGGCCACCGGCATCAGCCAGATCGCCCTGGTCATGGGCTCCTGCACGGCGGGCGGCGCCTATGTGCCGGCCATGTGCGACGAGGCCATCATCGTCCGCCACCAGGGCACCGTCTTTCTGGGCGGTCCCCCGCTCGTCCAGGCGGCCACGGGCGAGATCGTCGATGCCGAGACGCTCGGGGGCGGGGATGTGCATACCCGCCAGTCCGGGGTCATCGACCGACTCGCGGAAAACGATGAAGAGGCGCTCGCCCTGGCCCGTGAACTGGTGGACCGGCTCCCGGCTCCGACCCGGGGTGAGTGCCGGGCCTTCCGGGAGCCGCGCTACCCGGCCGAGGAGCTCTATGGCATCCTGCCGACGGACCTGCGTCATCCCTACGAGGTGCGCGAGGTCATTGCCCGCCTGGTCGACGATTCGGCCTGGGACGAGTTCAAACCGCTCTACGGCCGGACCCTGGTCACGGTCTTTGCCCGGATCTGGGGTTACCCGGTCGGCATCCTCGCCAACAACGGCATCCTGTTCTCCGAATCGGCCCTCAAGGGAACCCACTTCATCGAACTTTGCGAACAACGCGGCATTCCGCTCCTGTTCCTGCAGAACATCACCGGCTTCATGGTGGGGCAGAAGTACGAACAGGCCGGCATTGCCAAAGATGGGGCGAAGATGGTGAACGCGGTGGCAACCGCAAGTGTGCCCAAGCTGACCCTCCTGATCGGCGGCTCCTTCGGGGCCGGCAACTATGCCATGGCCGGGCGGGCCTACGGCAGCCGCTTCTTGTGGAGCTGGCCCAACGCGCGCATTTCTGTCATGGGGGGCGAGCAGGCCGCCCAGGTCCTGTCCATGGTCCGTCGCGAGACGGCCTCCGGCCGTGGAGCCCCGCCCCGTACCGCGGACGAGGAACGGCGTTTTGAGTCCGAGATCAGGCATCAGTACGAAACCCAGGGACATCCCTACTATGCCTCGGCCCGCCTGTGGGATGACGGGATCCTCGATCCCCGCGAGACGCGACGCGTCCTGGGCCTCGCCCTGAGTCTGGTCACCGACCCTCCCACCCTGCGACCGACCGGCCGCTTCGGCATCTTCCGGATGTGACCATGGATTCCCTCTCCGAGACCCGCAGCCCGACAGATGTGGTCACGCTGACCCTCAACCGGCCCGAAGTACGAAACGCGCTCAATGCCGCCTTGGTCCAGGAACTGGCCGCCCGTCTCGAGACCCTGGCCCACGACCCGAGCCTCCGTCTCCTGATCCTGCGTGGGGCGGGCGGTACCTTCTGCTCCGGGGCGGACTTGGCCACCATGCGGGCCATGGCCGATGCCGGGCCGGAGGAGAACCTGGCCGAGGCCCAGCGTCTCCTCTCCCTGATCGAGCGCCTGAACCGTTTTCCGGTACCGACCATGGCCGTGATCGAGGGGGCGGCCTTCGGCGGTGCGCTCGGACTGATCGCCGCCTGTGATCTCGCCATGGCGACTTCCGGAACGCGCTTCGCGCTGAGCGAGGTCCGGCTCGGACTCATCCCGGCTCTCATTTCTCCCTACGTCGCGCGGGCCATGGGCCATCGCCAGCTCCGACGCTACATGCTCACCGGCGAGCTCTTCGATGCCGACCAGGCCCGGGAGATGGGCCTGATCCACTGGGTCACGCCGCCGGAATCCCTGGACGCCACCCTCACAGCGTGCATGGAGGAACTCTTCAAGGGCGGTCCGCATGCCCAGCGCGCTGCGAAGACGCTCCTCCTGCGCCTGCGCCCGACCTTTGCCGACGAGGTCCGACTGGCCGACGAAACCATCCGACTCATCGCCGAACTCCGTGCCGGCCCGGAAGGCCGGGAGGGACTTCTGGCCTTCCTCGAAAAACGCCGGCCCGCCTGGCGGCCCGGACATCCACCCGAACGGTGAAGAGATCCCATGTTCCGTAAGGTTCTGATCGCGAACCGTGGCGAAATCGCCTGCCGCATCATCCAGACCTGCCGCAGGCTTGGACTGATCTCCGTCGCGGTGTATTCCGAGGCGGACCGGGGCAGCCTGCATACGCTCCTGGCCGACGAGGCCTGGCCGATCGGCCCGGCAGCACCGGCCGAGTCTTACCTCTCGATCGACCGCCTGCTCGAGGCTGCCCGCCAGTCGGGTGCCGATGCCGTCCATCCAGGCTACGGCTTCCTGTCCGAGCAGGCGGATTTTGCCCGCCGCCTCGAGGAGGCCGGACTGGTTTTCGTAGGACCCCGACCCGAGACGATCGCCCTCATGGGTTCGAAACGCGAGGCCAAGGCGCTCATGGCCCAGAAAGGCATCCCCGTGGTTCCCGGCTACGACGGAACAGGGACGGACCTCGCGGCCTTCGAACAGGCGGCTGCCCGAATCGGTTTTCCCCTGCTCGTCAAGGCGGTTTTCGGAGGAGGCGGTCGCGGCATGCGCCTTGTGCGGAACCCGGGAGAGTTGGCCGACGCCCTGGCTGGCGCCCGGCGCGAGGCGGAGTCGAGTTTCGGCGACGGGGCTCTTCTGCTCGAGCGTTACATCGAGCATCCGCGTCACATCGAGGTCCAGATCCTAGGCGACCAGCATGGGCACCAGATCCATCTCTTCGAACGGGAATGCACCCTCCAGCGCCGTTACCAGAAGGTGTGGGAGGAAGCACCCTCGTCCCTGGTCGGCACGAGCGCACGGGCCGAGCTCCTCGAAGCGGCTCTCCAGGCCGCCCGGGCCGTCGATTACCGGGGTGCGGGCACGGTCGAGTTCGTGGTGGGACCCGAAGGCGACTTCTACTTTCTCGAAATGAACACGCGGCTCCAGGTGGAGCACCCGGTCACCGAGACGGTCACCGGTCTCGATCTCGTGGCCCTCCAGTTCGAAATCGCCGCCGGCCGTCCCCTGCCCATCCGCCAGGAGGAGGTCCGTTGCGAGGGACACGCCATCGAGGTCCGCCTCTACGCCGAGGATCCGGCCCGCGGCTTCCTGCCCACGGCCGGTCCGATCGATTGCTTCACCCTCGCCCCGGATCTCCGGGTCGACCAGGGCTTCCGGGCTGGCGACCGCTTGGGTACCGACTACGATGCACTGATCGCCAAGCTGATTGTCGGCGGGCCGGACCGGGCCGCCGCCCTCTCCCGGATGCGGGAGGCCCTGGCCCGCTCCTGGGTGGGCCCCCTGCCCACCAACCTCACCCTGCTCGCCGGCCTCGCGGCCCACCCGACGGTGGCCCTCGGCCGGGTTGACACCGGCTTCATCGCGGACCGTCTGGACGAGTTGCTTGCGCCACAGCCGGTCCTGCCCCATCACTGGGCCGCCCTCGTGTGGAGCCTCCTCCACCCCCCCGGCGACGGCTCATCCCGCCCCCCCTGGCAGTCCTCCGACGGCTTCCGCGTGGGCGGACTTGCGATCCGCCTCTTCGTCGAGCACGGGGGGGAGGACCGGACCCTGGTCGTCCGGCCGCTTGAGGCCGGTGCCTGGCGTCTCGAATGCGACGAGGGAAACTACCGGGTGGAGGGCCGGATCCGGGATGCCGAAACCGTCATGATCGGCGTCGAGGGTGAGTTCCATCCCGTCCATCTCCTCCGTGCCGATGACCGTATTCACATCGCCTGCCGGGGGATCGCCCAGGTCTTCACGCTGAGGACCGGGCCCCGGGCAGAGGGATCCGGCGGTGCGGACAGCTTCACCGCGGGATGCGTGAGCCCGTTCCCGGGTCGAATCCTCGAGATCCGTGTAAAACCGGGCGCGCAGGTGGTCGCCGGAGAAGCCCTGATGGTCCTCGAGGGCATGAAAATCGAATACACGGTCAAAGCCCAGCGGGCCGGACGGATCGGGAGCCTGCTCTGTACCGTGGGCGAGGCGGTGGCGATGGACCAGCCCCTCCTGGTCTTCGAGGAAGACTCCCCGCCATGACCACACCGGTCACGGATTTCGTCACCGTCGTCGAGGTCGCCCCGCGCGACGGCCTGCAACATGAAAACCGGATCATCCCGACCGACCTCAAGGTTGCCTGGATCGATGCCCTGAGCGAAACCGGCCTTCCCGTGATCGAAGTCACGAGTTTTGTCCGTCCCGACCGCATTCCCCAGTTGGCCGATGCGGAACAGGTCATGGCGCGCATCCGGCGGCACCCGGGCACGCGCTATACCGCACTCGTCCCGAACCTCCAGGGACTCCTGCGGGCACTCGTTCACAGCCCTGACGCCATCGCCGTCTTCACGGCTGCATCCGAGAGCTTCAACCACCACAACATCGAGACCGACATCGAGGGGGCTTTCGAACGCATGACCCCCGTGATCGCCGAGGCCCGCCGCCGCAAGTTGCCGGTTCGCGGCTATCTCTCGACGGTGATCGGATGCCCCTACGAGGGCTGGATCGATCCGGGACGGGTGGCCTCGCTCACCGAACGCCTGCTCGCACTCGGCGTGGACGAGGTCTCCTTGGGTGACACGATCGGCGTCGGCACCCCGAGACAGGTTCGCGCCCTGCTGGCTGCCGTGGCCGAACGCGTGCCCCTGACGCGGATCGCCGTCCACTTCCACGATACCTACGGGCAAGGCATTGCCAATGTGCTCACGGCGATCGAAGCCGGGATCCGCATCGTCGATGCCTCCCTGAACGGCCTCGGCGGCTGTCCCTTCGCGCCCGGCGCCAGCGGCAACGTCGCCACCGAGGAGGTGGTCTACCTGCTTGAGGGAATGGGGCTTCCGACCGGGATCAATCTCCCGAACCTCCTGGCCGCCGGGGACTTCCTGAGACCGGCCCTCACGCATCCGGAAATGAGCCGACTGGCCCATGTTCCCCGCACGAGCCGCTGGCTCGATCCCGAACGGCCCCAAGGCGACCCAACACCCGGGGGTCTGTGCTAGATTGGGGGGAGAACCCGAAAGGAGATTCCGTGGCCACCTCACCTTCCGCCCCGCCGGATCTCCCCAGCTGTTTCAAAGCCTATGACATCCGGGGACACGTGCCCGACGAGATCGATCCCGATTTCGCCCGCAGGCTGGCCCGGGCGTATGTCGACTGTCTCAACCCCGACAGCATCGCCATCGGCCATGATGCCCGCCTGAGCGGGCCCGAACTGGCGGATGCACTCGCCGATACGTTTTGCCAAAACGGCATCGACGTCACGGAAATCGGGGATGCGACGACCGAAGAGCTCTATTTCGCGACGGCATCCCTCGGGCTCGACGGCGGGATCATGGTCACGGCCAGCCACAACCCGGCCTCCGACAACGGTTTCAAGTTGGTCCGGCAGGATGCCCGGCCCATCAGTGCCGAGACCGGTCTTCTGGAAATCGCCTCCCGCCTCGCCATCGCCGACCGTCAACCGGCATCGCGCGGCGCCCGCCGACGGATCGACATCCGTCCCGGACTCGCCCGCTACCTCGCGGAGCACTTCGGAACGCCCAACCCACGACCCCTGAGAATCGTGGCCAACGCCGGAAACGGGATGGCCGGCCCCCTCGTCCGCGAACTGGCCAACCACTTCGGCTTCGAATGGACGTGGCTCCACGAACGGCCGGATGGACGCTTCCCGCACGGGATCCCCAATCCGCTCCTGCCCGAAAACCGGAGCGAGACCGCCCAGCTCGTCCGGGCCACGGGTGCGGATCTCGGACTGGCCTGGGACGGCGATGCCGACCGCTGTTTCTTTTACGACGAGACCGGCCGGTTCATCGAAAGCTACTACCTCGTGGGATTGTTTGCCGCCCATCTCCTGGCCCATTCACCGGGCAGCCTCATCATCCATGATCCCCGCCTGGTCTGGAACACGCGCGAGATCGTCGAAGCGTCGGGTGGGCGGACGCTCTGCACGAGGTCCGGACATGCCTTCATCAAGGAAGCCATGCGCCAGAATGACGCCCTTTACGGCGGCGAGATGAGCGGCCACCACTACTTCCGTGATTTCTTTTACTGCGACAGCGGGATGGCCCCCTGGCTCCTCCTCACCCGGATCATGAGTGCGTCCAACCGGTCGCTGTCCCAGCTGGTCGAAGACCGCATCGCCCGCTATCCCGTGAGCGGCGAGATCAACCGGAAGGTCCGTGATCCGGCCTCCACCCTCGCCCGGATCACCGAGCAGTACAGCCCGGACGCCCGCTCGGTCGACACCACCGACGGACTCTCCATCGAGTATGAAAACTGGCGCTTCAGTCTCCGTCCCTCCAATACCGAGTCCCTGCTCCGACTCAATCTCGAGACCCGTCACGACCCTCGCCTGCTCGTCCGGATGACGGCAAACCTCCTGCGCGAGCTGGAACGGGATGAGACGGGCTGAACCCGGTACCGGCTCACTCACGGACCCGGCCAACCCGCGATCCCCGCCCCCAGGCCAGCGGTCCTGGACCCTCGCCTGGGCGCTCGCCTGGGCGCTCGTCTGCCTGCTCACCACCTGGGCCTATGTGCCGGGACTCTCCGGCATCCTGGTCTATGATGACGGGCCCGTTCTCGGACCGTATCTGAAACCCGGACGACTCCTCCACCCGTTCTGGAGCGCGAGCGGTCCACTCGGCCGTCCGATCAGCATGATGAGCTTCTGGCTCGATCGGCTGCTCTGGCCCGGAAGCTTCTTTGCCCTCAACCTCACGAACGTGGGCCTCGGCCTCATCGTGGGCACACTGGCCGCACTCCTCGCCCTCCGTCTGTTCCGCCTGGCCGGTGCCAGCCGTTTGGGATCGGCCCTCGCCGGATTCTGGATCGGCGCCTTCTTCCTGGCCGAACCCATGCAGGTCGCGACCGTGCTTTATACCGTCCAGCGCATGGCCGTCCTCAGCGCCCTCTTCAGCCTGGCCGCGCTCTGGTGTTACTGCGAGGCCCGGAGCCGGAACCTGGAAAACGAACCGGCCTGGACCACGCTCCTCGCGGGCCTCATCCTCTTTCCGCTCCTCGCCGTATTCAGCAAGGAAAACGGGGCCCTGGCACCGGTTCTGGCACTCGTCGCGGAACTCCTCTTCTTCCGCTTCCGGGGGAGCCGGGCAATCCGGCGTCTCCTCGGCGGCTATTACGCGATCCTGACCCTGCTTGCGCTCGGCCTGGGTACCCTGGCCCTCACCGACCGGTCGTTCATCATCGATGGCTACCAGGGCCGCCGCTTCACCTTCGCCGAACGCCTCATGACCGAGTCCCGGGTCCTCATCCGTTACCTCGTCATGCCGTTCTGGCCGACCCCCACGCGGGTCGGTTTCTTCCACGACGACATCGCCCTTTCCACCGGGCTCATGAACCCGCCCACCACGCTTCTCGCCCTCCTCGCCCTGGCCATCCTCATCGCTCTCGCCCTCGCCTTCCGCAAAAGACGCCCCCTTCTTTCCTTCGGCATCGCCTGGTTTTTGGTCGGCCAGTTCCTGGAGTCGACCTTCATCCCCCTCGACCTCATGTTCATCCACCGGAACTATCTGCCGCTCTTCGGCCTCCTCATCGCCTCGGCCGATCTCCTGTGGGCGCTCGGAACCACCATCCGGAAACGGCTGGCACTCCGATGGAACCCCTGGGTCATCCGTCTCGCTCCCCTGCCGGTCTGGTCCGTGTTTCTGGTATTGACCTTCCAGCAGGCCGGACTCTGGAGCAGCCCCGTCCGCTTCTACCGAAGCGGCGTCCTCGAGCATCCCCATTCGGTGATCGCGATCTCCGGACTCGCCGCGACCGATTATGCGCGGGGGGAACCCCATCGGGCGATTGGTCTCCTTGAACGCTCCGGCATCGTCGGGGCCGGGCTTCAGGCGGACGTCTACCGTTGCAAGATCCACCACCGACTCCGGTCCAGCCAGCTTGCGGCCGGTCTCATCCCCGCCCACGCCACTCACCTGTCCACCTACCCGATCAACGGACTCTCCCGACTCGCCATCCTCGGACTGACCGGCCGCTGCCGATATCAGGCAGCCCGGATGCGGCTCCTCCTCACGCGGGCCGCGCAAGCCCATCGCATGCGGGCTCACAACTGGTTTTTGGTCTGGATCTATTCAGCCTATGAAAAGGAGCGCACGGGGCGACTCGGACCCGCGCTCGCCGATCTCCGGCGCGCCGTCCAGGCCCGCAGCACAAGCCCTGTGCCGTGGCTGCTCGGAGCCCGCTGGCTCCTGGCCCGAGGCCTGCGCCAACGGGCCCGTGCCTGGCTTGCGCGGGCCCGTCCCGAACTCGGATCGGCACCACGCCTGAGACCGCTCTGGGAATCCCTGGCCCGAAAGCTCAGCGCGCCTGGGCCCCACCCGGACCGCCCGTTCACGAAGCGGACGGCCGGTGCGCCAGAACCCAAGCCTTGAGTTCGTAGGAAAAGCGGGCCCAACTGCGCTCGCCGGCAAAGCGCCACGCCGCATGGCCCGCTTCCACCGGATCCTCCGCGAGACGGCGGCGAATGGCCTGCCCCATCGCGGCATAATCCCCGGGCGGCACGAGATCTCCGCTTTCCGGATCGGAAACCGCATCGGGAATCCCCCCCGTCGCAAAGGCGACCGTGGCGAGACCGTGCGCCGCGGCCTCGAGGGCGACGAGACCGAAGCCTTCCATGTCACCCGGGCGTTCCAGCACGGGGAACACAAAGAGATCGGAGGAAAAATAAGCCTCGTCGAGCCTCACGCCGGTCAGCGGGCCCACGAGATGCAGGTGGGCGCCGACCCCGGCCCGCTCCGCCCGGTGCACCAGATCTTCCGGACGAACCCCGACCCGCCCGAGCGCCTGAACAGGCGCTGCGCCCACGACCGCAAGGTGGATTCCGGGGTCGGAGGCGACCAGGGGAGCCAGCACTTCTTCGATGAAGGGCCCGATCCCCTTGCGCACGGTGAGCCGTCCCACGAAAAGAAGGAGCCGCGCCTCGCCCGGGATCCCCCACTTCCGCCGGATCCGCTCCCGGCAATCCCGGGGGGGCGGCCATCCCGGCCGGTCGACGCCGAGTGCAATCTGGCTGATCCGCGCTTCCGGAACACCCAAGCGACAGGCTGCACCCGCAGTCGCCCGGCTGTTCGCCAGCACGCCGTCGAGCCTCTTGATCGAGGGGGTGAAAAAAATCCGGTACAGGGGATGCCGCGCCGTCACGTCGAGGCCGTGCACCAGGGCCCAGGCCGGGCAACCGGAGGCCCGAGCCGCCGCGCGCGCGGCGGGAGCCATGACCCCACTCCCCGCGAGCACCGCGCAAGGTCGAATCTCGCGGGCGATCCGGACGGCCAGCTGGCGGGTCCGCCGGAAAAACCGGATCACCGGCGATGGGGCCACCGGCCAATACTCGATCCCGGAATCCCGGCCCCGCTCCCCGCCCACGGGCCCGATCACCACCACCCGGAAGTCAAGGGTGAGGGCCCAGGCCGCCTCGGCCACGACCCGTTCGATGCCACCGATCGCCGGCGGAAAGTTGCGGGTGACGATGAGGAGCGCGGGTGGGGCCGTGCGGACGGGCGGGTCAGGCGTCGGAGTCACGGTAGAGCAGGGCCGTGATCTGTTCTGAAACGAGACCGATCAGGAAGGTGATCACGGCCGTGATCCAGAGCAGAACACTCATGTTGGTCAGGATGCCGGAGGTGAGATAGGTCTCGGTATAGCGGGCACAGCCCAGGAGAAACAGAACGGCACTCACGGGCAGGAAGAGCTTGAGCGGGGAGTAGAGCACGCCGATCCGGAAAATGATCAGGAAAAATTTGGCCCCGTCGCGGAACGGCCGCAGGTGGCTCCGGTTGGCTTGCCGGGATGGCGCGTGGAAAGGCACGTAGTCCACCGGGTAGCCGGCGCGGAAGAAGGCCATGGTGATGGTCGTGGGATAGGAGAAACCATTCGGCAGGAGGTACAAGAAACGCCGGAAGGTCTCGGCATGGACAGCCCGGAAGCCGGAGGTGAGGTCCCGGACCCTCTGGCCGACCATCCAGCTCGCGAGCCAGTTGTAGACGAGGTTGGCACCCGCCCGCAACCCGTTCTGCTGGGACCCCGGGCCGCGCGCGCCCACGGCCATCGCATAGCCCTGGTCCAGCGATTCGAGGAGACGGGGGATTTCCTCCGGCGGATGCTGTCCGTCCGCATCCAGGAAGACCAGGCGGCTGCCCGTGGCCGCACGGGCCCCGGTCTTGACCGCGGCCCCGTTCCCGAGCGAGCGCGGGTGTCGGATCGTCCGGGCGCCCGCGGCAGTCGCCGCGTCGGCGGTCGAATCCGTCGATCCGTCGTCCACGACGATGAGTTCGGCTTGGGGATAAAGCGCCCGGATGCGGGGCAGGAGATCCGCCAGGACCGGGGCTTCATTACGGGCCGGCAAAATAATGCTCAGACGGGAAGTTGACGATTCGGCCACGGACGGGTCCACGTGGAGTTCCCCGCATGATAGGGGAAACACGGGCCGAACGCTGCCACCCCCACGCGCCCCCCCTCCGCGGGGCGTGCTATGATCCCCGCTGGAAGGGCCGGCCTCACCCGACGCCGACCGGCCGAAAACGGGGACCATGGCCACTCAAACCGCACCGCAGCCCACACCCTCCCCGAACGAATCCAGCCTGGGTCCGTTCCTGCAGTTCCTGATTGCGCGCGATCTTTTGACCGTGGCCCAAGCCCGACAGGTCGAGTCGGAAGGCCGGCGTCGACGCACGACGCTCATCGCGAGCCTTGTCGAAACGGTCAAGGTCCCACCCGCCGCGCTGGCTCTCGCCCAGTCCCAGCACTTCGACACCCCCCTCCTGGACGCCTCGGCCCTCCAGGTCGATTCGGAATGTCTCCAGCTGGGCGAAGAACGCGTCGTCCGCAACACCTTCTCCTTACCTTTCTTCCAGCGTGGGAAACGCCTGTACGTTGCGGTCTCCGACCTGACCCACCACCGCGGGATCGACGAGATCCGCTTCAAAACGAGCCTCGAGGTGGTTCCGGTTCTCGTCGAACACGACAAGCTCATCAGCGCTTTGGAACGGGCTTTTTCCGACAGGGGCTCCTTCGGACCCAGTCTCTCGTCCGACGAAGGCAACTTTCTCGACGAGGTGGACTTCGAGGCGAACGCGGAAACCGCAACCCCGAACTTCGATGTGGGACAGGAGGTCAGCGACGAGGAGCCGATCGTCCGCTTCGTCAAGAAAACCCTGCTCCAGGCCATCCAGAAGGGCGCCTCCGACATCCATTTCGAGCCCTATGAAACCTTCTACCGGGTCCGTCTCCGGATCGACGGGATCCTTTGCGATTACAGCCATCCGCCGATCTCGTCGAAGGATCGGATCGTGGCCTGCCTCAAGGTTCGCGCACAGCTCCGCACCGATGAGCGCCGCATGCCCCAGGACGGGAAGGTCCGGATCCACGTCAGCGCGAGCCGGGCCCTCGACTTCCGCGTCAGCAGTGTCCCCACCGTGCATGGCGAAAAGATCGTCATGCGGGTCCTCGATCCGGGCATGGCCCAGGTCGGCATCAAGACCCTGGGCTTCGAGCCGCACCAGGAGCAGGCCTACCTCCGCGCCCTGGCTCGGACCCAGGGGATGATCCTGGTGACGGGACCGACCGGCAGCGGTAAAACCGTGACCATGTACGCCGGCATCAACCAGCTCAATACGGTCGAACGCAACATCAGCACGGCTGAGGATCCGGTCGAGATCCAGCTGGTCGGGATCAACCAGGTCAACGTCCAGCCGCGGTTGCATTTCGGTTTTGCCGAAGCCCTGCGGGCCTTCCTGCGACAAGACCCGGATGTCATCCTGGTGGGCGAGATCCGCGACCACGAGACGGCCGAGATTGCCGTCAAGGCGGCCCAGACCGGCCACCTCGTGCTCTCCACGCTCCATACCAATGATGCCCCGCAGACCCTGACCCGCCTCGTCGACATGGGGGTGCCCGCCTACTCGGTCGCGAGCTCGATCTGTCTCA
This sequence comes from Pseudomonadota bacterium, assembly GCA_021785265.1. Lineage (GTDB taxonomy): Bacteria > Pseudomonadota > Gammaproteobacteria > JAKAQQ01 > JAKAQQ01 > JAJZIH01. The sequence goes on from JAJYFY010000030.1 coordinate 12,250, forward strand.
TCATTTCGCAGCGTCTGGCCCGCCGCCTGTGCGAGCATTGTCGGAAACCCTTTTCACCGACTCCGGCCGTGCTCGCGGATGCGAACCTGCCGGAAGAGGTGGCCGGACGGATCCAGAAACTCTACCGTGCCAATCCGGACGGCTGCGAGAACTGTCAGATGGGATACCGGGGACGGGTCGGCATCTACCAGGTCTTTCCGATCTCGGAGGCCCTATCCGCCCTCATGATGGAGCGGGCCAACGCCATTACCCTCAGCGCCCAGGCGCGCAAGGAAGGCATCTGGGATCTCAGACGATCCGGACTCGAAAAGGTGGTGCAAGGTATCACCACCCTCGAGGAAGTCGACCGGGTCATCAGCGTCTAGGCGACCCGATGGCAACCAAACCGAACATCCAGGCTGTAAGATTCCGCTGGGAGGGTCGCGACCGGATGGGTCGGTCCGTCCGCGGCCGTGACACCTCGTCCGCGGAAGCGCTTCTGCGCAGCCAGCTCCGCAACCAGGGCATCACCGTGACCCGCATCCGGCGCGACCGGCCCATCAACCGACGCGGACGACGGATCCGGCCGCGGGACATCGCGAGCTTCACCCGCCAGCTGGCCACACTGACCGGTGCGGGCGTCCCGATGGTCCAGGCGCTCGGCATCATCGCGACGAGTGAGGACAACCCCCGCATGCAGCGGATGGTCGAGGCGATCCAGAACCAGGTCGCAAGCGGTGTCTCCCTGGCCAAGGCCATGGAGCAGCATCCCAAGTACTTCGACTACCTGTTCGTCAACCTGGTGGCGGCGGGCGAGGGCTCCGGCAAGCTGGAACAGCTGCTCGACAGCATCGCGACTTACAAGGAAAAAATGGAATACATCAAGGCCAAGATCAAGAAAGCCATGATCTATCCGGCCTCGGTGATCGCCGTGGCCATCCTGGTGATGATCGTGATGCTGGTCTTCGTGATTCCCGAATTCCAGAAACTCTTCAACGGTTTTGGGGCTTCACTTCCCGCCTACACCCGCATGGTGATCGGCCTGTCGGAGAGCGTGCGCAACTATGCGCCGGTCTATCTCCTCGTGATCGGTGGCGTGGTGGCGGGCATCCTGGCTCTCTACCGGCGATCGGATGAGTTCCGCCTGTGGGTGGACCGCACGCTGCTGCGCGTCCCCGTCATGGGCGCCATCCTGAAGAAGGCCATCATCGCCCGCTTCTGCCGCTCGTTGGCCACCATGTACGGTGCCGGGGTTCCGATGGTCGAGGCCCTGGAAACCATTGCCGGCACGAGCGGAAACCTGGTCTATGAGAACGGCATCCAGATGATCCACGATCAGGTGGCGACAGGGCGTGCACTCAACGAGTCCATGAAGCAGACGGATCTCTTTCCCAATGCGGTCATCCAGATGATCGCCATCGGGGAACAGTCCGGGAAAATCCAGGAAATGGCGAACAAGGTGGCAGTCATCTACGAGGCCGAGGTCGACAATGCCGTCGAATCCCTGAGCACCCTCATCGAACCCATCATCATCGTGGTCTTGGGGATCATCGTGGGTTCCCTCGTGGTGGCCATGTACCTGCCGATCTTCAAGCTGGGCTCCGTCGTCTGACCCGATTCCTCATGCCCCTCCTTCCTGCTTTATCCCCCCCCGTCCCGTGACAACCGGAGAGATCGCGCTCCGCGAGTGGTACCTCATCTCCGCCGGCCTGGTGGGCCTCGTGGTGGGCAGCTTTCTCAATGTCGTGATCCACCGTCTTCCCCGCATGCTGGAACGGCGATGGCACCGGGAATGTGCCGAGGCTTCGGGAACCTCCGCGCCGGAGACGGCTCCTCCCTACAACCTGGCCCGGCCGGGATCCCACTGCCCGGCCTGCGGCCGGCCGATCCCGCCGTGGGCCAACATCCCGGTTTTGAGCTGGATTCTTCTGGGCGGCCGCTGTCATGATTGCAAGGCCAAGATCAGCCTCCGCTATCCTCTGGTCGAACTCGCCTCAGCCGGTGGGGCGATCCTCTGTGCCATGGGCTTCGCCACCCCGCTTCAGGCCCTCGGCGCCATGCTGCTTTTCTGGATGCTCATGACCCTTGCACTCATCGATTTCGATCACCAGATCCTCCCGGATGCCATCACCCTGCCCGGCATCTGGCTCGGGCTGGCCCTGAACAGCTGGGGCCTCTTTGTCCCCCTGAGATCGGCACTTTGGGGTGCCATCCTGGGCTACCTCTTCCTGTGGGCGGTCTACCAGAGCTTTCGCCTGCTGACCGGAAAGGAGGGCCTGGGTTACGGCGACTTCAAGCTCCTGGCCCTGCTCGGTGCCTGGCTGGGTGCGCCGAGCCTCATCGTCGTGATCCTCCTGGCCTCGGTGATCGGTGCACTGACCGGGATCCTCCTGATCCTGACCGGACGCCACCGGCGCGGCCAACCCATGCCCTTCGGCCCCTTCCTGGCCGGTGCCGGGCTGGTCAGCCTGGCCTACGGGGGCCCACTCCTCAAGTTCTGGCTCCACCTGATCCATCCGGCATGAGGCGGCCCTGGACCGTTGCCCTGACCGGGGGTATCGCAAGCGGCAAGACCACTCTGGCCGCACTCATGGCAGCTCGCGGAATCCCGGTCGTGGACAGCGACGGGATCTCCCGCGAACTCACGCTTCCGGGCCAGCCGGGACACCTTCGCCTCCGCGAAAACCTGGATCCCGTTTTTTTCGACGCGGACGGTCGGCTCGCCCGGCGGCGGCTCAGGTACGCCATGACGGACGAGCCCCCGCTTCGCCGGCGCGTGGAAGCCCTCCTCCATCCCCTGATCTGGGAGCGGCTCGAATCGGAGATCGCCTCCCAATCGGAGGCCGACTGGGTGCTCTGCGTGATTCCGCTCCTTACCGAAGTCGGAAGTCTCCCGCCCACCCTGACGCTCGACCGGATCCTGGTCGTCGACTGCACTGAACACCTCCAGATCGGGAGGCTCATCGTCCGTGACCAGGTGGAACGGGCAGAAGCCGAACGTCTCCTCACGCTCCAGTCGTCACGGGAAACACGGCTACAGCGGGCTCACGATCTCGTGGTCAACGAATCCGGGCTTGGCGAGCTCGCCGAATCGGCCCGGGAGCTCGTGGATGATTATCGCCGCCGGGCCCAAAACCGGCCGCCGGAATCCCCTGATGCCATCCCCCTCCACTGAAACCAGCCTCCGGGGATCCCGCTTCTTCGAGCATCCGCTGAACGAGAGGATCCGGCTGTTTTTACGCTTGGAGTGGCTTTTCACCCTGGGCCGGGAGGAGAGCGGGAAGCCTGGACCGGCGGCGGATCATGCCCGGCTGGATAACCTCCTCCAGATCGAGAACCTCCTGCTCCGGGGGGATGTCCGCAAGGAGATCCTGCGCGAGTTCGAACGTATCCAGCAAGCCTGGAACACGCTCCGGACGCGGCCTTCGGTCGATGGCGCCCGGCTCGAACGCCTCTTGGGCGAGTTTTCCCAAAAAAGCCGGCGACTGCTCGAAAACGAGGCCCGCATGGGAGAAAGCCTGCGCCATTGCGAACTGCTCAATCTCGTGAAAAGCCGCTCTGCCGTTCCGGGGGGCGCCGCCCCCTTCGAAGTACCCGCTTATGCCCACTGGATCCAGGAGGAAGCGGCGAGCCGGCAGGCCCTGATGGCCCGCTGGTACGCAGAACTCGAGCCGATCGAGGATCCCGTCCGTTTCTATCTCAAACTCCTCCGGGAAAGCGCACCCTTCATGCCCGAACACTCGCCCGAGGGAACTTTCGAGGAAGACCTGGGTGCCCAGAACGCGGTCAGCCTGATCCGGATCGGGCTGCCGGCCGAGCTTTCCTGTTTTCCCGAAGTGAGTGCCAGTCGACACCGTCTTTTTGTCCGCTTCCTCACGCAGTCCGATCCCTGCGAGCGACCGGAGCCCTTCCGGCAGCCGGTCCACTGGCAGCTCCAGCATGGCCAGCTCTGATCCGGTGAGCTCCCCACTTGAACCCGCGTGCCCGACCTGCGGAAAAGCGCTCGAAGATTCGACGGATCCCGCAGCCCGACCGTTTTGCTCCGAGCGTTGTCGCCTGGTGGATCTCTGGGGGTGGTTTTCTGAAACTCACCGCATCCCCATCGAACGGGACTCCGCTTCCGGTGAGGAGGAAACGCCGGACAAACCCGACCCCCCCCCGAAACCTCAGCCGGACTGATCCGGCAGTGAAACACAAGGATCAAAAGCCCTGACACGCTGGGCCTTGTGATCAGGCTTCTTGAGATCGCCGTCCAACAGGAACCGGAGTATGATCGAGCCATCCTCGCAAGGAGAAGGAGGTGTGGACATGACCTCCGGCAAAAGCAAGATCGCCCGCTTGAAGGAGAAAAGCACCCCCCACGCGTGGATGGGTACCGGGAGGGCAAGGGGAAAAAGCCTGCGGTGGTTTTTGCCGGGGTTCTCGAGTGCCTGATCCTTGTGGGCTTCGCCTTCTAGATCCAGCATTTCACAGAGGGCCCCAAGCCATTCATTCGGGCTTTGAGTCACCACTGCTCTGGTGCTGCCGCTCAGGTACGGCGCTTGGCGCTCGCTGTGGCGGATGGAGATGCCGGGGGTGAGGGAGGCAGGGTCTTTCGCAGGGACTCCCCTTCGGTCTTCAGCTCAATGCGGTGACTGTGATGCACGAGGCGGTCCAAGATGGCGTCCGCCAATGTGGGTTCCCCAAGATACGCATGCCAGGTGTCCACCGGGAGCTGACTGCAGATCACCGTGGAGCGCACGTTGAGACGATCGTCGAGGATTTCCAGCAAGTCTGCTCGATCCTGTGTGGATAGGGCAATCAGGCCCCAGTCGTCGAGGACCAAAACCGGCGGGGGCTTCGAATTGTTGACCCAGGTGCTGCCAGAGCGCCGGCGGCACCATCCGCACCGCTTCCAGCAGTCGCCCAGTCATACGCAGGAAACCGATCTGCAGCGCCAAAGCGATCTTGAGGGCCGGGCCACGGCGCTCCTCGATCACCCGCCGCTCATTCCCGGTAAACGTGAAGAACGCCTCGATCTC
>JAJYFY010000099.1 GCA_021785265.1 Pseudomonadota bacterium
TCAGCATTGAGCAACTGAAACGCCACGCGATAACGCTGGCTGGCGTTCATCGGATCGATCCGCGTCCTGGTCCTGACAGGTTATTGCCCAGGCTGGCGGACAATGAGCGCATTCTGCTGGCTGCGTTTGATTCCGTGACAGCCGCAGTGGCCATGCCAGGACAACGGATTTTCCCGGCAGAGGCTTGGTTACTCGACAATTTCTATCTGATCGAGCAGCAGATCGGTTTGGCGCGCCGGCATCTTCCGCGCGGGTACAGCCGGCAGTTGCCCAGACTGGCTGATGGCCTGCTGGACGGGTTCCCCCGCATTTATGAGTTGGCCTTGGAGTTGATCTCCCACATGGATGGTCGTGTCGATAGCGACAACGCCACCCAATTCATCGCGTCCTACCAGACGGTCGAACCATTAAAGCTTGGCGAGCTATGGGCATTTCCGATCATGCTGCAATTGGCGCTACTGGAAAATCTTCGGAGCATCGGGTTACGCATTGCCAATCGGCGAGCGGAACGGGATGCGGCCATCACATGGGCAGACCGCATGCTTGCGGCGGCCGAACGGGAACCGAAACAGCTGATTCAGTTGCTCGCCGAGTTCGCCAATGCCGATATGCCCCTGACCGCACCATTTGTCGAGGAGTTTTATTCAAGACTCCAGACACAGGGGTCCCAAATGGCGTTCGTTCAAACCTGGGTCGAGCAAAAACTGCTGGAACAGGGGGTCACTGCCACCCAATTGTCCGCCTTGGACGCCCGAACAGCCGCGGCCAACCAGATTTCCATGGCAAACAGCATCGGCAGCCTGAGGTTCATTGGGTCAATGGACTGGAAAAACTATGTCGAATCGCTCAGCGTTGTCGAAAAGACATTGCGCGAAGACCCGGCCGGGCTGCATGCCAGACAGGATTTCGCCACCAGAGACCGGTATCGGCATGTCATCGAAGACGTGGCAAAGGGCAGTTCCCGAAACGAATTCGAGGTGGCCCGGGAAGCTGTTGTTTTAGCCCAGGCTGCGGCAGAGCAATTCGGTACCACCGATCGCACTGCACATGTCGGGTATTATCTGATCGACCGGGGACGGTCCAAGCTTGAACGTTCGGTTTGTTGTCGTTTTTCGTGGAAGATCTGGGCCAGGGGAGCGAACCGGCATCACCGCCTGAGCCTTTACCTGGGCTCTGTCCTGATCATGACGGCACTGGCAACCTCCATCATGCTCTTCTCTCTTGGCGGCGGATTGGCCGACTGGCAATACTGGTTTTTCGCGATCACTGGTGCGATCGGATTTTCTGCACTGGCTGTCTCGCTGGTGAATCTGGTCGTCCCGCTCGTCTTGCACCCCAGTGCGTTGCCGCGCTTGGATTTTTCCCGGGGGATTCCATCCGTTCACCGTGCGATGGTGATCGTTCCCACCTTGTTGAGCACGGCACAAGAAATCGATGATCTTCTTGAAGCCCTGGAGATCCGTTATCTCGGCAACCGCGATCCGAATCTGTTTTTTGCCTTGCTGACAGACTTTCGTGATGCGACAGAGCGCACGCTGCCAGAAGATGACGCATTGATCTCCCACGCACTCAAAGCGGTACGGTCGCTCAATGAAACCTATCGCGAAGATTCCCCGTGCACCTTCTATCTTTTTCACAGGCCCCGGGTATGGAATCCGTCCGAACGGATCTGGATGGGATATGAGCGCAAACGAGGCAAACTGGAGCAGTTTAATGCTTTGCTGAGGGGCGCCGGGGAAACGGCATTCTCGGAGATCGTCGGAGACAGGTCCATCCTCGGTTCGATCAAGCACGTCATCACCCTCGATACCGACACCCAACTGCCCCGCGACACGGCACGAACACTGATTGGAAACATCGCCCATCCTCTCAACCAGGCGGTGTACGACCCCGTCAAAGGTCGCATCGTCGAAGGCTACGCAATCCTTCAACCGCGCGTTTCGATCAGTCTGACCAGTGCGGGACGGTCACGGTTCGCCGCACTGTTTGCAGGGGAGTCCGGCATCGATCCGTACACGCGGGAAGTCTCGGATGTCTATCAGGATATTTTCGGTGAAGGGAGTTTCATCGGCAAGGGCATCTACGATGTGGATGCCTTTTGCCAGGCGGTCGACGGGCGTTTTCCGGAAAATCTTATCCTCAGTCACGACCTGTTGGAAAGCGGGTATGCGCGTTCGGCATTGGTGACCGATGTCGAGCTGATTGAAGAGATACCGGCCAGTTATGCGATCGATGCCAGCCGAAGACACCGGTGGATCCGTGGCGACTGGCAGATTGCCGGCTGGCTGCTTCCGAGCGTCCCTGGACCGTCTGTTCCAGATGGAACAAAGGCAAAGAGACAACCGAACCCGCTCTCTGCTTTGTCGGTCTGGAAGATCTTCGACAACCTTCGCCGGAGTCTCGTTCCACCATCGCTTCTTGCCTTGCTGGCAGGTGGCTGGCTGTTTGGTCCGGGATCGGCGTTGTTTTGGACATTGCTGGTGGTGGGCGTGCTGTTATTGCCAAACGGTCTGGGAGCCGCCATCGAACTCGCCAGAAAGCCGAAAGAACGGGATTGGAGAGTGCACCTGGCACTGACGGGCCAGTCCGCTGGACGCCTCATCGGTCTGGCCTTGATGACACTGGTTTTTTTACCCTACGATGCGCTGATTTGTCTGGATGCAATCCGCTCTTCAGGGATCAGGATGCTGTTTACGCGACGGGGATTGATGCTCTGGCACATGAAATCCTACGTCAGTCGAAATGCGCTCCATACGCCGCCAGAGTATTTTAGGGAGATGTGGATCGCGCCTGCGATTGCGATCGTACTGGCTCTGTCATTGGAACTCAGGTCAAGGGAATTGCTTTTCTGTGCGCCGGTTTTGGCACTCTGGCTGGCAGCGCCTGCTTTCGGCTGGTGGATCAGTCGGCCGCTATCGCCTCCGATAAAGGATTTGACCGTCGACCAGCAGGTGTTCCTGAGATCGGCGGCCCGTCGAACGTGGCGGTTTTTCTCAGCGTTCGTCGGTCCCGAAGAAAATTGGCTTCCACCTGACAACTTCCAGGAATATCCGGTTCCGACGATTGCACGACGCACTTCTCCTACGAACATCGGCCTGTCTCTGCTGGCCCATCTGGCTGCCTACGATTTCGGGTACATTTCCTCCGGAGAATTTCTGTTGCGCACGGGGCACATCCTGTCGGCGATGGAAAAGCTGGAACGATACCGGGGTCATTTTTACAACTGGTATGACACGAAAACGCTGGAACCGCTTCGCCCACAATACGTTTCTTCGGTGGATAGCGGCAATCTGGCCGGCTGTCTGCTCACCTTCCAAGCCGGATTGGCCGAGGTGAAAAATCAGCCGGTCTTGTCTTCATCCGCGTTCCAGGGACTGCGCGACACCTTGCAGGTGCTGGCCGAACTCGTGCCCTTGTCCGGTGCCCCGGACCTTTCCAATCAGATCAATTTCCTTCAGGACACACTGAACTCGCCCTCACTGGAAGGGCAGTCCCGGACGTTGGCTGGTGCCTGCCTCCTGCTGGAGGAGATTCACCGTGTCAGCGGGCGGCTCGTGACATGGCTGCCGTCGGATATCGACATTGACGGTGAGCTTTATTACTGGGCCCAGGCCTTCGACCGGCAATCCCGTGCGCTTCGGGATGATCTCAGTGGGTTGGTGCCCGACCTGCAGTCCTTCAATGGCATTCCGACCCTGGCGGAGTTGTCCCAGGAGAGGACGGGCGGCGTTGAAATGAATCCGTCAGACGCGAGGGCCCGGCTCGACATCATTGACGATCTGGTGGATCGATGCCGAAACCTGGCGGTTATGGATTTTGAATTCCTCTACGATACATCGTCCAATTTGCTGAGCATCGGTTACGATGTGGGCGAACGGCGCCGAGACCCGTCCTGTTACGATCTGCTGGCATCGGAAGCACGGCTGGCCAGTTTTCTTCTCATCGCGGAAGGACAAGTCCCGCAGAAACACTGGTTTTCGCTCGGACGGCTACTGACAAGCCATGGCGGGGCGGTGTGCCTGATTTCCTGGAGCGGCTCGATGTTCGAGTACCTGATGCCTCTGTTGATGATGACGAGTTACGAGAACACCTTGTTGGAGCAGACCTGCAAGGCCGCCGTATCCCGACAGATCGAATACGGCCGGCAACGAGCCGTTCCCTGGGGCATTTCCGAGTCCTGTTATAACTTCACCGATGTTCACCATGTTTACCAATATCGGGCATTTGGCGTGCCCGGGCTCGGGTTCAAACGGGGGTTGGGAGACGATCTGGTCATCGCGCCCTACGCCAGTGCACTGGCCCTGATGGTGAAGCCGAAGGAGGCCTGCATCAACTTGCTGGCGATGGCCGCCAACGGATTCCTCGGGGCCTATGGCTTCTACGAAGCGGTGGATTATACGCCGTCGCGCGTCCTGCGGGGGAAGAATCACACGATCGTGCAGACGTTCATGGCCCATCATCAGGGCATGAGTCTGTTGGCTTTTGCGCATGTCTTGCTTGACCGGCCGATGCAACGCAGATTCATGTCTCTCCCCATCGTCCGTGCGACGGAGTTATTGCTTCAGGAGCGTTTGCCGAAGAAGGTGGCGACACTGCACCAGCACGATGTTGAAGTCAACGCCGCAGCCGAACCCCCCGTTCCGGATGCAGGGTTGATTCGGCGTGTATTTATTGATCCAAACACGATCATCCCTGAGGTTC
>JAJYFY010000100.1 GCA_021785265.1 Pseudomonadota bacterium
CGCAGCACCACCTCCTGCTTGCGCTTTACCGACCAACGTTTCCTCGAAGATTTCCCGCTCATGGACACCTCCCGTCGCTCTTAGTCGACGACCAAATGCGTGTCCAATTTATTCGAGGGGCAGATCATCAAGACTCAGATCGGGATCGCCGTGTCGGTCTATGTGCTCGTCGCCATCGTCAGAAAGCGCTTGGGCATCCCGGTTTCCCGCTACGAAGTGCTACAGATCTTGAGCCTGACCATGTTTGAGAGAGTTCTGCTGAATCAGCTACTTGCCGAAACCGTACTCGATGAGTATCGACACGACTCCGCCAATCAGATGATTTTTTCTCGAATAACGTTGGGACGCTACTGACATAAATAAAATATGGGACAGCAGTGATTCTTTTTAGAGAACTTCAGATGTGACGGATGTTGTACTTCCAGCCTGGAAGCGAGGACAGTGCTTTGGCAACCCGTCCCCGATGGCACATGCAAACATCAGCCTCGAAACAGGTAATCGCAACGCGTTTGTCTTTCAGGAAGATGTCGAACAGGCCTTGCAGCGCTTTTCCGTTCTGCTTCAATTCCTGTTTTTCGTAGGAATTGAACAGGTGGTTGTAATCGGCTTGGGTATTCAACTCCTGCCGTTTCTCCGATGCGATACCAAGCTCCGGGATATGGACATAGCCGATTCCGAGCTTTTTGACGGTATCGGAGAGTGTTTTTTTGGAGAAACCATATTTGCGGCTCAAGGGATTGCGGCGCACGTCTACGAGCGTCTTGACACTGTTCTGGATGAGGCGATTCAAATAGCCGTCAAGAGAAGATCCCTCGTAACCGATAGTAAAAAAGCAGACAGAAGCGGCAGCAGGGCGCGCAACCGTCATTGCGCTGATTTCCTGAGCGCTCATAATTTTCGCGGCACGTTCGCTGTTGATGGCGTAATAAGGATAGCGACGGTAAACGTCCTGCAACAGCTGCGTGCCCTTCAGGTGCGAGTATTTGACGTAGCAGCAGTCAAATGCTGCACCGTCGAATAGCCCCTCGGTGGAAAACCCTTCCTGTAATTGCCAATCATCAGTATCGGCCAAAGCGCCGATCTCTACGAGACGACGCTTGTCGGCATAGGACTGGAACGAAAAGCTCCCGAACCTATAAGGCACGAATTCAAAAGACGGCTTTTGTTCGAATTCCCGCGTAAAAAGGAACAGATATTTCTGAAAATCCGTGCTAGGCAAATGCCCGCCAAAGGCGCTGAGCAGTCCAATTAGAGTTTTCTGGCGGTAATTCAAGCCAATCCTCATTTTCGGAATCCCAGTTCAATATTACGATTAGCTGATGATACGATCTGAAGGACGAGGTCCGGGCGAGTCGGGTTTTCTCCATCAGGATTATAACTACTCGATTCTTGTACAGTGTTGAACGAAGCTGGAAAACACGGGATCCAGCTTTGGTGCCGGGGGAGGGAATCGAACCCTCACTGAGTTACCCCAACCGGATTTTGAGTCCGGCGCGTCTACCAGTTCCGCCACCCCGGCCGGGCCGCGATCGTGCAGCTTACGCCACCTTAATTATCGCTGAACGGGCGGGCCCCGGCAAACCGAGACTCGCCGGCGAGCCCGGAATCCCCAAACGCGAGGTGGGGTCGGGGTTTCGATTCCGGGTCTCCGTGGGTTTTAGTTGAAGCTGTAGATCAGGGATACGGAAGTTTCCGTGTTCGTCTTGACGAAACCGACCGGGACGGTGGAATCGTGGGAGATGTCGTAGGACACCGACAAGGCCAGGTTACCCTCGACGTGGAGAATGAGCGAGGTGTTGGATTCCGAATAGGTGCTGGTCGTGCCGCGGGCGAGGCTCAGCCCTTCGACCAGAGAACTCGTCCGGCTGATTCTCCAGCGGTAGTTCAGGGCCACCCGTTCGATGGCCGAACTGCGCGAAGGCCCGATCGTGGGCAACGTCTGGCGGGCGCCCACGCCCACTTCCGCATCCAGGGACTGGCCCGGGATGGCGATGAGACGGCGGCCGTAACCCACGACTTCAGTGTAGCGACGAAGGTAACCAATGAAGGGCGCGTTCAGGTAGTCGAGATAAAGAAAGGTGTAGTTATGGCTGTTGAAATCGTAGTCGGTCTGCGAGCTGGCTTCCCGGCTCTGGTCGGAGAGGATCCCGGCCGCACTGGCCTGGATCCAGTTCAGGTTGAGATCGGTCCGCCACCGGCCCACACGGTAGCCCATGAGGATCTTTGCATTGAGGCTTTTCGATACGCTGTTGCCGGTTGTGGCGAGATAGCCCAAGTTGACGGAACCCTGCAAGCCGGACGATTCGGTGGTCTTGGAGAGGAGGGAGTTGTCAGCCTCGATTTCGTTCCAGTTATAGTCGGCCCGGGCCGGCCGCAGACTGACGAGGAGCCCGATCAGGGCGAAGAGGCACAGAAAGACCCCTCGGTGCCGTGACGGGGGGGCGGCAACCGCGCTGTCTGGCCGCTCCGTGGGGCAGGTCTTGGGGGATCGGGTCGACGGGAACATGCGAGATACTGGAGGGACGGAAGTCTAGTCTATCAATCTCTGCCTCTCGATCAAACCTCCTTAAAATGAGGGGAGCAGGGTTTCGGCGGGACCGGGTCATGAACCGATCAGATTTCGACTATGCGCTTCCGGAGGACCGGATTGCCCGATATCCGCTGCCATGCCGCAGCGCGAGCCGCCTGCTCACCGTCGGACGCGAGGAACTCCGGGATGGTTTCATGCGGGACTGGCCGGCTTTCATCGCGCCTGGCGATCTCGTTGTGGTCAACGACTCCCGGGTGATCCCGGCCCGGCTCCGGGCCCGGAAGGAGACCGGGGGCCGGATCGAGATCCTCCTCCTCGAGACGCCCGAAGACGGCCTGGCCTGGGCCTGGCTCCGGACCCGACACCGCCTGGCTCCCGGAGCCCTGCTCCGGATCGAGCCCGGTTTCCGTATCCGGGTTGTGGCCCGTGACGGGGATCGGTGGCGGCTCGCGCTCGAGGAAGGGGGCTGGGCGGAGGTCCTGAGCGCGGCGGGCGAGGTGCCGCTGCCGCCCTATCTCGGGCGGGCGGCGGAAGCGCTCGATCGGGAGCGCTATCAGACGGTTTACGCCCGAGAACCCGGGTCGGTTGCAGCGCCCACTGCGGGGCTCCATTTCGATGAGGCGCTGCTCGCCTCGCTCGAGGCCCGTGGAGTGGCCCGGACGGCCGTGACCCTCCATGTCGGGCCGGGAACCTTCGAGCCGCTGCGCACCGAGCGGATCGAGGATCATGCGATGCACGAGGAGATCTATCGGGTGAATGAAGAGACCGTCTCGGCGCTGGCTCAGGCCAAAAGCCGCGGCGGACGCATCATCGCCGTCGGGACCACGGTCGTGCGGGTCCTCGAGACCTTGGCGCTCCGATCGGGCTACCCCGACCATCCGCTCACCGCCGGATCCGGACAGACGCGGCTTTTCATCCGCCCGGGCTTCGAGTTTCGCCTGACCGACGCCCTGCTCACGAATTTTCACCAGCCCGGTTCGACCCTGCTCTGTCTCGTCTCCGCCTTCGCCGGCCTCGAGCGGATCCGTTTGGCCTATGCCCACGCGCTCCGATCGGGATACCGGTTTTTGAGCTACGGGGATGCCATGTGGCTTCCGTCCCGCCATGCGCTTTGAATGTTTGGCAAAAGAGGGTCTGGCCCGCCGGGGACGGCTTACGCTGGGTCACGGCACGGTCGACACCCCGGCCTTCATGCCGGTCGGGACCTACGGGGTGGTCAAGGCCCTGGATCCGGAGGACCTCCAGGCGACCGGCGCCCAGATGATCCTCGGCAACACCCTGCACCTCGCACTGCGTCCCGGACTCGAGGTGATCGGACCGCTGGGTGGGCTTCATGCCTTCATGGGCTGGCCGGGCCCGATTCTCACCGACTCGGGCGGATTTCAGGTGATGAGCCTTGCCCACCGACGGACCCTCGACGATGAGGGGGTCACGTTCCAGGCGCCCGTGGACGGACGGCGTTTCCACCTGACGCCGGAGCGCGCCATCGAGATCCAGCAACAGCTCGGCAGTGACATCATGATGGTCCTGGACCAGTGCCCGTCCTACCCGGCACCGCGGGAGGAGGTCGAAACCGCCATGCAGCGGTCGCTGCGCTGGGCCGCACGCTGCCGGAGTGCGCAGACGGGCGGATCGGGAGCCCTGTTCGGCATCATCCAGGGGGGGATCGATCCGGATTTGCGGAGGCGGTCTTTTGAGGACCTCGCCGCGTTGCAGTTCGATGGCTATGCCGTGGGCGGACTTGCCGTCGGCGAACCCGCCACGGCGCGGGAAGCGGTGCTGGATGCGCTTTCGGCGCTTCTGCCGGCGGACCGGCCCCGCTATCTCATGGGGGTGGGCAAGCCGGCCGACCTCGTGGCTGCCGTCTGCCGGGGCATCGACCTGTTCGATTGTGTGCTGCCGACCCGAAATGGGCGCAATGCCCACCTGTTCACCGGCGCCGGGATCCTGAGACTACGCAACAGTCGTTATCGCAAGGATGAGTCCCCGATCGAGCCGGGATGTCCGTGCCGGGCCTGCCGACACCACAGCCGGGCCTACCTCCATCATCTCGACCGCATCGGCGATCCCCTGGCGCTGCGTCTCCTCACCCTC
>JAJYFY010000031.1 GCA_021785265.1 Pseudomonadota bacterium
AGCTCCTCACCGACGAGGAATATCTCGAAATGATTGAGGAATACGGCGACGATTTCGATGCCCGGATGGGAGCCGAAGCTATCTATGAGTTGCTGCGTACCCTCAAGCTGGATGACCAGATCAAGACCCTGCGCGGTGAGCTTGAGGGGACAAACTCGGAAGGGAAGACCAAGCGGCTCGTCAAGCGGCTCAAGCTGCTTGAATCTTTCGTGGAATCGAAAAACCGGCCGGAATGGATGGTGCTCACGGTGCTCCCGGTCCTGCCTCCCGACCTGCGCCCGCTCGTGCCACTCGATGGCGGCCGCTTTGCCACGTCAGACCTCAATGATCTCTATCGTCGCGTCATCAACCGGAACAACCGTCTGCGGCGCTTGCTTGAACTCAATGCACCGGACATCATCGTCCGGAACGAAAAGCGCATGCTGCAGGAAGCCGTCGATGCCCTGCTGGACAACGGGCGCCGTGGCCGTGTCATGACTGGAACCAACAAGCGGGCCCTCAAGTCGTTGGCTGACATGATCAAGGGCAAGCAGGGGCGATTTCGCCAGAACCTGCTCGGGAAGCGGGTCGATTACTCGGGCCGTTCTGTGATTGTCGTCGGTCCGACCCTCAAGCTCCACCAGTGCGGTTTGCCCAAGCGCATGGCACTCGAACTGTTCAAGCCCTTCATCTTCAGCAAACTGCAGAACCGGGGCCTCGCACCCACGATCAAGGCCGCCAAGAAATACGTGGAACGAGAGGCACCGGAGGTTTGGGATATCCTCGACGAGGTGATTCGCGAGCATCCGGTCCTGCTCAACCGGGCACCCACCTTGCACCGGCTCGGAATCCAGGCCTTTGAGCCGGTCCTGATCGAGGGCAAGGCGATCCAACTGCATCCGCTGGTGTGCACGGCCTTCAATGCGGACTTTGACGGCGACCAGATGGCGGTGCATGTGCCGTTGTCGCTGGAGGCGCAGCTCGAGGCCCGTGCGCTCATGATGTCGACCAACAACATCCTGTCCCCGGCGACGGGTGATCCCATCATCGTTCCCACGCAAGATGTGGTCCTTGGCCTGTATTACCTGACCCGGCAGCGCCTGGGTGTAAACGGAGAGGGCCATTGCTTCAGCGATGTCCGCGAGGTCCACCGGGCCTACGAATCGGGAAGCGTCGACTTGCATGCCACGATCGAGCTCCGTCTTCCCGCGGAGGAAGGCACAGACTCGCCTCCGGCTTCCCGGCGCGTCAAGACCACGGTCGGTCGGGCTCTCCTTTCTGAGGTTCTCCCTCCCGGGCTGACCTTTGAATCGATCAACCAGAACATGACCAAGAAGGCCATCTCGAATCTCATCAACCTGTGTTACCGCCGCAACGGTCTCAAGGACACGGTGGTTTTTGCCGATCGTCTCATGTATCTCGGCTTCCGTTTTGCGACCCGGGGAGGGATCTCGTTTGGAGTGGACGATATGGTCATTCCGGAGGAAAAGGCCGATATTCTTCACAAGGCCTCGCTGGAGGTCCGGGAAATCGAACGCCAGTTCGCGACCGGCCTGTTGACCGATGGCGAACGCTACAACAAGGTTGTTGATATCTGGTCACGCACCAATGAGCAGATTGCCAAGGCCATGATGGACCACATTTCGATGGATGAGGTGACGGTGGGGAAGGAAAAGCGGCGAGAATCGTCCTTTAATTCAATCTACATGATGGCGGATTCCGGTGCCCGGGGTTCCGCGGCGCAGATCCGGCAGCTGGCCGGTATGCGGGGGCTCATGGCCAAGCCAGACGGCTCCATCATCGAAACTCCGATCACGGCGAACTTCCGGGAAGGACTCACCGTCCTCCAGTACTTCATCTCGACCCATGGGGCGCGCAAGGGTCTGGCGGATACCGCCCTTAAAACGGCCAACTCGGGCTACCTCACCCGCCGACTCGTTGATGTGGCGCAGGATGTCGTCATCACGGAAGAAGACTGCGGCACGGAGGAGGGGCTCTTTCTTCAGCCGGTGGTCGAGGGGGGCGATGTGGTGGAATCACTCCGCGAGCGCGTGCTCGGGCGGGTGCTGGCCGAGGCGGCGGTTCGTCCGGACACTCAGGAGACCGTTTTGCCCGCCGGGACCCTGCTTGATGAGCGCAACATGGATCTCGTCGAAGCTTCCGGTATCGACCGGCTGCGGGTTCGTTCCCCGATTACCTGTGCAACCCATTTTGGGGTTTGCGCCCAGTGTTACGGACGTGATCTCGCGCGGGGCCACCGCATCAACATCGGCGAAGCCGTGGGGATTATCGCGGCCCAGTCGATCGGTGAGCCGGGTACCCAGCTCACGATGCGAACCTTCCATATCGGGGGTGCCGCATCTCGAGCCGTGGCCGAAAACAGCGTCGAGGTGAAAAGTGGAGGGCGGGTCCGTTTCCACAACCTCAAGTTGGCAAAGAACCCGCGGGGCGTTCTGGTCGTGATCTCCCGTTCGGGAGAAATCCGGATCATCGACAGTTACGGCCGGGATCGCGAACGCTATCGGATTCCCTACGGGGCCCAGATCACCGTCGATGATGGCAGCGAAATTGCGGGAGGCGAAATTATCGCGACCTGGGACCCGCATGTCCATCCGGTCATTGCCGAAGTGGGGGGCGTGTCCCATTTCAAGGATTTCATCGAGGGGGTGACTATCAACCGCCAGGTGGATGAAGTGACCGGGCTCACGAGTATCGTCGTGACCGATCCCAAGCAGCGGGGAACTGCAGCCAAAGACTTTCGGCCGACGATCCTGCTCATGGATGATGCCGGACGCGAGGTCTGCATGCCGGGGACGAACATCCCGGTCCACTATGTCCTGACCCCGCGCTCGATTGTGGCGATTCAGGATGGTACGCGCGTCAACGTGGGTGATGTCCTGGCGCGGATTCCTCTGGAGTCGACCAAGACCCGTGATATCACTGGAGGATTGCCCCGCGTAGCCAACCTCTTCGAGGCGCGTCATCCTGAGGATTCTGCGGTCTTGGCCGAGCACTCAGGAACCGTGAGCTTTGGGCGTGAAACCAAGGGCAAGCAGAGACTCATCATCACCGATGAGGAGGGACAGGCACATGAGATCCTCCTGCCCAAGTGGCGGCAGATCTCGGTTTTCGAGGGAGAGCGGATTGAACGCGGCGAGGTGATTTCAGATGGTGAGCGTGATCTGCACGATATCCTGCGACTGCAAGGTGTGGCCACGCTGGCCGACTACCTGGTGCGCGAGATCCAGGATGTCTACCGCCTGCAGGGCGTTCGTATCAACGACAAACATATCGAAGTGATCATCCGACAGATGATGCGAAAGGTCGAGATCTCAGATCCGGGCGACAGCCTGTTTTTGCCCGCTGAAGTGGTCGACCGTACGCGGGTGCTGGAAGAGAACAAACGGATCAGCGAGAAGGAGGGCCATCCGGCCGCCTGGATACCGGTTTTGCTTGGTATTACCAAGGCGTCCCTGGCCACTGAGTCCTTTGTTTCTGCCGCTTCCTTCCAGGAGACCACCCGGGTTCTGACTGATGCAGCCGTACGAGGTCTCCGGGACGAGCTCCGCGGGCTCAAGGAAAATGTCATCGTCGGCCGTCTCATCCCGGCGGGCACCGGTTTTGCCTACCACGAACAGCGGCACCTTCGGCGTGGGACTTCGGCCCAGGAAGAAGCCGTGAGAGCGGCAGAGGCGGCTTTCAGCAAGGCAGATCCGGCGACGCCCCCCGAGCCCGCTTCGAGTGTTGGAGAAACCGAGGCCACAGCTTGACAGGATTCCCAAAAAATCAATAAAATGGGTATTTTCGCCGCTTCTCGTTCATAGGCTCCGGCCGCTTCGGGGGGGCCGTGGGGGGGGGTGGCCCCGAAATCGAAAGTCGCAAGACCCGCCTTGGGCTTGCGACCAGGTGAGGCAGCATGGCAACCGTCAATCAACTGGTCCGAAAGCCGCGGCACAGCCCGCAATTCAAGAGCAAGGTGCCGGCTTTGTCCGGTTCCCCGCAACGGCGGGGTGTGTGCACCCGCGTCTACACCACGACCCCCAAGAAGCCCAACTCGGCCCTGCGCAAGGTGGCACGTGTCCGCCTGACCAGCGGCTACGAGGTGACGAGCTACATCGGTGGCGAGGGGCACAACCTGCAGGAGCACTCGGTGGTCCTGATCCGAGGTGGGCGTGTCAAAGACCTACCGGGAGTCCGCTACCACATCGTGCGTGGGGCGCTGGACTGCTCCGGCGTGAATGAGCGTAAGCGGAGCCGGTCGAAATACGGCGCCAAGCGACCGAAGTCGAGCTGATTCAGGGGAGAGTGATATGTCGAGACGCCACCAAGCCACGATGCGAGAAGTGCTGCCGGACCCCAAGTACGGTAGCCTCAAGCTGGCCAAGTTTATCAACGTCGTCATGACGCGGGGAAAGCGCTCGCTGGCCGAACGGGTAGTCTACGATGCGCTGTCCCAAGCCGCTTCCCGTCGTGGCCTGGAGCCCGCGGCGCTCTTAGACTCGGCACTCGAGCGGGTGCAACCCATGGTGGAGGTGAAGTCCCGCCGTGTCGGAGGCGCCACCTACCAGGTCCCGGTGGAAGTCCGTTCCGCCCGCCAGATGGCACTCGCCATGCGTTGGCTGGTCGATTCCGCCCGCAAGCGCTCGGAGAAGTCCATGACCGACCGGCTGGCGTCCGAGTTGCTCGAAGCCGCTGAGGGGCGGGGTGCGGCGGTCAAGAAACGGGAAGATGTCCATCGTATGGCGGAAGCCAACAAAGCCTTTGCGCATTACCGCTGGTAATCGCCTTCCCTGACGGAGAACCCCCATGTCCCGGAAAACCCCGATCGAACGATACCGCAACATCGGCATCATGGCGCATATCGATGCGGGGAAGACCACCACCACGGAGCGCGTTCTCTTCTATACCGGCGTTTCCCACAAGATGGGAGAGGTTCATGAAGGAACCGCCGTCATGGACTGGATGGAGCAGGAACAAGAACGAGGAATTACGATCACCTCTGCCGCGACCACCTGTTACTGGAGCGGCATGAACCAGCAATTTCCAGAACACCGCATCAACATCATCGATACGCCCGGACATGTGGATTTCACGATCGAGGTGGAGCGTTCACTGCGGGTGCTCGATGGCGCCATTGCCGTGTTCTGCGGGGTGGCCGGGGTCGAACCCCAATCGGAGACCGTCTGGCGCCAGGCTAACCGCTACGGGGTGCCTCGTCTTGCCTTCGTCAACAAGATGGACCGGGTGGGGGCCAACTTCCTGCGTGTGCTCGAACAGATCAAGGGCCGACTGGGTGCCCGGCCGGTGGCTCTGCAGCTGCCGATCGGAGCCGAAGACCAGTTCCGCGGGGTGGTGGATCTCGTGAACCTGCGGGCCGTTTACTGGGATGAGTCGGACCAGGGGGTGAGCCATCGTGTGGTCGAGATTCCCACCGAACTTGAGACCCAGGCCCAGGGACTCCATGAGACCCTCGTGGAAGCGGCCGCAGAGGCGAATGAGACCCTCATGAACCGCTACTTGGAAACCGGAACCCTCTCGGTGGAGGAGATCCACCAGGGAATCCGCGTCCGCACCCTGACTTCCGAGATCGTGCCGGTCCTCTGTGGGTCGGCCTTCAAGTACAAGGGGGTTCAGGCCGTCCTGGATGCGGTCATTGATTTCCTGCCCTCCCCGGCCGACTTGCCGGCGGTGGAAGGCAACCGTGACAACGAGGCGAGGACGCCGATTACGCGCGAACCGCGGGACGAGGCCCCCTTCTCTGCCCTGGCGTTCAAGATCGCCACCGATCCCTTTGTCGGCACCCTCACCTTTTTCCGCGTGTATTCCGGACAGGTGCATGCCGGCGACAGCGTCTACAACCCGATCCGGGGACGGCGGGAACGGATCGGCCGCTTGCTGCAGATGCATGCCAACCACCGGAACGAGATCCGGGAGGTTTATGCCGGTGATATCGCCGCGGCAGTGGGTCTCAAGGACATCACGACCGGGGATACTCTCTGTGACGAGAAGGAGGTCATCGTGCTCGAACGGATGGAGTTCCCGGATCCGGTCATCTCGGTCGCGGTTGAACCTAAAACCAAGGCCGACCAGGAGAAGATGGGTATTGCGCTGCAGAAGCTGGCCCAGGAAGATCCGTCCTTCCGGGTGCGGACCGATGAGGAAACCGGGCAGACCATCATCTCTGGTATGGGAGAGCTCCACCTCGAGATCATTGTCGACCGGATGCGACGGGAGTTCAAGGTGGAAGCCAATACCGGCCGTCCTCAAGTGGCCTACCGGGAAACCATCCGCACGCCAGTCGAGCAGGAGGGCAAATACATCCGCCAGACCGGGGGTCGTGGTCAGTATGGCCATGTCTGGATCCGTCTCAAGCCGCTGCCGCCAGGTTCGGGTTATCAGTTTGAAAACGCGGTCGTGGGTGGAGTCATTCCTCGCGAGTACATTCCGGCGGTTGACAAAGGTATTCGCGAACAGGCCGAAAATGGTGTCCTGGCCGGGTTCCCCGTCGTCGATTTCCAGGTGGAACTGTTCGATGGTTCCTACCACGACGTGGATTCCAGTGAAATCGCCTTCAAGATTGCTGGATCCATGGCCTTCAAGGAAGCCGTCAAACGCGCTCGCCCGGTTTTGCTCGAACCCATCATGAAGGTCGAGGTGGTGACCCCGGAAGATTTCATGGGTAATGTCATCGGCGATCTCAACCGCCGTCGCGGGATGGTCCAGGGTATGGACGACTCACCGACCGGTAAGGTGATCCGTGTCGAGGTTCCGTTGGCCGAGATGTTCGGCTACGCCACTGACCTTCGGTCCGGTACCGAGGGCCGCGCCACCTACTCGATGGAGTTCAGCCATTATGCCGAGGCACCGAACCACGTGACCGAGATGGTCATCAAGAAGGCCTCTTGAGGAGCGGTTCCGGGCACCTTTTTCCACCACCCAGTCATTAACGAGGTAGAGTCACATGTCGAAGGGGAAGTTTGAGCGGACGAAGCCGCACATTAATGTGGGGACGATCGGTCATGTGGATCATGGGAAGACGACGTTGACGGCGGCGATCACGAAGGTGATGGCGGGGCGGTATGGAGGGGAGGTGAAGGGGTACGACCAGATTGACAATGCGCCGGAGGAGCGGGCGCGAGGGATTACGATTGCGACGTCGCACGTGGAGTACGAGAGTGCGAAGCGGCACTATGCGCATGTGGACTGTCCGGGGCATGCGGATTATGTGAAGAACATGATTACGGGGGCGGCGCAGATGGACGGGGCGATTTTGGTGGTTTCGGCGGCGGACGGGCCGATGCCGCAGACGCGGGAGCATATTTTATTGGCGCGTCAGGTGGGGGTTCCGTACATTGTGGTGTATTTAAACAAGGTGGATATGGTGGATGATGCGGAGTTATTGGAGTTAGTGGAGATGGAGGTGCGGGACTTATTGAGCAAGTACGAGTTTCCGGGGGACAAGACGCCGGTGGTGCGGGGTTCAGCGCTGAAGGCGTTGGAGGGGGACAGTGGGGAGGCTGGGACGGCGAGCATCGAGCGGTTGGTGACGGTGATGGACGAGTATTTTCCGGAGCCGAAGCGGTTGGTGGATGGGGATTATTTGATGCCGATTGAGGATGTGTTTTCGATTTCCGGGCGGGGGACGGTGGTGACGGGTCGGGTGGAGCGAGGCCGGGTTCGGGTGGGGGACGAGGTGGAGATTGTGGGCATACGGGAGACGCAGAAGACGACGGTGACGGGGGTGGAGATGTTTCGGAAGTTATTGGACGAGGGACGGGCGGGGGACAACGTGGGGGTTTTATTGCGGGGGACGAAGCGGGAGGAGGTGGAGCGGGGGCAGGTATTAGCGAAGCCGGGGAGCATTACGCCGCACACGCGGTTCGAGGCGGAGGCGTACATTTTGACGAAGGAGGAAGGGGGTCGGCACACGTCCTTTTTTGGGGGGTATCGGCCGCAGTTTTATTTCCGGACGACGGACGTGACGGGGGCGGTGGAGTTACCAGCGGGGGTGGAGATGGTGATGCCGGGGGACAATACGAAGCTGGTGGTGACGTTGATTTCTCCGGTGGCGATGGAGGAGGGACTACGGTTTGCGATCCGCGAGGGCGGTCATACCGTGGGTGCCGGCGTCGTCAGCAAAGTCCTCGCCTGAGGGAGTACTAAGAGTCATGACGGTACAGGCCAGTAGCTCAACTGGTAGAGCAGCGGTCTCCAAAACCGCAGGTTGGGGGTTCGAGTCCCTCCTGGCCTGCCAGTTTCCGGGCGTCGTCTGATGACCACTCCACGGACGCCGGCAGTCGGCCCGATTCGGGAGAGCGAACCCCGCGGGGAGCGGGCCAAGCTGCTTCTGGCGGCGCTCCTGCCGGTTGCGGGCCTGGTTGGCTACTACTATTACGACCGGCTCTCGACCGGCATCCGGCTAGGCGGACTTTTGGCCAGTTTCGTCGTGGCGGCCGGATTCCTGGCGTGGAGTCAGGCCGGCAAGACACTGTGGAGCTTCGTTCTCGAGGCCCGTACCGAACTGCGCAAGGTGATCTGGCCGACCCGAAAGGAGACTACTGATACCACGCTCTTTGTTCTGGTCATGGTGATCTTGCTGGCGATTCTTCTCTGGCTGATCGATATGGGACTTGATTTCGGCATTCGTCTTATCACCGGACACGCGGGCTGATCCATGGCGCTCAACTGGTATGTCCTTCAGACCTATTCCGGATTTGAGCGGCAGGCCGAGCGTTCACTGCGGGAACGAGTGCTCTTGCGCGGCATGCAGGATCACTTCGGGGCCATCCTGGTTCCCACCGAGGAAGTGGTTGAGATGCGCGAGGGGCGTAAGCGCAAGAGCGAGCGGAAGTTCTTTCCGGGCTATCTTCTGGTCCAGATGGAACTGGACGACGAGACGTGGCATCTCGTGCGCAGTGTCCCCAAGGTCCTGGGCTTTGTCGGCGGGACGGCCGAACACCCGAAGCCCATTCCAGATGGCGAGGCGGAGGCCATTCTGATGCGGGTGCGGGAAGGGGCCAGCAAGCCCAAGCCCAAGATCCTGTTCGAGCCCGGCCAGATGGTGCGGGTGATCGATGGACCCTTCAATGATTTCAATGGCATGGTCGAAGAAGTCAACTATGAGAAAAACCGGTTGCGGGTTTCGGTGCGGATTTTTGACCGCTCGACCCCGGTGGATCTCGACTTTTCCCAGGTGGAAAAGGCATAACGCGAGCGATCCAGCCCGGTTCGCCGGGGTGGGTCTCCCAGAGAGGGTGAGGTAACGAGTCATGGCAAAAAAGATCCAGACGATGATCCGGCTCCAGGTGGCGGCAGGCGCCGCCAACCCGAGCCCACCCGTGGGACCGGCCCTCGGGCAGCATGGCGTCAACATCATGGAATTCTGCAAGGCGTTCAATGCACAGACCCAGACGCTGGAGAAAGGCCTGCCCATCCCGGTTGTGATCACGGTTTATACCGACCGCAGCTTCACCTTCATTACCAAGACTCCCCCCGCTTCGGTGTTGATCCGGAAAGCCATCGGGCTCGAAAAGGGCAGCGCGACACCGAATACCGTCAAGGTCGGACGATTGACGCGCGCCCAGGTGGAGGCGATCGCCCGGACCAAGCAGCCCGATCTCACGGCGGCGGATCTCGAGGCGGCCGTACATTCCATTGCCGGCACTGCTCGCAGCATGGGCGTGGACGTGGAGGTCGGGGCATGAGGCTCAGCAAACGGTCCCGGACCATCCAACAGCGCTTGCCCGAAGGGGGTCGCAGCTATCCCATCGGGGAGGCCATCGTCCTGCTCAAGGAACTCTCGACGGTGCGCTTCCGGGAAAGCGTCGATGTGGCGGTCAACCTCGGAATCGATGCCAAGAAAGGTGACCAGGTGGTACGGGGTGCGACTGTGTTGCCGCATGGGACGGGCAAATCGACCCGGGTTGCGGTCTTTGCCCAGGGGTCAGCCGCCGAGCAGGCCCGCCAGGCGGGCGCTGACCAGGTCGGCATGGAGGATCTGGCCGAGCGGATCCGTGGTGGTGTGATCGATTTCGATGTTCTGATCGCGGCTCCCGATGCCATGCGCATGGTGAGCCCTTTGGGCCAGATCCTGGGTCCCCGTGGGCTCATGCCCAACCCCAAGGTGGGAACTGTGACGCCGGATGTGGCACAGGCAGTCCGCAACGCCAAAGCCGGACAGGTCCGTTACCGCGCCGATAAGGCCGGGATCGTCCATTGCATCATCGGCAAGGTCGATTTCGAGCCGCATGCGCTCCAGGAGAATTTGCAGGTGCTTTTGACCGATCTCGTGCGCGCCAAACCGGCGACCGCGAAGGGTCAGTACCTGCGCAAGCTCACCCTCTCGACCACGATGGGGCCTGGGCTTGTGATCGATCTGGCCACGCTCGAATACTGATTCCCCGAGGGGAATCAGGGTCGGGAGCCAGAGCCCGGGAATCCGTATCCGGGCCAGTCAGAGACCGCAGGGGCCTCCATGGTCGGAGGAGGCTTAATCGCCTGCGCAGACGGTGTGACGGATCGGGGGAGCGCATCCCTCGTGCCACCGCGGGGGTCCCGGAAGGGATCCCGCCTGCACGTTCCGACCGGGAGATGATTCATGCCACTGAGATTGAACGAAAAGCAGCAACGCGTCGAGGAACTCGCTCGGCTTGCACGTACGGCCCAAGCGGCCATCGCCTTGGATTACCGGGGGATGGACGTTGGCCAGATGACGAACCTGAGGCAGACGGCCCGGAGTCAGGGGGTCTATCTCAAGGTCGTCCGCAATACGCTGGCGAAACGGGCTCTCGCGGAAACCGACTATGCCTGTCTCGATGAGATCCTGACCGGCCCCGTGCTTCTGGCACTGGCGCTCCGGGATCCCGCCGAGGCAGCCCGGGTCATCCGCCAGTTCGTCGGCGAAGACCAGCCGCTCAAGGTCCGTGGGCTCGCCCTCGGACGGCGATTGTTGCCGGCTTCGGATCTCGTCCGTCTGGCTGAGCTGCCTTCGGCCAGCGAGGCGGTGGCACGACTCATGGCGACACTCCAGGCACCGGTCAGCCGCCTGGTCGGCACGCTGACGGCGCCTACCGCGAAACTGGTTCGGACACTGGCCGCCCTGCGCGATCAAAAAGCGCGGGCTGGTGCCTGAACCGACAACCCCCATCCTTCCCCTTCCTGGGGACCTGACCGTAGAGGTATGACATGGCAATCAGTAAAGATGAAATTCTCGAAACCATCTCCCAGATGACCGTCCTTGAGATCGTGGATCTCATTTCCGCCATGGAAGAAAAATTCCATGTGACAGCGGCCCAGCCGGTCGCCATGGCTGCACCGGCGGCTGGCGGCGCAGCGGCTGCGGCGGCCGAGGAGAAGACCGAATTCACGGTTTCCTTGGCGAGCTTTGGGGCCAACAAGGTGAACGTGATCAAGGTGGTTCGTTCGCTCACCGGCCTTGGACTCAAGGAAGCCAAGGATCTGGTCGAGGGTGCGCCCTCGGTGGTCAAGGAGGGCGTGAATAAGGCCGACGCTGAAAAGATGAAGAAAGAGCTGGAGGAAGCAGGCGCCACCGTGGAGATCAAGTGAGTCGGATCCGGCCGGCAACAGAGGCTGGTCGTTCGGCCCGGCGGGCGGTGCGGAACCGTCCGCTGGCCGAGTCCTGATCATCAGTGGATTTGAAAGCCGCAGTCGCGGAGGAGTTCGTATGCCTTATTCGCTGACCGAAAAAAAGCGTATCCGGAAGAATTTTTCAGACCGGCCTGCGGTTCTCAAGGTGCCCCCCCTGCTCGAGATGCAGGTGGATTCCTATGCCCAGTTTCTCCAGCAGGACCTGGAGCCGGCTGCGCGCCGTGACTTTGGACTGCAGGCGGCGCTCAAGTCCATCTTCCCCATTCGTGCCTATTCCGGAACCGCGGCCTTGGATTTTGTCCGTTACCAGATCGGTGAGCCACCCTTCGATGTGCGCGAATGCCTGCTCCGGGGACTCAACTACGCGGCTCCCCTGCGCGCCGTGGTGAGGTTGGTCATCTATGACCGGGAGAGCCCCGCCGATAATCGGGCGGTGAAGAGCATCGAGGAGCAGGAGGTCTATCTGGGCGAGTTACCGCTCATGACCGAGACCGGGACGTTCGTGATCAACGGTACCGAACGGGTGGTGGTCAGCCAATTGCACCGTTCGCCTGGTGTCTTTTTCGAAAGCGACCGCGGCAAATCGCATTCCTCAGGGAAAGTCCTTTACTCCGCGCGCATCATCCCGTATCGGGGATCTTGGCTCGATTTCGAGTTTGACGCCAAGGACTGCCTGTACGTTCGCATCGATCGCCGCCGCAAGTTGCCGATCACGGTCCTGCTGCGTGCGCTCGGCCTCGACGATACGGAGATGCTCGCCACCTTTTTCGAGCTCAACGTATTCCATGTGACGCCCAGTGGACTGATCCTCGATCTGGTCCCGGAACGGCTTCGTGGCGAGATCGCCGCGTTCCCCATCAAGTTGGAGGATCGGGTTCTGGTCGAGGAAGGGCGCCGGGTCACAGCCCGCCAAGTCCGCGAACTGAAAAACGCGGGAGTCCGGCGGCTGGCCGTTCCGATGGCCTATGCTGCCGCGCGCGTTCTCGCCCATGACCTTGCCCATCCCGAGACCGGGGAGCTCTTGGCGCGTGCCAACGAGGAACTCACGCCCGAGACCCTGCAGAAGATCATGGGTTCGGGCATTACCCAGTTCGGCACGCTGTACGTGAACGACGTTGACCGGGGTCCGTTCATCTCCCAGACCCTGCGGTTGGATTCGACGCACAGCCCGCTTGAGGCACTGGTCGAAATCTACCGCATGATGCGTCCGGGGGAGCCCCCGACTCGGGATGCCGCGGAAACACTTTTCAAAAACCTGTTCTTCGTTGCCGAGCGCTATGATCTGTCGGCTGTCGGACGGATGAAGTTCAACAAGCGCCTCGGCCGTGCCGCCGACGAGGGTCCCCTTGTCCTGGTGCGTGAAGACATCCTGGACGTGGTGAAGACGCTGATCGGGATCCGCAACGGGGAGGGAACCGTAGACGATATCGACCACTTGGGCAATCGACGGATCCGTTCGGTCGGGGAGATGGTCGAGAACGCCTTCCGGGTGGGGCTGGTCCGAGTCGAACGGGCGGTCCGTGAACGACTGGCTCTGGCCGAGACCGAGGGGCTGAAGCCGCAGGATCTCATCAATGCGAAGCCGGTGGTGGCTTCCATCAAGGAGTTCTTCAGCTCCTCCCAGCTGTCCCAGTTCATGGACCAGAACAATCCCCTGTCCGAGGTGACCCACAAGCGACGAGTGTCCGCACTGGGCCCGGGTGGGCTCACCCGCGAGCGGGCGGGCTTCGAGGTTCGGGACGTTCATGCCACCCATTACGGCCGGGTTTGTCCGATCGAGACTCCGGAGGGACCCAATATCGGCCTCATCAATTCGCTGGCCGTCTACGCCCGAACCAACCCCTACGGTTTCCTGGAGACGCCGTACCGGAAGGTGATCCAGGGCCGGGTGACCGAAACCGTCGAATACCTGTCGGCTATCGAGGAAGGGCGGTTCGTGATCGCCCAGGCGAATGCCCAGCTGGAGGGGGACGGACGCTTTGCGGAGGAGCTGGTCTCCTGCCGGTTCAACAACGAGTTTACCTTGTCAACCCCGGACCGGATTCAGTACATGGACGTTTCGCCGATGCAGATCGTCTCGATCGCAGCGGCGCTCATCCCGTTTCTGGAACACGACGATGCCAACCGGGCGCTCATGGGGTCGAACATGCAACGCCAAGCGGTTCCGGTTTTGCGGACCGACAAGCCCTTGGTCGGCACGGGCCTCGAACGGACCGTCGCGATTGATTCGGGAGCCACCCTGGTAGCTCGACGGAGTGGCGTCGTCGATGCCGTGGATGCCGGCCGGATCGTGGTCCGGGTCGACGATACCGAAACCGTAGCCGGAGAGGCCGGGGTCGATATCTACAACCTGACCAAGTACCAACGCTCCAACCAGAATACCTGCATCAATCAGCGACCCCGTGTCCAGAACGGCGAACGCATTGAGCGTGGCGACGTGCTTGCAGACGGCTCTTCGACGGATCTCGGCGAGCTCGCCCTCGGGCAGAATCTCCGGGTGGCGTTCATGCCGTGGAATGGCTATAACTTTGAAGATGCAATCCTCATCTCCGAGCGACTCGTGGAGGAGGAGCGGTTTACCTCGATCCATATCGAGGAACTCTCTTGCATGGCTCGTGATACCAAGCTCGGTTCCGAGGAAATCACGAGCGACATCCCGAACGTGAACGAGGCCGCGCTCGCCAATCTCGATGAGGCGGGAATCGCCTTCATTGGGGCCGAGGTCAAGGCCGGCGATATCCTGGTGGGCAAGGTGACGCCCAAAGGGGAAACCCAGCTCACCCCCGAGGAGAAGCTCCTGCGGGCGATTTTCGGCGAGAAGGCCTCCGAGGTAAAGGATACCTCGCTTAGGGTGCCTCCCGGAATGGACGGTACCGTGATCGATGTCCGGGTCTTTACGCGCGAGGGCATGGAAAAGGATTCCCGCGCTCAGGCCATCGAGGCGGCGGAACTGGCCCGAGCCCGCAAGGATCTGGACGACCAGCGGCGCATCCTCGAGGATGACCTCTTCATGCGGGCCGCCCGCCTCCTCACCGGTAAGGTGGCCGAGGGTGGTCCGCAAAAGCTCGCCAAGGGTGCACGGGTCACCCAGGGCTACCTCGAGGGACTTGAGCGCGACCAATGGTTCAGTATCCGCCTCCACAACGAGGAGGCGACCGAAGCGCTCGAACAGCTCTCTGAACAGCTGGCCCAGCAGCGGCTTCTCTTTGATCGTCGGTACGAGGAGAAGAAGCGGAAAATCAAAGCGGGAGACGAACTGCCGCCTGGCGTGATCAAGATGGTCAAGGTCTACCTGGCAGTCAAGCGGCACATCCAGGCAGGAGACAAGATGGCCGGCCGCCACGGCAACAAGGGCGTGATTTCACTGATCGTGCCCGTCGAGGACATGCCTTACACGGAGGATGGTCAGCCGGTGGATATCGTGCTTAATCCGTTGGGCGTGCCGTCCCGGATGAACATCGGCCAGATCCTGGAGGCGCATCTCGGCTGGGCGGTCAAGACACTGGGCGAACGCATCGGAGATTTAGTGCGGCACGAGGCGGATACCGAGGAGCTCCGGCGTTTCCTCGACTTGGTCTACAACGGGGCCGGGGGTGAGCCGGTGAGATTGGGTGAGCTTTCGGATGGCGAAATCCGTGCCCTGGCCGAGCGACTGGAAAATGGAGTACCGGTCTCGACCCCCGTTTTTGACGGGGCCAGTGAGACCCAGATCCGTCACCTTCTCAAACTGGCCGGCCTGTCCCTGTCGGGACAGACCCGGCTCTATGACGGCCGCACCGGCGAGGCTTTCGACCGTCCCGTGACGGTGGGGTATGTCTACATGTTCAAGCTCAACCACCTGGTCGATGACAAGATGCATGCCCGCTCGACCGGCCCCTACAGTCTCGTGACTCAGCAACCGCTTGGCGGAAAGGCCCAATTCGGGGGACAGCGTTTCGGGGAAATGGAGGTCTGGGCGCTGGAGGCCTACGGGGCGTCCTACACCCTGCAGGAAATGCTGACCGTCAAGTCCGATGACGTCGAAGGACGTACCCGCATGTACAAGAATATCGTTGATGATGACTTGCGTATGGAGGCCGGGATGCCGGAGTCGTTCAACGTCCTGGTCCGCGAGATCCGATCGCTGGCCATCAATATCGAGATGGAGCAGTTTTGATGACCGGCCATGCTCCGACAGCACGGGGTCCCTGCCGTGGAGATCTTCCATGAAAGAACTTTTGCAGCTTTTTCGTCAGCAGCACCCGAATGAGGATTTCGATGCCCTCCGGATCGGCTTGGCTTCGCCTGAGCTGATCCGCTCCTGGTCCCATGGAGAGGTGAAAAAACCGGAGACGATCAACTACCGGACCTTCAAGCCGGAACGAGACGGGCTGTTCTGCACCAAGATCTTCGGGCCGATCAAGGACTACGAGTGCCTGTGTGGCAAGTACAAGCGATTGAAGCACCGAGGTGTGGTCTGCGAGAAGTGTGGGGTCGAGGTGACGCTGTCCAAGGTCCGCCGCGAGCGGATGGGGCACATTGACCTGGCGAGCCCGGTGGCGCACATCTGGTTTCTGCGCTCCCTCCCCTCCCGGATCGCTTTGACTCTCGACATGACCCTGCGTGATATCGAGCGGGTACTTTATTTCGAGGCGTTCGTCGTGGTCGAACCCGCGCTCACCCCCCTCAATCGGGGCCAGCTCCTCACCGACGAGGAATATCTCGAAATGATTGAGGAATACGGCGACGATTTCGATGCCCGGATGGGAGCCGAAGCTATCTATGAGTTGCTGCGTACCCTCAAGCTGGATGACCAGATCAAGATCCTGCGCGGTGAGCTTGAGGGGAC
>JAJYFY010000101.1 GCA_021785265.1 Pseudomonadota bacterium
CGCGTTTCACATCAGGATCTTCGCGAGCACGAGGTTTCCTGTGAGCGGGTGCAGGGCGAACTTCTGGATTTTTTGAATCCTGACGGCTGGCTTGAGGCGCTTGACCGCTTCGAGGAGTTCGACCCGATCGGGACATCGCGTTTCGAACGCGTGCTGGTACGAGCCTATTTGGATGACCCACTGTCCGTTCCGGCTTGGGTTTACGTCGGTTCCACAATCCTGAACGGACACGATTTCCCCTGGGTACCGAGTGGACGATGGCAGTGAATCCCCCGGATGTGATCCCGAAGGGATCCCCTTCCTCTGGCGCACTGGGGGAAATGCGGAATTCCCTTCCTGCGAAGTTGATCCTGATCCGCAATGACCGCCTGGGCGATTTTCTCCTGACTTGGCCCGCCCTCGCCGTTTTACGTGCCGCTTTGCCAAAAACCGATCTGGTGGCCTGGGTTCCCGCCTACACCCAACCCCTGGCCCAGATCTGCCCTTCGATCACTTCTGTCGTGGTTGAAGAGCCACATCCCATCCGTTGGGGGCGGATCCGCCAGGCCACGGAAGCTTTTCGGAAGCTGGAGGCAACCGATGCCTTGGCTTTTGCCACGCGGCTTCCACTGGCCTTGGCCCTCTCGCGATCCGGTATCCGGCACCGCTTCGCCCCGGCCACGAAAATCGACCAACTGTTTTACAACGAGACTCTGAAACAGCGTCGCTCCCAGTCGCTCAGGCCCGAGTGGGTCTACAACGTTGAACTCGCTTTTTTCTTGCTGGCCCGATACGGGATCCCGCCGCAATGGCCTAAGCCACCCTATCTTTCCTTTGACCCGGTCCAGGTGGGAGAGAGACGCCGTCGCTTTTTCGAGTCTTCAGGAATCGGGGATCAGGACCATGTGGTTTTCCTGCATCCGGGACACGGCGGTTCAGCCCCCAATTGGAGGCCCGAAGACTATGGTTATCTGGCCCGCCGATTGCTCGAGGATCCGCGCATCCAGTTGGTCGTGACGGCCGGGGCCGGAGAGGAGGAGGCCGCTCGCCGGGTGGTGGAGGCCGCTGGCGTTCCGAGACGGACTCACTGCTATTACTCCCGGGAAGGCCTCGTTTCTTTTGCCGAGCACATTGCCTTTGCCGATCTCTGGATCAGTGGGTCGACTGGCCCACTGCATCTTGCCGGGGCACTCAACCGACCCACCTTGGCTTTTTACCCCACCCACCGCTCCGGTCACTCGTTGCGCTGGCAGACCATCAACGAGGATTCCCGACGATGGGCGCTGGACCTTGCAGAGCCCGCTCAGGCTCGCGCCCGTCTCGATCAGGCTGTCAAGCAGA
Organism: Pseudomonadota bacterium; assembly: GCA_021785265.1. Lineage (GTDB taxonomy): Bacteria > Pseudomonadota > Gammaproteobacteria > JAKAQQ01 > JAKAQQ01 > JAJZIH01. Next base: position 1,321 of record JAJYFY010000101.1, read on the forward strand.
TCCGATCGCTTGATCTTGCGCATTTCGCCGCTGCCTCACCCAGAGGTTGGCATACTTGACGAAGGTCGAATGCGTCGACAACAGAGCCAGCAGCCAGCCTTCTGCCCCATCCCGGAACCCGCCCCGTAGAACGTACATCCGAAACCCGCAACCGGCTGCGTGCCACAATCCCTGAGCCAAGGAAACCCGTATGCCCTGGCGCTCCTTTTCAATCGCCCATTCCCGGGCATAGCGTGCGGATTTGACCAGATACTGGTCGACACTCGTGTAACTGTAGTGGAGGAGGGGTCCTGTCAGGCGGCCCACCCGGATCCCTGGTCGGGGTAGCAGTTTTTCGTGAACCCGTGCCTTGTCGTAACACCCCGCATCACGGGCGTATAGTCGGGCGACCCAATCAGGGGACCACCCCCCATGATGGATAAACCGGCCAAAAACGGAAGTCAGTCGGGAAATTTCATAGACACGAGGGGATCCTTCCTGCCCTGAGGCCTCGACTGCCTGACGGATTTCGTCTCCCAACTGAGGACTGACCCGCTCGTCCGCGTCCACCATCAATAACCAGTCGCCCAGCGCCAGATCCTGGGCACGCTGGCGCTGGATGCCAAATCCCTGCCAGTCGGGCGCAACGATGACGCGTGCCCCCATCTGCTCGGCCAGCGAGACCGTCTCATCCTCACTGTTCGCATCGAGGACCAATCTTTCGTCGGCAAAATTCAAAGTCGCAAGGCAATCTCCGATATGGGCAGCCTCGTTGTGCGCAATCACGATTGCAGTGAGCGTGGGCACGGTTTCTCATCATTGAACGGCTTGGGTAAGGATACAATACCCGAGTGAATCCCGGACCTGATCCGAAGTTTCGGTCGGAGAGCAGGTTTCGAATCGCGAGAGGGGTCGGTGAAAGATCGGTTTTTCAGGATTTATACCTTGCGGTCCAGTGAGATCGGCCGTCGGACTCCGCATCCTGGATCCGTGGTTCGGATCCTGGTGGGGCTTGTTCTGCTCACGGTTTTCCTGTTTTTGATGCTTGCACTTGGGTGGATTGTCCTCCTGGCTGGAATCCTCTTTGGCCTCCCCTGGATGTTCCGCGCCTGGTGGTCCGCGAAGCGGGGTGCGGGTCAACCGGAATCCCGGGACGCGCCCTGGATCGAGGGTCAATGGAAATCCTTGGATCTTCCGGCAAGCCTTTCCCACCGAGACCCACCTCCCGATGGGAAGGACGTCCCGCCGTAGTTTTCCCGAGCCTTCGACCGTCTCTGGATCGCTCTTTACCCGGGAGTGATTTCAGAGCTCGATCTCGACCTGCCCTTCACGGATCCGGACCGGGTAAGTGCGGATCGGTTCGTAGGCGGGTGGCGCCAGCGCAGCTCCGGTTTTGAGGTTGAAACAAGCCCCATGGCGGGGACAGATCACGGTGGTCCCTTCAACCGGCCCTCCAGCCAGTTCACCCCCGTCATGAGTGCAGATGTTTTCCACGGCAAAAGCCTCACCTTCTGTCCAGAAAACTGCGATGGATGTGCTGGGTAGCTCCAGCACAAAAAGACCTTCTTTCTTGAGTTCGTCAAATGGACACAAGGTGATCCATGAGGCCATGGCGGTCAGAACAATCCGGTCTCAAGGCGGGCTGCATCGCTCATCAAACTCGAGTTCCACGGAGGGTCGAAGATCAGCTCAACGTCCACGGATTCGACGGCCGGAATCTCGAGTAGCTGTTCGCGTACATCGTGGGTGAGCATGCCGCCCATCCCACAGCCTGGAGCGGTCAGGGTCATGCGGATCCGGACCCGGTAGCGCCCTCTTTCTAGATCCTCAAGTTTACACTCATAAATAAGTCCTAAATCAACGATATTAATCGGGATTTCAGGGTCATAACATTGGCTTAACTGTTTCCAGACCAAAGCTTCGACCTCCTCCCTGCTGATCCCCTCCGGGATCACGAGCGGCTCCGGGGTGGGGAGACCCAGGACATCGGCGTCTTTGCCTGCGACACGGACCAGGTTGCCACCCAAATAGACGGTAAACGATTGACCGAGGGCCTGGGTCAAGGTTCCTTCCGTTCCTTCCGGAACGACCACCGGAGTTCCTGCAGGAATGAGAGTGGCCTCGCAGGCTCGCTTGAAACGAACGGGATCTGACTTACGCATGAGGGGCGTGTTCTGTGGTCACGGGCAGGCCGCTTTGTTTCAGAGCCGCCTGCAGGGTATGCCAGCCAAGGGTCGCACATTTGACCCGGGTGGGGTACTGCCGGACCCCGCTTAAGGCCGCGAGCTTTCCCAGGTCGAATCCTGGCGGAGGAAGGGTATCGGGCGGCTGGGTCAGAAAATGGCGCAGGGATTCAAAAAACGAGAGTGCCTCTTCCCGTGTTTTTCCCTTGAGAGATTCGGTCATGAGGGAAGCGGAGGCGGTCGAGATGGCACACCCCGCGCCCTCGAACGTGATCTCCCGGATACGGTTGCCCACGACCTCGACATACACATGGATCTTGTCGCCACACAGCGGGTTGAAACCCTGGGCCTCATGGGTTACGTGTTCCAGCTTGCCGAAGTTGCGGGGGCTTCGATTGTGATCCAGGATGATTTCCTGGTATAAAGACAAAAGACTGCTCATCGGCCAAACAACTCACTTGCCTTTTCCAGAGCGTCAATCATGATGTCCACCTCGTTTTCAGTATTGTAAAACGCGAAAGAAGCACGGACGGTTGCCGGCACCCGGTAATGTTCCATGAGCGGCATGGCGCAATGATGCCCGGCACGGACGGCAACGCCCTCTTGATCCAGCACCGTCCCGATATCATGCGGGTGGATTCCATCCAGAACGAAAGAGACAATGGCCGCTCGCTCTCGAGGTTCTCCGATCAGGTGAATGCGGGGAATCTCGCGCAGTCGCCGCAGCGCATGGTCGGCCACCCGGTTTTCCTGGTTCTGAATGTCTGCGTATCCAACCGACTCCAGGTACCGGATGGCTTCAGCGATTCCGATCGCCTGTGCGATCGGTGGCGTGCCCGCCTCGAAGCGTTGTGGTGGAGCCGCGTACTGGGTTTTCTCAAAAGTCACGGAGGTGATCATGTCGCCGCCGCCCTGCCAGGGTGGCAGACGCTCCAACCAGGAGAATTTTCCATAGAGCACACCAATCCCGGTCGGTCCATACAGCTTGTGGCCGGAGAAGGCGTAGAAGTC
>JAJYFY010000102.1 GCA_021785265.1 Pseudomonadota bacterium
CGGAATCAGTCTTGCGAAAAAAGCCGGGCACCTCAATGACCGGCGTTTCATTCCGACCCTCGCGGCCTTCCACCGGGTCTGGCTCGCCCATCCACGGGCTGTGGCAATTCTCCAAAAGGGACTTTATGCCCAGCTGGTCCGGGAGGGCTGGCCGTTTACCGTGGTGGCGTCCAATGTCCGGCGGGTGGCGGTCGTACACCCATGAGCTTCGTCGCTTTTCTCCTGATCCTGACCGGTGTTCTCTTGAATGCCACCGCCCAGTTGCTGCTCAAAATGGCTGTTCGCGGCATGGGCCCCATCGCCCTGAGCCCCGAAACCTTGCTTCGGAGCGCGTGGTCACTCGCCCAGAACCCCTATATCCTGGCGGGTCTCGTCTGTTATGCCGTGAGTCTCGTGGTCTGGATCCTGGCCCTCTCGCGAGTCGAGGTCAGCCTGGCTTACCCGATGCTGTCTTTGGGCTACATCGTGACGGCGATCGGTGCCTGGATGTTCTTCTCGGAACGTCTGAGTCTCCTGCAGTGGCTGGGAATCGTCGTCATCATTGTCGGTGTGGCCCTGCTGGCCCGGGGCAGCACATGAGCGAACCCTTCCTGCCCTTTACCCGACCCACCCTTGACGAGGAGACCCTCGCGGGTGTGGTCGATGTCCTTCGATCCGGATGGATCACCTCGGGTCCGCGGGTCGCCGAACTCGAGGGGGCCCTCGTGTCCCGGTTCGGCAATGATCGTCGTGTGTTGTGCTACGCCCATGCGACCGGTGCACTCGAAGAATCCCTGCGTGCCACAGGCGTGGGACCGGGTGATGAGGTGATCGTACCGGCCATGACCTTTGCAGCGAGTGCCAATGTGGTTGTCCGGGTGGGGGCGACACCGGTTTTCGTGGATGTCGGACTCGCGAGCCGCAATCTCACGGCCTCTGCCGTGGCCGCCGCCCTGTCTCCACGAACCCGGGTGATCATGCCGGTGCATTTTTCCGGTCTTCCCGTCGACTTGGAGGCGCTGCATGCCTTGGCCCGTCGTCACCACCTGATCGTAGTCGAGGATGCCGCGCATGCCATCGGGGCGCGATACCGCGGGCGGGAAATCGGCAGTTTCGGGGATCTGGTCTGTTTCAGTTTCCATGCCAACAAGAATATGACCACGATCGAAGGCGCAGCCATTTCCCTGCCGGCTGGACAGTCCGAGTGGGTCGACCGGCTCGAACGACTGCGTTTCCACGGCCTGCGTAAGGCCGAGGATGGCAGTTATGATGTCGAGCTGGCAGCCGGCAAACATAACCTGAGCGACGTGGCGGCTCGTGTCGGACTCGGACAGCTCAAGCATCTCGACGAGTTCAACCGACGTCGACGCGAACTGGCCGGCCACTATTTCGATCGACTGGGCACGAATCCCTGGGGGCTCGTCCTCCCCGAACGAGGAGACGAGGGACACGCCTGGCACATGTTTACGGTACTCGTACCCTTCGAGACACGGGGCTTTGGGCGGCGGCAGCTTCAGGAACGGATGCGGGAGCAGGGGATCGGCATCGGCATGCATTACCCGGCTCTGCCACCGCTCACCCTGTACCGCTCGCTGTGTGACTGGCATCCGGGCCAGTTTCCGAATGCCGAACGCATCGGCCGGGAAACCATCACGCTGCCGCTTTTCCCGGCCATGACCGAAGCCGAGGTGGATCGGGTCTGCCGGGTCTTGGGAGAGGTTCTGGGTGGGGGCGGAGCATGAACGGTCCCGTCACGCCCGATCTGTCCATTATTATTCCGGTTTACAACGAAGAAGACAGCCTCAACGCCCTCTGCGATCGCCTGTTTCCGGTGCTGGATCAGCTGGGTCGGAGCTGGGAAGTGATTTTTGTCGACGATGGAAGTCGGGATCGCTCGCCGGTTTTGTTGCGTCAGCTGTTCGAGCGGCGTCCGGATACGATCCGAATCGTGTTTTTTCAGTCCAACTTCGGCCAGCACGCGGCCATCCTCGCCGGGTTCGAGTTCGCGCGCGGGCGCCGGATCGTGACCCTGGATGCCGATCTCCAGAATCCGCCCGAGGAAATTCCGCGCCTGCTCGAGGCCCTGGATACCGGGTACGACTATGTCGGCACCATTCGGCGCCAGCGCCGCGACCACCTCTGGCGCCGCCTCGCATCCCGTCTCATGAACCGGATCCGTGAACGGATCACGCGTGTTCATATGACGGATCAGGGGTGCATGCTCCGCGGTTATGACCGATCCATCGTGGATGCGATCAACCGCTGCGAGGAAATCCACACCTTCATTCCCGCGCTGGCGTATCTTTTTGCGGCCCATCCCACCGAGATCGAAGTCGAGCACGATGAGCGCCAGTCGGGACATTCCAAATATTCCCTCTATCGGCTGATCCGTCTCAACTTTGACTTGGTCACCGGATTTTCCGTGGTCCCGCTCCAGATCTTTTCGCTCCTGGGGATCGTCTTGGCCTTGTCTTCCGGGATTCTCGTGCTCTATCTCGCCTTCCAGCGAATCTTTTTTGGCCCGCAGGTGAAGGGGGTCTTTACCCTCTTCGGGATCGTTTTTTTCCTGATCGGCGTACTTCTGTTCGGCATCGGCCTTCTCGGCGAGTATGTCGGACGGATCTACCAGCAAGTCCAGAAGCGTCCGCGTTACCTCATCCAGGCGGTGCTGGAACGGTCCGGGACCCCCCGGGCATGACCCGGGCCGTCGTTTTCGCCTACCACGAGGTCGGATGCCGGGGACTGGCCGTCCTCCTCGACCAGGGGATCGAAGTGGCTCTGGTTGTCACGCATCCCGATGATCCCCTGGAGTCCCGTTGGTACGGCAGCGTCCGCGAACTCGCCAGTCGCGAGCACTTACCCTGTATCGAACCGGACCAGACAGCCCTGCCCGGGCTTGAGGCGGAGCTTTCAGCCCTCGCGCCTGATTTCCTCTTCTCCTTCTACTATCGGTATCTTTTGCCATCTTCCCTGCTCCGGACAGCCCGCCAGGGAGCACTCAACCTGCATGGTTCGCTTCTGCCCCGCTACCGGGGACGTGCACCCGTCAACTGGGCCATCCTCCGGGGCGAGCGGGAGACCGGCGCGAGTCTCCACTACATGACCGAACGTGCGGACGCTGGTGCACTCGTGGACCAGATGGCCATCCCCATCCTGCTTTCCGACCAGGCCCTCGACGTGTCCCGGAAGGTCGCTTTCGCAGCGGAGATGGTCCTGACCCGGAGCCTCGGGCCGCTCGTGGCCGGCCAGGCGAATCCACGACCCCTGCCGTTCCTCCGCGACGAATATTATGGACGCCGGTGCCCCGAAGACGGACGCATCGACTGGCGGCGAACCGCACTCGAGATCCATAACCTGATTCGGGCCGTGGCTCCACCTTTCCCGGGTGCCTTCACGGACTGTGGCCCGAGCCGATTGTGGATCGACCGCGCCCGCCCAGATCGCGAACCGGCTCGCCATCGGCGACCCACCCTCTACCGGGCAGGGGATGGGATTTTCGCGGATTGCGGCGACGGGAGACGAATCGAGGTGTTAAAATACCGCTGGCATCCACCGGATGCCGGTTGCCCACCGGATCTCCTGAATCCCGTCGCGTTAGGGAGCCCTCGTGAAGAAAATTCTCATTCTCGGGGTTAATGGTTTCATCGGCCATCACCTGAGCCAACGTATCCTCGAGGAAACCGACTGGGTGGTTTTCGGCATGGATATGTTTTCGGATCGGATCACGGCCCTCACCGAACATCCCCGCTTCCATTTTTTCGAGGGTGACATCACGATCAACCGCGAGTGGGTCGAGTACCACGTCAAGAAATGTGATGTGATCCTGCCCTTGGTGGCCATTGCCACACCCGCGACCTATGTCCGGGAGCCCCTCAAGGTCTTTCAGCTGGATTTCGAGGCCAATCTGCCGATTATCCGGCAGTGCGTCCGTTACCGGAAACGGGTCATCTTCCCGTCCACGTCCGAAGTCTATGGGATGTGTCCGGATCCTGCCTTCGACCCGTATGAATCCAACTGCGTGCTGGGTCCGATTCCCAAGCAGCGGTGGATCTACAGCTGTTCGAAACAGCTGCTCGACCGCGTGATCTGGGCTTATGGGATCGAGGAACAACTGGATTTCACCCTGATTCGTCCGTTCAACTGGATCGGTCCCGGGTTGGACAGCATTCATGCGGCCAAGGAGGGCAGTTCGCGCGTGGTGACCCAGTTCCTCGGCCATATCGTCCGGGGCGAGAATATCCGGCTCGTCGACGGTGGCCGGCGTCGACGTTCCTATACCTATATCGACGATGGGGTGGATGCTCTCTTGCGCATCATCCGAAACGAGGGGGGGGCGGCGAGCCGGCGCATCTATAACATCGGCAATCCCCAAAACCAGTATTCCGTGAGGGAGTTGGCCGAACGGATGCTGGAGCTGGCTCGGGGGTATCCGGAGTATGCGGCCACGGCCCGATCCGTT
>JAJYFY010000032.1 GCA_021785265.1 Pseudomonadota bacterium
CCGCCCCATATTGCTTGGCCAGCTCCACCGATTCGTTCAGGATGACTGGCACATCGACATCCAGCGCAAAACCAAGTTCAAAACACCCCATCCGGAGAATGGCCTTCTCGACCGGGTCGATCTGGGCAGCCGGCCGATCGAGGAACGGTTCATACAGGTCGTCGAGTTCCATCGCATGCGACTCCACCCCGAGAACGAGCCGTTCAAAGTAGGGACGGTCAAAGGCCCGGGGCTCCCCCATGATCCAGCCTCGTTCGTCTTCAGCCAAGGCGCTGTCCACGAACTGTCTCCAGTAAAGGGCCTGGAGGGCGTGGGCACGGGCCCCGAACCGCCGACTATGCCTGGATCCCGAACTCATGTCCGGGACGGATCCATCTGAACCTGGTGACGGAGTCCGACCATCTCGAGCGCAGCATCCGCGGACTCCACCCCTTTGTGCCCGGCCTTCCCGCCAGAGCGCTCAAGGGCCTGTTCCCAAGTATCCGTCGTCAATAATCCCAGAATCACCGGTACGTTCTCATGCAGGCCCACGGTCATGAGCCCGTCGGTCACGGCACGGGCGAGGTGCCGGTAATGATCGGTTTCTCCGCGGATAATCGCCCCCAGCACAATGACGGCATCGGGATGATATCGGCGGGCGAGAGTCTGGACTGCCCACGGCAGCTCCCAAGCACCCGGTACCCGGAGCAGGAGGTGACCCGCCTCCGGAAGACCCGCCGTCTTCAGGGTTTCGATACAACCCCGCAAGAGCGATTCCACAATCTCGGCGTTGAACCGGCTCGCCACGATGCCGATCCGGGCCGCCAGGAATCCGGCGGCTGGACGGGTCACGTGTGGAGGAGACGCACGGCGGCGGGACATCACCGGGAACCGGAAATCACTCTCGTCAGTATAGCCTCCAGGAACCCCTCATGCCTTGATCGGGGCTTCTCCCACGTTCCCGGAAAGGTATTCGGTCACCTCCAGCCCAAACCCGGACAGTCCCAGCATGATCTTGGGTGCCGAAAGCACCCGCATCCGGCGGACCCCGAGATCGCGCAGGATCTGGGCACCCACGCCGTAGGTGCGCAGGACTGCCTGATTGGATGGATCGGCTTCCTCTCCGGGTCGCCCGTCATCCAGGCGACGGATCAAGTTCGCGGCATCCTGGGCGGGTCTCAGAATGATGAGGATGCCATCCTCATGAGCAATCCGCTGCAGTGCCGCGGTGAGCGGCCAGCCGAAACCGGTGCCGGTGAGGTGCAATAGGTCGGTCAGTGAATTCTCGACATGGACGCGCACCAGAGTGGATCCGTCGGCCCGAACGCGCCCGTGACAGAGGGCAAAATGGACTGTCTGCTCCAGATGATCCTCATAGGCCACCAGCCTGAATGGTCCACACTCCGTCGCGACCTCCTTTTCGAGCACGCGGGAGACCGTCATTTCACGGGCCATGCGGTAGCGGATCAGGTCCGCGATCGTGCCGATCCTGAGCCCATGATGTTGCGCAAAACGTTCGAGATCAGGACGCCGGGCCACGCTGCCATCCTCGTTCAGGATCTCGACAATCGCCGCTGCGGGTTCGTATCCTGCCAGTCGGGCGAGGTCCGTACTGGCCTCGGTATGTCCAGCACGGGCCAGGACACCTCCCGATTGCGCCACGATCGGGAAGATGTGGCCGGGCTGGACGATGTCCTCGGGTCCCGCGCCCTCGGCCACGGCGGTCCGGATCGTATGGGCACGGTCATGGGCAGAAATACCGGTCGTGACCCCCCGGGCGGCCTCGATCGAAACCGTAAACCGGGTTCCGTAGCGGGTCTGGTTATCCTGGACCATGAGCGGGAGGCGCAACCTCTCGCAGCGTTCTCGCGTCATCGGCAGACAGACGAGCCCACGTCCATACCGCACCATGAAATTGATCGTGTCAGACGTGACCTGACTGGCCGCCATCATGAGATCGCCCTCGTTCTCACGATCCTCATCGTCCATGACGATCACCATCTCGCCACGGCGTAGTGCCTCGATCAGTTCCTCCGTCGTATTGAGGGTCACGAAAGACTCCAGGACAGGGCCGGCGGGAGCCAGCCGACAGTCGGAAAGTGTAGGCGAACTTTCCCGGCACCGCCAGTTTCAGCCCGGCTGGGGCGGCCTCGTCCGGTCCCAGTGGCGACCGGGATCCCTTACACTGGTCAGGATCCGTCCGGAGCTTTCCCATGAACCGCCCTTTCCAGGACCACTATCCCGACGAGTGGAGCCACTGTTACGGCTGTGGTCGTCTCAATGAAAAAGGCCATCATGTGAAAAGTGTCTGGGGAGCGGGCGAGGAGTCGGTCTGCGAGTTTCATCCCGAACCTTGGCATACCGCGCTGCCCGGCTACGTCTATGGCGGCCTCCTGGCCTCGGTCATCGACTGCCACGCGACGGGGACTGCGGCCGCTTATCTCGACCGGCTGGACCTGGATCGCAACCCGCAACCCTACCCCCGTTTCGTCACCGCCTCCCTCACGGTTGACTTCCTCAAGCCGACTCCCTTGGCCCCTTTTCAGGTCACCGGCCAAATCCTGGAACACCACGGTCGACGGGTGGTCGTGGCCTGCACCGTTCGGGGAGGGGCAGACCACACGAAAACCGTCGAGGCCCGCGTCACCGTAGTCCGTATCCCGGACAGCGGATGGCCGACACCGGCCCGGTCGGACTGAAGGCAGGAAATTTCCGTGTTGCCTCATGTCCTTTTCTCGTTTTTCAATCTTGGACACCGTTTGAGTGACTGGGTCCACACCTACCGCGCCTGGATCTACCCGATGATGTTCCTCGTGCTTTTCGCCGAGACGGGGCTCGTCATCCTGCCGTTTCTGCCCGGAGACTCCCTGCTCCTGGTTGCGGGAACGCTCGTCGCCCAAGGAACCCTGTCGGCATCCCCCACGCTTCTCGCACTGCTCTCGGGTGCCATTCTCGGCAATCTCTCGAACTATGCCCTGGGCGCCTGGGCTGGGCCCAAGGTCTTCCACTATGAACGATCACGCTGGTTTAACCCGGATCACCTCCGCGAAGCCCATGCTTTCTTTCAGCGTTACGGGGCCTCCACGATCGTGATGGGCCGTCTCATCCCGATCATTCGCACTTTTGTGCCTTTCGTGGCTGGCATCGGGCGGATGAGTCGCCTGCGTTTCGTGCTGTACACACTTTACGGCGGTGGTCTCTGGGTCGGCTTGCTGTTCGGGGCCGGTTATTACTTCGGGAATGTACCCGTGGTACGTGCAAATCTGCCTTGGGGAATCCTCACGATCGCGGTGCTCTCGCTGATTCCCGTGGCCGTGCACGGGTATCGGGCCTACCGGCGCCGGACGACCTTCCGGAAACCCGACGGAGTGGCGCCGGACACTCAGGACTCCTGACGGATGGGGCGCGGCGGGGCGGTCTTGGCGGGGTTGGACGACCCCGGACCCGGTGCGGTGTTCTGCATCTCGAGCGCGACCCGCCAGTGGCCAGCATGGCGTTTCCAAAGCGTGACATAACTGCCGTAGATGATCGTGGGACGCCCCCCCGTCGTACGCCCCGTCACCTCGTAATTTCCCCAGCTGACCCCGAGCCCATGCTTCGAGGACAGGGCACGATGCGGTGACCAGGTCAAAAGGGAGGGAACACCCGGGGGGAGTTGCGAGAGGATCCGGTGCCGACCACGGATGGGCTCAGCGCGGGCGGCAATCAGCAGAGCGTCCCGAAGAAAGTACCGATGGTAGGCCCACGGCAGTCCGTGGCGGACCGCGGCCAAGGCAAAGGCCCGATCGGTTTTCAGGATCGCGAGTTCGCGTGCACGTCGCACCATCTGGGGAGATGAAGTGCATCCGCCCAAAAGTAAGCTCACACCCAAAAGCAAGAGCAAAGACGTGTTTTTGATGGATCTGGGCTTCGCGGCGAGCATAAAACTGCCCCCTGAACCGGCTTCTGCCATTATATCGGGAATTGGGGTGAGGGCCAACGGATCCGTGTACGGCATCCGGGTCTCTCCCCAAAGCCGACTGAGAGGATAAACCATGGAAATGCGCTCGCCTCCCGCGCAACATTCCAGTACGCCCCGACTCGAAACGGTGTTCGCGGCGCAGAAGCGGCTGGCGCTCGAGTGGCGCCATTCCACGGCGGCCTACCGCCGTTCACGATTGACCCGGCTGGAACGGGCCGTCGGAAACTACCAACCGCGACTGCGCGACGCGTTGAGCGTCGACCTACACAAACCCGTGCCGGAAACTGACCTGTCAGAAATCCTGCCGGTCATCGCCGAAATCCGCCATGCCCGACGCCATCTGGCCGGCTGGATGAAGCTCCGGAGGGTTGATCCGGGCCGACTCCTCCCCGGTACGTCCGCCTGGATCCGACATGAACCGCGAGGAACCTGTCTCATCATGGCGCCCTGGAACTATCCGGTCGCCCTCACACTGGGTCCACTCGCCTGTGCACTGGCGGCCGGCAACACGGTGATCCTCAAGCCCTCGGAGTTTGCACCAGCCACGGCATCGGTCCTTGCCGAACTGGTCAACGAGACCTTTGAGCCGGCGGAGGTGGCCGTCTACCCGGGAGATGTCACCCAGGCATCAGCGCTTCTTGACCTTCCCTTCGACCACATTTTCTTCACCGGCAGCCCGGCAACCGGTCGGATCGTGATGGCAGCGGCCGCCCGACACCTCGCCTCCGTCACACTGGAACTCGGTGGCCGATCACCCGTCATCGTGGACGCCTCCGCCGATTTGGAATCCGCAGCCCGTTCGATCGTCTGGGGCAAATGGGCCAATTGTGGTCAGACCTGCATCGCCCCCGATCATCTCTTCGTCGAAGAGGGTATCCGTGAGCGGTTCGTTTCCGCACTCGAGCGCGAGATCACCGCGCTCTACGGCGCAGACAGCCGAATGAGCGCGGATTACGGTCGGATCGTCAATCAGTCGCACTTCGAGCGCCTCGTCGGTCTTCTCGAGGATGCCACCCGCCGGGGGGCAAAACGGATCGGAGGCCCGGTCCTGCCCGGCGAACGCCTGATCCCCCCAACCCTCCTGACCGGAATCCAACCCGGCAGCGCCATCCTCGAAAACGAGATCTTTGGCCCATTGCTTCCGGTCCTCGACTTCAGGAACCTTCTCGAACCGATTACCGCAATCAATGAACAACCCAAGCCACTGGCCCTCTACATCTTTTCCCGGCGGCAAGCCGCAATCGACCGCATCGTGCGTGAAACCTCATCCGGCGGTGTCGGCATCAACACCACCCTGCTCCAGTTTCTCCACGGCAACCTGCCCTTCGGGGGCATCGGCGAATCCGGCATCGGCAACAGCCATGGATTCTTCGGATTCCGGGCCTTCAGCCACGAGCGCGCCATCCTGAGGGACCGGCTGTTTCTCACCCGGTTCTTGTCACCGCCCTACACCGGGTGGGTCCGCAACCGGATTCACGCACTCCGGAAACTGGCCTGAACCGACCCTCCGGTGACGCATCCACCCGGACGGGTGTGGCCCGGGGGGCCCGGCGGTTTGCATCACCCTGCCGGGGCCGTTAGACTGAGCCAATGTCCTTTTCCCTTGCCCAGCGGACTCCGGGTCACACACCGATCCGGCTCCGCCGCGTGCTGACGGAGCTTTCGTCGATCCTGGTCGGGAAAGACGAAAAAATACGACTCGCTTTGACCTGTCTGCTGGCGGGTGGACACCTCCTGATCGAAGACATTCCCGGAGTCGGCAAGACGCTCCTGTCCCGGGCCCTGGCCCGTATCCTGGGACTGCCCTTCCACCGCATCCAATTCACGAGCGATCTCCTGCCGGCGGACATCATCGGAACCTCGATCTTCGACCCAGACACCCGGACCTTCCGCTTCGATCCGGGCCCGCTATTCACTTCGCTCTTGCTCGCCGACGAGATCAACCGCGCCACACCCCGGACCCAAAGTGCGCTCCTTGAGGCCATGGAGGAAGGCCAGGTGACCGTCGATGGCGAAACCCGACCCCTCCCCCAACCGTTTTTTGTCATTGCCACGGAGAACCCACTGCAGCAGACCGGAACCTATCCATTACCCGAATCCCAGCTGGACCGCTTTCTCATGTGCCTCACGCTCGGTTACCCGGATCCCGAATCCGAAACCCGACTCTGGCAGGGACTGGATCCGGAACAGCGCCTGAACCAGCTCGATCCCATCCTCGATGCAGGTGAGGTTCTGGCCTTGCAGGCCGAGATCCGGGCCCTTTCCGTCGCCGATTCCGTGATTGCCTATCTCGGACAGCTCGTCACCCGGAGCCGGGAGTCCGGCCAGTTTGACTGGGGACTCTCCCCGCGCGCGGGCTTGGCCCTCCTCTCTGCCGCCAAGGCCCACGCCTGGCTCTCCGGTCACAACGGCATCTGGCCTGATGACCTCCAGGCCGTTTTCCATGCGGTCGCCGCGCACCGGCTTGAGCCGGGACGGACAACGGCGGAACGGCACGAATCCATCGAATCCTTCCTGCGGACGGTCCCCGTTCCCTGAGGAGAAGCATGCCCATCCGACGCATCCGACGCAAACAGGGAGGGGCGGATGCAGCCCCGCTTTCGCCCAGCTCCGTGGGCACCCCCCCTGCTCCCTCCCAGACGGTCCGCTACCGGAAAACCTACATCCTGCCCACCCCGTTCGGTCTCGCCTTCGCACTCATGCTGGCTGCGCTGTTTCTCGGCGCCATGAACTACAACAACAACATGGCCTTTTTCCTGGCTTTTCTGTTGACGGGTACCGCTCTCCTCAGTATGGCTCGGGTCCATGGCAACCTGGTCGGACTCGTGATCCAACCGGTCTCACCCGCTCCCGTCTTCGCCGGTGAGCACCTACCTCTCGCGATCCGCCTCGAAAACCCCTCTTCCCTTCCCCGCCTGGGTCTCGTCCTACGGGCTTCCCACCCGACTGCACCGGGTCATGAAGTCGAGCTGCCGGCCCAGGGTTCAGCGATTCTCACCCTGTCAGTACCGACCCGGACGCGAGGCTGGTTCACTCCGCCGGGCCTGCGTCTCGAGTCGCGCCGTCCCTTCGGGCTTTTCGTCGCCTGGACCCGTCTGTCCGAGATCCCACGCGCACTGGTCTACCCGACCCCGGCCGATCCCGCCCTGCCGCTCCCTCCTCCTGCCGCCGGAACCGGTCCGACGCAACCCGAACGTCCCGACGTCGAGGACTTTCAGGGATTACGGCGATACCGGCCCGGAGATACCCGCCGCCACATCCACTGGCCAGCCTATGCGCGAGGGCGCGGACTCCTCACGAAACGCTTCGAGACACCCCCGACCGAAACCCGGATCCTCAACTGGCTCGAGACTCCAGGTCGCCTGGAAGAACGCTTGTCCCACCTGACCCGATGGATCGTCGAACTCGAAGCGGCTTCCTGCCCTTATGGCCTGATATTGCCCAACCTGCATGCGCCGCCGCAATGTAACCCGAGTCATCACGAGCGCTGTCTCGCGGCGCTCGCCCTCTACCCGGAACCTCCACCATGAGGCGGAAACGACACGAGCCGGATACCCAGGCCATCGCCGTCGCCCGCTCACCCCTGCCCGGTCTTTTCATCACCCTCGCACTCGTCTGGCTTCCCCTGTTCCTCGAACTGCCGGTCTGGATGGTCGGATCCGCCGGCCTGATGCTGGTCGCCCGCATGCGACGACCCTGGCCCGGGCAGCACCCATCGCTCTGGATCCGACTAGTCCTGATCGGCCTGGGGCTTGCCTTTGTCTTGTTCACCTTTCACGGATTGAATGGGGCACTTCCGGGCTCGGCCTTACTCCTCCTCATGGCCGCCCTCAAAGCCTTCGAGAGCACCTCTCTGCGGGATCTTCGAATCCTCGTGCTGATCGGATACTTTGAAATCGGGGCCGATCTCTTCTTAAGCCAAGCGCCACTCCTCGTGCTTTATCTCGCCCTCGTCACGCTGCTCCTCACGGCCCTCTGGCTTCATCTCGAATCCGCTCGGGAGAAAAAGCACCCGTGGTCCGCCTGGCCCGAAGCCCTGAGGTGGCTGGTCCGGGCCCTCCCTACCGCGCTTATTCTTTTTATTGTCTTTCCGAGGATTCCGGGTCCGCTTTGGGGACTCGGGCCCCTCTCGGCACACCCACTCGGGCTTCCACGCCATCTTGATCCCGGCTCCCTGAACCGGATCGTCCTCTCCCACCAGATCGTTTTCAGGATCCGTTACCTGGGTCCACCGCCCCCACGGCCCGATCGCTACTTCCGCGGACCGGTGTTCAACCGCTTCACCGGGACCACTTGGCTACCCGGACGGACCGCCCACCTTCCTCCTCCGCGGACCACCCAGCTCGACGGGGCGTCCTACCGCTACCGGATCACGCTGGAGCCGACCGAAACGCGGGCGCTGTACGCACTCGACTTCCCCGTGGACTGGTCCATCAGCGCCCGTCTCGACTCGCTCTTCGAACTGAGAAGCCCTTTCCCAATCCGCCGCCTGACCCGTTACGAGGCTATTTCCTATCCCGATCTCCGTATGAAACACCTGCCCGAGATGACCCGGCTACGCGACCTCGCCCTACCGATCGGGGCGGATCCCAGAAGCCGTGCCCTGGCCACCCAATGGCGGGAGGAGAATCCCCATCCCCTCGCCATCATCGCGCGGGCGTTGTCCTATTTCCATGACCAACCGTTCTACTACACACTGCATCCGCCCCTCCTCACGAAGGTCAACCCGATTGATGATTTTCTGTTCCGGACCCGGAGGGGATTCTGCCAACATTACGCCTCTGCTTTTGCCTTCCTCATGCGGGCAGCCGGCATTCCCGCCCGCGTCGTGACGGGCTTTGTCGGGGGACACTACAACTCCGTTGGCGGCTTTTATGTGATCCGGGAATCGGATGCGCACGCCTGGGACGAAGTCTGGATCCACGGACGGGGCTGGATGCGGGTGGATCCCACCCAAGCCATCGCGGCCAGTCGGGTCAGTCCCGGTGCCCGGGCGGTCTTGTCAGGCCGCCTTCGCCTGGCCGGACTGGACCTTCCCGACCAGGGGCTCTGGCTCCACCTGCAGACCAGCTGGGATGCTTTCGATGCACTCTGGGATCGGTGGGTTTTGGGCTACGGCCCCCGTCTCCAGGAACATCTCCTGCACGAGATGGGTTTCGGTCTGGCGCAGAGTGCCGAGTGGCTCGGATTCATCCTGATGGCATTCGGCCTGCCTTTCTTCATGAATCGTCTCCATTGGCCGGACCGTTTCCGAACCACACGCCGGATCGAGGAAAAGGCCTGGCGCGGGCTCCTCAGGAAAATGCGACCCTGGGGAGTCCCCAGAGCCTGGGAACCCCCCATGGCCTTCGCACTCCGCATGAGAAACCAGCTCATCGCGGACAAAGGACAAGACTTTCTCACCCTCGCACACTGCTATTCCGATCTCCACTACCAAAACGACCCTCCTCCCGAGGAGGTTCGGCGCTTTGCCGAAGCGACTTCCCGCTACGATCCCGGTTCGAAGAACTCATCCCAGGGGGAAAGTTAGACCAAACGCTTAAAACTGGTGTCGATCGCGTCAAAAAACCGGACCCCCTGATCTGTAAAACCGATCGGGCCAACGTCATTGACCGAGCCATGCGGAACCATACCAAAGCGGCGCCCTGTTGTTTGTGATAGCTTCTGGAGCTATTGGAAACGGTTTTCCGATATGGAAACGAGGGTGACATGAATAAGTCCCGAACGATCCCCCTCCTTTGTGTACTGGCCGTGACACCGGTCAGTCTACCGGCCTCGGGGCGGATGTCCCTCCCGATCTTGCTGTTCCCACCACTCCACTACCAGCGTCTGGGCACACTCAACGAAAAGGGCTATCTCCGCCGCGTTCAGGGCAAGGCCACGGAACGGACCCTGCTCCTACGCTGGGAACGGGAGGGACTCCGGCTCGGAGCCAAGGCCCTGCTGCTCCGTCCCATGTGTCGTGCGCCCTCCTGTCTGCCGTTTGGACCCGAGGAGGCCATCGCGATCCGGACGATCGCACCCCTCTGTACACTCCCGCTTCAATGCTGGTCGATTGGAGATCTTCTCTTTAGCCGCAGGGCCTGGCTCCGGGATTACTGGAAAGCCTGGCGCATCATCCGGCGGCGGTACGCCTTTGGTCTCAGCATCGCAGTTCCCCTGGCGGCCCACAGCCTCCAGGCCAAGCGACTCTCATCGATCACAAGTCGGCTCCTCGGTCCCTTGTGGACCGGGGGCAGGCTAGTCCATTTCATTTGCCCACCCCGCGAGCTTGACGAGCTGCCCGTCCTATCAACTCCGGTGGTCGTTCGCCTCAATCGACTGGGACAGATGCCCGTCGATCTACAGGGGTATGAGCGGCATATCCCCGCGACCCATCTCGCCGTCGCCCGTTATGGCCGCCCCCCTGCTTTTGTGGATGCCACCCTGTCATTGATCCGGATCCTACGACACCTGCGATTCGGCAACGAGTTCACGAGGGGCATATCCACTGAACTCATCATGGACTGGCATATGGTCCCCTTGCGACGAGGCCAACCACCACCGGCTGGCTTGATCTGCCGGTACCCGGCTTATCCGGCATCTTATTGGCGCGATGGCATTGCGATGACCCACCTGCGTTGGGCCCGCTACGTTTTCCACGAAGACGGAGAACGTGAAGTGATCCTCGCCAACCCGGTCCCTCTCCGTCATCGCCCGCGTGCTCACTAGAGCGTGCTGGCCAAGGTCTCGCCTTCGCGCCAGTCAACCTGGTGCAGGAAATAGGCTCCCACCACGAAAAGCACCACAATGCTGCCAATCGCCACCCGGGCGTTGCCGCTCCAGCGTTCCGTAAGCGCCACGAGAAGGGGACCCAGAATGGCTGAAAACTTTCCGACCGTCCCATAAAAACCGAAAAATTCAGCCGATTTTTCTTTCGGGATGAGCCGGGCATAGAGGGATCGAGACAGTGCCTGGGTCCCTCCCTGAACGAGCCCGATCACACCCGCCAAAGCATAAAACTCAACCACGTTGGTCATGAAAACTGCCGCCAGCGTGGCCAGCACATAAATCCCGATCCCCCAGGACAGTGCGTGGAGTGCCGACGTACGCCGACCGATCCAGGCGAATCCGAACGTCGCCGGAAAGGCCACCGCCTGAGTCAGGAGGATTGCGACAATGAGACTGGAGGAGGGAAATCCCAGACTTAAACCATAACTCACCGCCATCCGGATGATGGTATTGATGCCATCGATGTAACACCAATAGGCCAAGAGGAAAACCGAGACTTGCCGTAGTTTCCGGACCTCCTGGAAGGTCGTGAGAAATTGTGTCCAACCGCCCTGGATCAGGCTCCATCCACCGGAGGTGGCGGGTCTGGTCAGGCGTCTGTCGAACAAGAGTGGCAGCGCAAACAAAGCCCACCACAGAGCTACGTCGGCAAAAACGAGACGCAG
This sequence comes from Pseudomonadota bacterium, assembly GCA_021785265.1. Taxonomy (GTDB): domain Bacteria; phylum Pseudomonadota; class Gammaproteobacteria; order JAKAQQ01; family JAKAQQ01; genus JAJZIH01. The sequence goes on from JAJYFY010000032.1 coordinate 11,377, forward strand.
CGCCACAAGACGGTTCGCCAAACCGAAAAACGTCGGATGGCTCACCACGATAATATTTGCGGCAAACAGCAAGCCACCGCCGAGATAACCGGCGGCATATCCGGTGCAGGAGACCTGATCCATCTCCTGCGGGCGGCAACGATGCGGAAGGAGCGAGTTATAGAAAGCGTTGCCGCCGGAATACCCAACCAGTGCAACCGAGAAGATCGCGAGTGCAACCAGCCACTCGCCGCGGCCCACCAGATCGAGAGCGGCCGTGGACAGGATGCCCAGCCCGGCACACACGGCGAGCCCCCGGGTTCGGGCATCGGCACGATCCGCCAGTGCACCCAGGAGGGGCGCGCCCAACGCGACCACACCTGCCGAAAGACTGGTCGCCAGTCCGAGTCGGGACAAGGCCTCCCCGGGGGTGCCCTGGCTCCAGAAATGGGTCAAAAGAACCGGGAAAAAAGCCACCATGATGGTGGTTGCGAACGCGGACTCCGCCCAGTCATAGAGAACCCAATGCCGGATGGAAGCCTGTTTCAACAGGGTGCGCAACGTGCGAACCCCTGGCAAGGCGCTTTCGTCCTGCCCGATTTCGTTCACGCGCTGATCCGCTCCCGGGTCGACTCCAGGCGGATGCCGGGATGCCGCTCCTGGGTCAGGTCCAGATGAACCCGGTTGGGTGCCAGATAAACCAAACCCTCCAGATGGTCGTAGGCCAGATAGGGGGCCAGCTGGTTTTTAAAAACGGCCAGTGTCCCGCCTTCTCCCGCAACCCAGCGAGCCGTCACAATCGGCAGGGATTCGAAACGACAACGGACCTGGTACTCATCTTCGAGACGGGCCGCCACCACGTCGAACTGCAACGGTCCGATGGCCCCCACGATCCAGTCCTGACCTTCGAGAGGCCGGAAAAACTGGGCAGCCCCTTCTTCCGCCAGTTCTCCCAAACCGCGAGCCAATGTCTTCGACCTTAACGGATCCTCCAACACGATCCGGCGGAACCATTCCGGTGCGAAATCCGGGACCCCGGCAAATGACAATCGCTCTCCCTCGGTAAAGACGTCACCAATGCGGATCGTCCCGTGGTTGGGTAAACCGAGAATGTCCCCCGCGACCGCCTCTTCCGACGGGTTGCGGGTATTGGCGAAAAAAGTCCGTGCGTCGGAGATTTTGAACTCCCGACCGGTTCGGACCTGGAACCAGCGCATGCCGGGGCGGTAGCGACCAGAGCACAGTCGGACAAAGGCCATTCGGTCATGATGTTGGGGATCCAGGTTCGCCTGGATTTTGAACACAAAACCCGTGAGGGCGGGCTCATGCGGCTGGACACTCCGTCCCCCCGCAGGTTGAGGACGAGGCGAAGGGGCAAAGTCACAGAAGGCATCGAGTAGTTGACGGACACCAAATCCGCTCAACGCCGATCCGAAAAAGACCGGTGTCACGAGTCCCTCGCGATAGTCCGTCAGCTCCCAGGAGGGAGCCAGAGCCCGGACCAGCTCCCGTTCCTCCCCGAAAGCACGGGACCCGGAGCCGAGAAAAGCCTGTCCTTCCACACTCGCCCAGCCTTCGATCTGCCGTTCGATCCCAGCCCGTTCCGGGTTTTCCACTTCATAGACCGAAAATTGATCCCCCCGGAGATCGTAAAGGCCCCGAAACTCGCGGCCTCGTCCAACCGGCCAGGTCAGGGGGACGGTCACAAGTCCCAGCTTGCGTTCAATGTCATCCAAGAGAGCCAACGGGTCCAGGCTGTCCCGGTCGAGCTTGTTGATGAAGGTGATGATCGGGGTCTGTCGGCGTCGCGCGACCTCCATCAGCTTGAGCGTCCGTTCCTCAACGCCTTTTGCGGCATCAATCACCATGAGCGCGGAGTCAACCGCACTCAGGGTCCGGTAGGTATCTTCGGAAAAATCTTCGTGCCCGGGTGTATCGAGCAGGTTGAACAGACAATCCCGGTACGGGAACTGCATCACCGAGGTCGTCACCGAAATCCCGCGTTCCCGTTCGAGACGCATCCAGTCCGAATGGGTATGGCGTCGCACCCGCCGACCTTTGACTTGACCCGCCAGCTGAATCGCGCCCCCGAGCAGGAGCAGCTTCTCAGTCAGCGTCGTCTTGCCGGCATCCGGGTGAGAGATGATGGCAAAAGTCCGGCGGATTGAGGTTTGTCGTTCCAGTGTGTCCACAGGATCGATCCGGAGAGATCCGCCCTATTCTAAAGGGTTCACCCGGACCAGTCCGAACGGAATGCCTCTCGCGAAGTCGAGTCGTCCGATCCCGGTCAGGACAGATCCAGGCGGAACACCCAGGCATCCTCCCGAATGACCGGGGGATCGGCCGGATAATAGCCCGGCCGCTCACCGATCAGGGTGAATCCGCAACTCCGGTAAAGCGACTGCGCCCGGGTATTCGAGACCCGGACCTCAAGGAACATGGCACCTGCCCCACACTGGATCGACCAATCGATGAGATAGTCGAGGAGCGCGCGGCCGAATCCCCGGCCCTGATGGGCGGGTGAGACACAGAGATTGAGGAGATGGGCTTCTCCGACCGCGATGGCGACGATCCCATACCCTACAATCTCGCGGCCTTCCTGGAGAACCCACCCGTCATAACCGACCTTCATGCAATCACGGAAAATTTGTTCGGTCCAGCATTGGCGGTACGCCTCCTGCTCGATCTGGAGGATCTCCGGCAGATCCCGTACTTTCATCCGGTGGAAGGAGCGGGGGTAAGGGACTGCAAGTGCCATACCGTCCGCCTAGCTTCCCGCCTGTTCCATGGCCAGGCAGAGATCCCGCCAGACTTCTCGCTTGGCCACCGGATTGCGCAAGAGGTATGCCGGATGATAAGTGACGACCAACGGAACTTTCCCGCCGAACGAGTGCACCGTACCTCGCAGGCGGGACAGCGGCTGCTCGGTCTCGAGGAGGCTCTGTGCGGCAATCCGTCCCAGTGCAATCAGGATCCGGGGAGCCAGTAAGGCCACCTGTCGTTCTAAAAAAGGCCGACAGGTGGCTATTTCCTGGGGTTCAGGATCCCGGTTTTTCGGCGGACGGCATTTCAGCACATTGGCAATGTAGACCTGCTGCCGTTCGAGTCCCATGGCCGTGATCATGGAAGTGAGTAGCTGGCCCGCCCGGCCGACGAAAGGTTGGCCCTCCCGGTCCTCGTCCGCACCTGGCGCTTCCCCGACGAACATCCAGCCCGCCTCCCGCGATCCCGCTCCAAAGACGGTCTGGTGGCGGGTGCGGCACAGACCGCACATTTCGCATCCGGAAACCCGCCGGGCCAGATCCTCCCAGCCAAGAGTCGGCACCGGCGGCGCACTTCCGGTATCGGCAGGGGGTTCCAGCCCATCCCGGGAATGATCCATCGTTTGAGATACTCCGGCCGTGCCCCGTCGTTCCCAGACCGGAATGCCGAGAAAATCCAGAACCTCCACGTCCTTCCCCGGGCTCATGGGGAAAACCCGCTCCGACGTCGGCGAAACAGGCGTCGCCACAGCCCGACCACCGGTCCAGACAGGGCATAACAGAAGAGAAACGCAAACAGCATCTTGGGTGGACTGATCGCAATCACGATGAGGAGCAGTGGGATGACGATGGCCCAGCGGAAGCGAACATGCTCCGAGAGGCTCAGGTCCTTGAAGCTGTAGTAGGGAATGGGACTAACCATGAGGACCCCACCTCCCAAGGTGACGAGCCCAGCGGGAATCATGGTCCAAGGCTCGTTCGACCAGGGAACCAACAGCCAGACCAGACTGGCCATGAGACCCGCCGCTGCCGGGGAAGGCAGCCCCTGGAAGTAGCGCTTGTCCAAGACTTGGGAGCGGATGTTGAACCGGGCCAGTCGGAGAGCGGCCGCCGCGGTGTAAAAGAACGCCGCAAGCCATCCCCATCGGGCCACGTCTCCAGTCTCGTGGAGGAACGGGACGAAAGCCCACCGGTACAGCACGATGGCTGGCGCAAGACCGAATGCCACCACGTCCGACAGGCTGTCATACTCCTTACCAAACTCCGTGGCCGTCTGCGTCCAGCGCGCAACCCGTCCATCGAGACCATCCATCACGGCGGCGAAAAAAATGGCCACCGCGGCGTGGATATAGTGGACATTGAGCGCTGCGATGATCGCGTAGAACCCACCGAAAAGCGCAGCGGTCGTGAACAGGTTCGGCAGAAGATAAATCCGGCGTTTTCGCCGCAGGTTCGGTTCCGCTTCGGAAGACGAGGAATGAGAGCTTCCCCCCATGATCAGGACCCTCCCGGTTCCATCGCATCCTGGGTTTCCCGCGTTCGGGAGATCACACCCCGTCGCACGGTCTCAATGGCCTGTTCACGCGCTCGGTTACGGAACCCGGCCAGTCGTTTTCCGCCACTTTGGAGTTCGGCATCGAGCTCCCGGGCAAAGCTTCCGGAGCGGATCTCGGTCAGAAGATCCGACATCGCCGCCCGGACCGCTTCCCCGATGACCCGCGGTCCCCGGGTGTAGTCCCCGTACTCGGCAGTGGTCGAGATGGCCTCGCGCATGCCCGCCAATCCGCGTGCATAGATCAGGTCCGCCATGTACTTGACTTCCTCCAGGCAAGAGAAATAAGCAATTTCCGGCTGGTAGCCGGCCGCCACGAGCGTTTCGAAACCCGCGGCAATCAGGTGGTTCAGACCCCCGCAAAGAATCGCCTGCTCGGCAAAGAGGTCCGTCTCCGTTTCCTCGGCAAAACTCGATTCAAACAGGCGGACCGGCGCCCGGTTCAGCGCCTGCGCGTAGCGGCGGACTCGGACCCATGCGTG
>JAJYFY010000033.1 GCA_021785265.1 Pseudomonadota bacterium
CAGGGCAGTCCGTTTTCGAGGGCGATCGCCTGGGCGCGGAGATGTTTCTTGACGGTGAGGGGGAAATAGGTTCCGCCCTTGACCGTGGCGTCGTTGGCCACCACGAGGACCGGACGGCCGGCGACCTGCCCGATACCGGTCACGAGACCGGCGGCGGGTGCGGCGTTGTCGTAGAGACCATGGGCGGCGAGCGGGGACAGTTCAAGAAAAGGGCTGGCCGGATCGAGCAGCCGGTCGATCCGCGTCCGGACAAAGAGCTTTCCCCGTTCTTCGTGTTTGCGCCGGGCCTGTGCTCCCCCACCCTCGGCCGCGTCCCGGATCCGCGCCGCGAGTTCGGCGGCCAAAGCCTGGTGATGGCGGTAGCGTTCCTGGTAGTCGGAATCCCGCTTGAGGGTGCTGATCCAGGGAGTCATGGCCTCATTTCCATGGCGGGGATGCCTAGGCGTCCAGCCGCTCGATCGCGACCGCCGTGGCCTCGCCTCCGCCGATGCACAGTGCCGCAATACCGCGGCGGCCCCCGCGCCGGATGAGGGCATGGGTGAGGGTCACGACCAGGCGCGCCCCGCTGGCCCCGATCGGGTGTCCCAGCGCACAGGCTCCGCCATGGACGTTGACCCGCTCAGGAGAAAGCCCGAGGTCCTGAATGGCGGCCAGGGTCACCACGGCAAAGGCCTCGTTGATTTCGAAGAGGTCCACGCTCGCGAGGGGCCAGCCGGTCCGCTCCAACAGTTTCCGGATGGCGCCGACCGGAGCGGTGGTAAACCATTCGGGCGCCTGCGCGTGGCTCGCCGACGCGACCAGGCGGGCGAGCGGCCGGAGTCCCCGGCGATCCGCCTCGCCTGCCGTGGTGAGGAGCAGCGCGGCCGCGCCGTCCGAGATGGAGGAGGAACTCGCCGCGGTTACGGTGCCGTCCGGCCGGAAGGCCGGTTTGAGGCTGCCGATCCGCTCGAGGTCGACCCGGCCCGGGCCCTCGTCGATTGTGACCTCCACCGGAGCCTTGCGGGCCGGGACGGTGAGGGGGACGATTTCGTCATCGAATGCCCCGGTCGCCTGGGCCAGACGGGCCCGTTCCACGGAACGGATCGCGAACGCATCCTGCCGGGGCCGATCGAAGCCGTAGCGGTCGGCACAGAGTTCGGCGAAGGCGCCCATGACCTTGTGATCGGCGGCATTCTCGAGGCCGTCGTAGAGCAGGTGATCGATCAGGGTGCCATGGCCCATGCGTTGGCCACTCCGTGCCTGGGCCAGTAGGTAGGGGGCCCGGCTCATGGATTCCATACCGCCGGCCATCACGATTTTGGCCTGTCCCGACGCGAGGAGGGCATCGGCCAGCATCAGGCTCTTCATGCCGGATCCGCACACCTTGTTAATAGTTGTGGCTCCCGTGTGTTCCGGAAGCCCGGCCAGAAGGACGGCTTGGCGAGCCGGGGCCTGTCCGAGACCGGCCGACAGGACACAGCCCACCACGGCCTCGTCCACCTCAGTCGCGATCCCGGGACTGGATTCGGTCAGTGCGCGGAGTACGGGCGCCAGGATTTCAGGTGCGGCCAGCGGGGCCAGGCTGCCCATAAACGACCCCAGGGGGCTCCGTCGGGCCTCGAGAATGACCCGATCGCGGGGGTTGGTCATGGGGTGTATTCCCCCGGGTTCTGGCACAGTTCGCGCCCGATCAGCATGCGGCGGATTTCATTGGTGCCGGCCCCGATCTCGTACAGCTTGGCATCGCGGAGGAGACGACCGGCGGGGTAGTCGTTGATGTAGCCGTTGCCGCCCAGGCACTGAATGGCATCCAGGGCGGAGCGGACCGCATTCTCGGCGGCGAAGAGCAGGGTCGCGGCCGCGTCCACGCGGCTCGGCCGACCGGCATCGAAGGCGCGAGCCGTCTCGGTGCACAGGCTGCGGGCGGCGCTGAAGCGCGTGTAGAGATCGGCGATCTTGCTCTGGATGAGCTCGAAATCGGCAATGGGTCGACCGAACTGGCGGCGCTGGACGACGTAGGGCAGAACCGTGTCGAGGCAGGCGTGCAGGATGCCCAACGGGCCGCCCGAGAGCAACAGCCGCTCGGTGTCGAGTCCCCGCATGAGGATGCGGACGCCCTCATGGACCTCGCCCAAGACCTGGTCCGCTTCGACCGCACAATTATCGAAGACGAGTTCGCAGGTCCCCGAGCCCCGCATGCCGAGCTTGTCGAGCTTCTGGGCGGTCGAGAAACCGGGTTGCCCACGTTCGACCAGAAAGGCGGTCAGAGAGTGGGATCCGGCCTCCTCGTAGGGGCGCGTCCTCACGTAGACGATGAACACGTCGGCTTCCGGTCCGTTGGTGATCCACATCTTGGTGCCTTGAAGAATCCATTTCTGACCGCGCCGTTCCGCACGACAGGCGATCGATCCCACGACGTCGGATCCGGCCCCGGATTCGGACATGGCCAAAGCACCCACATGGGTGCCCTGGAGGAGGCCCGGGAGATACCGGGCTTTCTGTTCCGCGGTGCCGTTCTGGGCCAGGTTATGCACGCAGAGATTCGAGTGGGCGCCGTAGGACAGACCGACCGAGGCCGAGGCCCGCGAGATCTCTTCCATCGCCATGAGGTGGGCCTCGAAGCCGAGTCCGGCGCCCCCGTCTGCGACGGGTACGGTGAGACCCAGGAGTCCGAGCTCGCCCATCTTCTGCCACAGCGCTCTCGGGAATCCTCCCTCGCGGTCGAAGCGCTCGGCGTGGGGAGCCACGTCGGTTGCGGCAAAACGCGCGACCGAGTCCCGGAGGAGTTCGAGGTCACCGGCTTCAGTGGGGCGGGGAGCGGCGGCCATCGGACTCAGTGGCCTGCACGGCCCCGGTGGATGTGCCACGGACGACCTTGTTCCAGGTAACGCAGGTGGGCAGGTCCCAGGGCGGCCAGCCTTTGCTCGGCGATCTTGTCTGCAGCCTGCCAGGTCGGCAGGCCCTGTTTTTCGGCGAAGGTGAAGATACGACGGATGATGTCGTAAATGCTCGCGACCCGGCGTTCCGCGAGTTCGCGGTGGTAGCCCTCGATTTCAAGGGCGACATTGATGAGGCCGCCCGCATTGAGCGCGTAATCCGGGGTATAGAGGATGCCGCGGCGATCGAGTTCGCTGCCGCACTCGGGAGTCGCGAGCTGGTTGTTGGCACTGCCGCCCACGATCCGGCACTTGAGCCGGGGCAGGGTCTCCGGATTGATGGAACTGCCCAGCGCGCAGGGGGCAAAAACATCCACCTTGAGGTCGTAGATCGCGGTCCCGGAGACCGCCTCGCAGCCGAACTGGTCAACCGCCCGCTGGACACGGTCCGGGTCGATGTCGGTCACGAAAACCTTGGCCTTTTCCTGGCGCAGGAGACGGGCCAGGTGGAACCCGACGTTGCCCACCCCCTCGATGGCAAAGCTGCGTTTCGCCCAGTCCGCCTGGCCGAAGGTCTTTTCGAGTGCGGCGCGGAGTCCGTGGAAGACCCCTTGGGCGGTGTAGGGCGAGGGATCCCCGCTGCCCCCGTGTTCGGGATGGATCCCCACCGCATAACCGGTCTCCTGGTAGATGAACTCGATGTCATCGACGTTCGTGTTGACATCCTCGGCCGTGATGTAGCGTCCGCCCAGTCCCTGGAGGAAGCGGCCGAAGCTCCGGAACAAGGCCTCGCTCTTGATCGCCGGACTGCCGATGATGACCGATTTGCCGCCCCCGAGATTGAGTCCGGAAATCGCGGCCTTATAGGTCATGCCGCGCGACAGGCGCAGGACATCGGTCAGGGCCTCCTCCTCGCTGGCATACGGCCAGAGCCGGAGCCCGCCGAGCGCCGGACCGAGCTGGGTATTGTGGATCGCGATGATCGCCTTGAGACCCACCGAGGCGTCTTGAACGAAGACCACTTCTTCATGGTTTGAGAAAAATGGGTTGGAAAATACAGCCATTCTGGATGCTCCGGCAGGGGGGGACCCGGCAGACGGTGGGGCGGCCTCGCCCCGCGTGAACCGTGTTGTTCCGTCAGCCGCACTCAAGACCCCCATTATAAACCGGTCCACCTCCCCACATCGGCCCTCCGGGCGACGCCTGACCCTTGGAGGGGCGCACGGCCTATAATCTCCAGATGAATGCCAGCAAAAGGGAAGGTTGATGAGCCGTCCGCTTGTGCTTGAGCCCCAAGCCGTCCGCCACCGCCCGTTACGGTTCGTCACCGCGACCTCGCTTTTCGACGGTCATGACGCGGCGATCAACCTGATCCGTCGCCTGCTCATCGCCCAGGGGGCCGAGGTGATCCATCTCGGTCACAACCGTTCGGTGGAGGAACTGGTCCGGACGGCCCTCTGCGAAGATGCCCAGGCCATCGCCGTGAGTTCGTACCAGGGCGGGCACATGGAATATTTCCGCTACCTGGTCGACGAACTCGCCCGGCAGGGAGCGGCAGATATCGCGCTCATCGTGGGGGGGGGCGGAACGATCGCCCCTGACGAGGTGCGAGAACTCGAAGCCTACGGGGTCGAGAAGATCTACCGCCCGGAAGACGGGCAACGGCTCGGGCTCGAAGGGATGGCTCGCGACATCCTGGCGCGGGTCGGCCGCCGTGCCCTCCCACCCGCCCCCCCGGTTCCGGAACGGACCCGGGCGTGGCGACGTCTGGCGCAGACCGTGAGCTGGATCGCCTCACAGCCGGAACGAGCTGCCCGCGAGGCCTTTTCCCGCTCATTGCCGGCGCTCCGTCATCCCGCCCCCGTGGTTGGGCTCACCGGGAGCGGAGGGGCCGGCAAGAGCAGCCTGACCGACGAGCTGGTCCGCCGTTTTCTCGCCGCCTTCCCCGAACTCGAACTGGCCATCGTCGCCGTCGATCCGACCCGCAGCCGGACCGGGGGGGCGCTCCTCGGCGACCGGATCCGCATGAACAGTCTCGCCGCCGACCGGGTTTTCATGCGCTCGCTTGCGACCGGGGATTTTGCCGGCCCCCTTCACGCCGAACTCGGAGAAATCGTGCGTTACCTCCGGGCGGAAGGGTTCGGACTCATCCTGATCGAAACGGCGGGGAGTGGACAGGGGGACACGGCGATCCGTGAGTTCGTCGATCTCAGCCTCTATGTAATGACGGCCGAATACGGCGGTCCACTCCAGCTCGAGAAGCTCGGGATGCTCGATTACGCCGACTTCGTGGTCTTGAACAAGTTCGAGAAGCGGGGTGGCGAAGACGCGCTGCGCGATATCCGCAAGCAGTGGCGCCGCAACCGGGCTGAGTTCAAGCGGCCCGACGAGGCCTTGCCGGTCTTCCCGACCATTGCGAGCCAATTCCAGCACTCGGGGGTGGACCGGCTGTTTTCGGCCCTGTGCCGGGCGCTGGCCGAACGGGATCCCCGTGATCGCACCCACTGGGTGCCTGCGACCCCACCCGCTGAGGAGCCCCCCGCCCGGCATGTCCTGATCGCCCAGGCGCGCGAGCGCTACCTGGCCGAGATCGCGGAAACCATCCGGTCCGGGCGCCAGAGCGACGAGATGGCATGTCGGGCTGCATCCGAGGCCAAGAGCCTTCATGAGGCCCTGGCCCTCCTCGAGCCCGAGGCCCACCCGGCGCCATTCGAACGCTATCCCGCCTCCGCGCTGGAAGGAGAGGAGGACCGCAGCCGGCTCCGCCGGGCCTATCACGACGCCCTGGACCGGATGGGGGAGGAGCGGATTCGCCTGCTCCGGGAATGGCCAGGACGGGCGGCGGCCGCCCAGACCGACGAGTACGCCTACCGGGTGCGAGACCGCTGGGTTCGCGGGGCGAACTACAGTGAGACTTTGTCCGGACTCCGGGTCCCCAAGATCGCCGTGCCCGGCTACCGGGACTGGGGGGATCTCCTGCGTTTTCTTCTGAGCGAGAACCTGCCGGGCGATTATCCCTACACGGCCGGCGTCTACCCCTATCGGCGCACGGCCGAAGATCCGACCCGGATGTTCGCGGGCGAGGGCACGCCGGAACGCACCAACCGCCGTTTTCATTATCTCGCCCGGGGCCAGTCGGCGACCCGCCTGTCCACCGCGTTCGATTCCGTGACACTCTACGGCGAGGATCCCGACCCTCGCCCGGACATCTATGGGCGGATCGGCAACTCCGGGGTGTCGATCGCGACCCTGGATGACATGAAAAAGCTCTATTCCGGCTTCGACCTCACCGCTCCCGGGACCTCGGTTTCGATGACGATCAACGGGCCGGCACCGATTCTCCTGGCGTTCTTTTTCAACGCCGCCATCGATCAGGCGGTCGAACGCCACCTGCGATCCACGGGCACGCTGGAGGCGGCCCAGGCCCGCCTCCGTGAACGCATCGGCGGCGACGGGCCGTCCTACGCGGGGCCTTTGCCCGAAGGCCATTCGGGAGCGGGGCTGGCCCTCCTCGGGGCGAGCGGCGATCAACTGGTCGATTCGGGCACCTATGATCGCATCCGGGACGAGACCCTGCGGCAGGTCCGGGGAACGGTCCAGGCCGATATCCTGAAAGAGGATCAGGCCCAGAATACCTGCATCTTCTCAGTGGAGTTCGCGCTCAAGCTCATGGGGGATGTCGCCGCCTATTTCGTGGCGAACGACATCCGGAATTTCTACAGCGTCTCGGTGAGCGGCTACCATATCGCCGAAGCCGGTGCCAACCCCATCACCCAGCTGGCTTTCACCTTGGCCAACGGGTTCACGCTGATCGAATACTATCTCGCCCGCGGGCTCGCCATCGACGATTTCGCCCCGAACCTGAGCTTCTTCTTCTCGAATGGCATGGATGCCGAGTACGCGGTCATCGGCCGTGTCGCACGACGCATCTGGGCCCGGGCTCTCCGGGAACGCTACGGCGCCCAGCCGCGCAGCCAGATGCTCAAGTATCACATCCAGACCTCCGGACGCAGCCTGCACGCGCGCGAGATCCAGTTCAACGACATCCGGACCACCCTGCAGGCGCTCTATGCCCTCTATGACAACTGCCAGAGCCTGCATACCAACGCCTATGACGAGGCCTTGACCACGCCGACCGAGGAATCGGTTCGCCGGGCCATGGCAATCCAGCTCATCATCAACCGTGAGCTCGGCCTCCAGAGAAACGAAAATCCCCTGCAGGGATCATTCGTGATCGAGACCCTGACCGACCTCGTCGAGGAGGCGGTATTGGCCGAGTTCGACCGCCTGTCGGAACGGGGCGGCGTGCTCGGGGCCATGGAGACCATGTACCAGCGCAACAAGATCCAGGAGGAAAGCCTGCTCTATGAACGCCTGAAGCACGAGGGACGTTTGCCGATCGTCGGGGTCAACTGTTTCGAACCCGAAGGCGGAAGCCGCGAACCGGAAACACCCCCGGCCCTGATCCGCTCCACCGAAGAGGAAAAACAGCAGCAGCTCGGAACGCTCGCCCGGTTCCACGAGATTCATGCCGCCCGTCGGGCGCAGGCCTTGGCCGGACTCCGGGAGGCGGGTCGGCGGGGCGAAAATCTCTTTGCCGCGCTCATGGAGGCCGCCCGGTCGTGTTCGCTGGGTGAGATGACGGGCGAGCTTTATGCCTTGGGCGGCCAGTACCGGAGGTCCATCTGACCTTCCATGACCTGTTCACCGCCCGGAGCCACCGACTCAGATCCGCCCCACCTCGAGGCCTTTCTCGACCATCTGGTCGTGACTGACGGGCTTGCGCGGAACACGGTCGCGGCCTACGGGAGCGATCTCCGGCGCTTCGGGCGCTGGTGGAGCCGGACCGGCGGTGCGGGATTTCCGCCGATGCGTGCGGATCTTTTGGCTTATCTCGAGTCCTGCCAGCAGGACCAGCTGGGGCCGGCCAGCCGTGCCCGCCTCTTGTCCGGGCTCAAGCGCTATTTTCGATTTCTCGCATCCAAAAGCTTGATCCCCGCCGATCCCACGATCGAGATCCCCTCGCCCCGGCTCGGCCGACGACTGCCCCGTGTGCTCACGGAAGGCGAGGTCGTCCGGCTGCTCGAGATGCCGGACGTGTCGACTCCCGCCGGACTGCGCGACCGGACCCTCCTCGAGGTGCTCTACGCCACGGGACTGCGAGTCTCCGAACTGGTCCAGCTCCGTGTCGAGTCGGTCAACTTGAGACAGGGCACCGTTCGCGTGGTCGGCAAGGGAGGTCGGGAGCGTATCGTCCCCTTGGGGGAGGTGGCCCTCGACTGGCTCGAGCGTTACCAGTCCCGGGGACGCCCCCATCTCGCCCCGAGCCGACGCGAAACCGGAGTCCTGTTTCCCGGGCGGGGCGGTCGCCCGCTCACACGCCAGGCGTTCTGGCTCTCGGTCCGGCGCTATGCCCTTCGGGCGGGACTCTCCTCCGTTCCCAGCCCGCATGTCTTGCGGCATGCCTTCGCCACCCATCTCGTGAACCGGGGGGCGGACCTGCGCGTGGTCCAGCTGCTATTGGGACATTGTGATCTCGCGACCACCGAGATCTATACCCACGTGGCGCGAGAGGCGCTCAAGAACCTCCACCGCACGCACCACCCGCGGGGCTAGCGTTCGAGCAGTTTGAGTTTGTCGGGGACCCCGTCCCATTCCTGGGCATCCGGCGGGGCGGCTTTCTTGCGGGTCAGGGTGGGCCAGAGCTTGGCCAGTTCGGCGTTGATGCGGAGGAAGGCCCGCTGGTCTTCGGGCAGGTCATCCTCGGCAAAGATGGCCTTGGCGGGGCATTCGGATTCGCAGAGCGTGCAGTCGATGCACTCGTCCGGATCGATGGCCAGGAAATTCGGACCCTCGTGGAAACAGTCGACCGGACAGACCTCGACACAGTCCGTGTACTTGCACTTGATGCAGTTCTCGGCGACGACGAAGGTCATGGAGAAGCTCCGGGTTCCGGGAGGCTGTATTTTGCCACAGGCTGAAGGGTCCGTTCGATCCGGAGATCGTGGATCCGGAACGGAAAGCCCGATCCCGTCCGACGCGCTTGCCAGTAGTATTCGAGGGCCAGCCGGACGCTCGGAAAAGCGACCTCGGACCAGGGCAGGTCGTCTTCGCCGAAGGCCGCCACCTCGAGCGTTTCGTGTCCGGGGTGTTGGGGCCAGGTCTCGAGCCGGCCCCGGTAGAAAAAATGCATCTGGTGGATGCGGGGCAGGTTGATGAGGATCAGGGGATCGCCAAGGGTCACGGCCGCACCGATCTCCTCGGTGCTTTCCCGCCGGGCCCCCTCGGTCGAGGTCTCCCCGTTTTCCAGAAAGCCCGCCGGGAGCGTCCAGAGGCCGCGCCGGGGTTCGATGGCCCGCCGGCAGAGCACGATCCGATCGCCCCATTCCGGCACCGAGCCCACGATCATCCGCGGGTTTTCGTAGACGATCTCGCCGCAACGATTGCAGAGGTCGCGGGGTCGATTGTCACCGGGTGGAACCCGCCGCTCGAGGGGGCCGCCGCAGTTTGGACAGTAGTTCATGGCATCTCTCCCCCCGATCCGCTAGGCTATTTTCTCATACCTCCGGGAGACGAGCCGGCCATGTCCGTGATGCGTGCGCAGGTCCTCGAGACTGCGGGGTCTCCCCTGGTCTCAAGGCAGCGGCCGGTGCCGGTTCCCGGCCCGGGACAGGTGCTGATCGAGGTTGCGGCCTGCGGGGTCTGCCGCACCGATCTTCATCTCCGGGATGCCGAACTGCCCGCCATCCCCTATCCCGTGATCCCCGGTCACGAGATCGTGGGCCGTATCCGATCGTGCGGACCGGGCGTTCATGACTTCGAAGCGGGAGCGCGCGTGGGTGTCGCCTGGCTGGGCTCTAGCTGCGGGCAATGCGAAGCCTGCCAGGCGGGATCCGAGAACCTGTGTTCCCGGGCGCGCTTCACGGGTTACCAGATCGATGGGGGCTATGCCACCGAGACGGTGGCGGATGCGCGTTATGTTTTCCGTCTGCCGGACGGGTACAGTGATGCCGAAGCGGCACCTTTGCTCTGCGCCGGGCTGATCGGCTTTCGTTGCTTGGGTTTCTGCGGACCGGCCCGCCGTCTCGGCCTCTACGGCTTCGGCGCCGCTGCCCACCTCGTGATCCAGCTGGCCCGGTTTGAGGAACGGACGGTTTTTGCTTTCACCCGACCGGGAGACCGTGCGGGCCAGGAGTTCGCCCGTTCGCTCGGGGCCGCCTGGGCCGGTGGGTCCGACGAAAGTCCACCCACCCCGCTCGATGCCGCGATCCTGTTTGCCCCGGTGGGGTCTCTGGTTCCGCGGGCACTCGCCGCCGTGCGCCCCGGCGGGATCGTGGTCCTGGGGGGGATCCACATGAGCGATCTTCCCGGTTTTCCCTACGCGCTGATCTGGGGGGAGCGCCGTCTGCAGAGCGTGGCCCACCTGACCCGCGCCGATGCCCGTGCCTTTCTCGCCCGGGCACCCCAAGTCCCGATCCGGACCCAGGTCCAGACCTATCCACTGGAGGGAGCCAACCAGGCTCTCGAGGATCTGCGTACGGGCCGGATCCGGGGTGCTGCGGTCCTCGTGATGTCCCGTGCCGACACCGGGGGAACCAAACCGGTATCCTGATTCCATGAGTGCTCCCCGCATTCCGCCACCGGACCATTACCTGCTCGAGGTCGCCGGGATCCGGCGCCGCCTGCCGGTGGTGGCGGTGGGCGGAGGACTCGCGATCGCCGTCCTCAACATCCTCGGGGATACCGAACTCGTCGAAGCCGCAGCCCGGGAACTCGCCCTGCGCTTGGGGCCGCGAAACTACGACGTCCTCCTCACGGCCGAGGCGAAAAGCATCCCCCTTGCGCATGCCCTCTCGGTGGTGACCGGCCGACCCTATATCGTGCT
Organism: Pseudomonadota bacterium; assembly: GCA_021785265.1. Classification (GTDB taxonomy): domain Bacteria; phylum Pseudomonadota; class Gammaproteobacteria; order JAKAQQ01; family JAKAQQ01; genus JAJZIH01. The sequence goes on from JAJYFY010000033.1 coordinate 10,741, forward strand.
GCGCAAGAGCTACAAGTCCTACATGGGCGATGCCCTGAGCGTGGCGACCCATTCCATCACGACCGGCAACGAACAGCATCTCTACCTCGACGCCAAGGATCGGGCGGCTCTGGCTGGACGGGCGGTTGTTCTCCTGGACGACGTGATCAGCACCGGGTCGACCCTGGACGGATTGCGCGCCATCGCCCGTGAGGCCTTGGCTCACATCGTGGCGGAGGCGGCGATCGCCACCGAGGGGGATGCCGGGAGCTGGGGCGGGATCATCGCACTGGCTCATCTTCCGCTGTTCCAATCACCCTAGCCCTGAAACCGGAATCCGGTAGGGGTCCCGCGGCGGGCGCACCGGGCATCCAGTCGATCCGCGTGTGGGGGAGACATTGCGGATAACGGTCTTGCAGGAAGGCGATCAACTGCTCGCGGATGAGGCAGCGCAGGTTCCATGAATCACTGCTGTTGCGGGCACTCATGAGCGCCCGCAGCTGGATACCCTGGGGAGTGGCTTCGGTGACCTGCAAGCCGGCCGCTTTGCCGTCCCACAAGGGGGTCTCCCGGAGTAGACGCAGGAGCTCCTCCCTGAGCGCCTGGACCGGGAGGGTATAGTCGGCATACAGGTAGAGATGTCCCAGAAGATCGGCCTTGTTGCGTGTCCAGTTCTGGAAGGGCTGCTCGATGAAGTAGGAAAGCGGAACGATGAGACGCCTGAGATCCCAGATCCGCACGACGACATAGGTGGCCCGGATCTCCTCGATCCATCCCCATTCTCCCTGGATGATGACGACGTCGTCGAGCCGGATCGGCTCGGTCAGGGCGATCTGGATCCCGGCAATCAGGTTCACGATCAGGGGTCTTGCGGACAGGCCGACGATGAGTCCTGCGGCTCCGGCGGAGGCGAACAGAGTGGCCCCGAGGACGCGGACGGCGGGGAAGGTCATGAGCATGGCGGCCACGGTGACCAGGCCCACCAGGATGACGAAGGTCCGACGGATGATCTGGAGCTGCGTATGGAGTGAGCGGGCCCTCAGGTTGTCAGCAGTATCGAGGGGATGTTTGGCGGTTGCAAAGTCCCGCCAGGCATCGAAGAGGCCGACCACGCCCCAGCCGCTCAAAGCGATCAAAAGGAGGAGCAGCCCGTGATCGAGAGGGGCGAGGATCGATGGGGCGACCGGCAGGAGCCCTTCGGACAGCCGGGCCACCCCGACTGGAACGAGGAAGGTCAAAGGCCGGTCGAGACGCCGGGCGGTAAAGCGGAAAAAGCCCGGAGGCCTTTTTTTGAGCAGGCGGAGGCCGATGTGGACGATCAGTCCGGCCAGAATCAGGATGCCGAGCCAGACGAGGAGCCGGATCGCGGGGAGGGGTGGCGGGGATGGGAGTGCAGTCATGGGAGGGTCACGGGGCGGAGTGGGTGCGGATTCCGGCCAGGGTTTCGAGAAAGGAGCGGGTCCAGTGGTGGAGGTCCCGTTTCCTCAGTCGGTCCATCAGGGCACGCCAGCGCTCTCGCCGTTCGTCGAGTCCCATGACCAGCGCCTCGGCCAGGGTACGGGCGACCGTGCCCGTGTCGTAGGGGTTGACGATGAGCGCTTCCTCCAGATCCTGTGCGGCACCCGCCAGGCTCGAGAGGATGAGGACCCCCGGGGATTCCTCCGGCTGGGCGGCGACGAACTCCTTGGCCACGAGGTTCATGCCATCCCGGAGGGGAGTGATGAGACCGATTGCGGCCTGTCGCAAAAAGCCCAGAATGGTACTGCGCGGGAAGCCACGGGTCAGGTAACGCAGGGGCATCCAATCGTACTCTGCGTACCGCGCGTGGATGTCTCCCACGATTTCATTCAGTTCGCGGCGGATGACGCCGTATTCAGGGACCTCGGTCCGTGACAGCGGGGCAATCTGGAGCAGGACAATTTGTCTCCGGAACTCTGCCCACTGTTCCAGCAGTCGGGCATAGGCCTGGAAACGCAGGGCCAGTCCCTTGCTGTAGTCGAGCCGGTCGATACCGAGAATGAGCCGCCGGCCGGACAGGCTCGTGACGAGCCGACGGCTATGGCGATTCTGGTGACCGGCACGGGCTACGCGGGCGACCTCGTCGACGTCGATCCCGATCGGAAAGGGCGCGACCCGGATCAGGCGGCCCCGGAACCGGATCCCATCCGCGCTCAGCTGCGCTTCCGGGAGAAAAAATGCGACGGACCGGAAAAACGACTGGCAATCGAGCGGGGTCTGAAATCCGATCAAATCGTAAGCCAGAAGCCTTTCCAGGATCTCGGTCTGACTGGGTAGGGCGCGAAGCAGGTCGATCCCCGGAAAGGGGGTGTGGAGAAAAAATCCCAGAGGGGCCCGGACCCCCTGGTCCCGGAGGAAGCCCGCAAGCGGAATGAGATGGTAGTCATGGATCCAGATGAGGTCGCCCGGACGGATCTGGCCGCCCAGCATCCGTGCCCAGCGTTCATTGACGGCGAGATAGGTTTCGAACGCGGTCCGGTCGTAATGCAGGAGGTGGAGCTGGGCGTGAAAGACGGGCCAGAGGCAGCGGTTCGCGAAACCGACGTAATAGCCCTCGAACTCCTGGTGGGTGAGGGCAGTCAGCGCGAAGCGCAAGGAACCCTCCATCTGGAGGGTGGGAGCGGAGTCGGGATTTTCCGAGATCCGGCCGTTCCAGCCGAACCAGAGACCGCCGTGCCGGTCCAGGGCTTCGAGGAGCCCTGTGGCGAGTCCCCCCTGGGCGGCACCCCGGCGGTGCGGGATGGCGACGCGGTTCGAGGCGATGACGAGACGGGTCAAAACGCCCCCTCCCACGGGGCGCTCAGGAGGAGGGCGGATTCGATGATCCCGACCATGCTGTAGGTCTGGGGAAAATTTCCCCAGAGCTCGCCGGATGCCGGATCGATGTGCTCGGACAAGAGGCCGAGGCGGGTGCGGTGGGCGAGGAGGGCCTCGAAATGAGCGTGGGCTTCATCCGTCCGCCCGAGGCGGGCCAGCGCCTTGAGGTACCAGAACGAACAAAGCGTAAAGGCGTTTTTGGGTGGACCGAAGTCATCCGGTTCGTGGTAGCGGAAGACGAAGTCACCGGACCGGAGTTCGCGCTCGACCGCCTTGACCGTGTCGCTGAAGCGAGGATCTCCAGCCGGGAGGAAGCCGAGTTCGGCGAGCAGGAGGCTGCTCGCATCCAGACTGTCTCCATCGAAGGTGGCGGTGAAGCTCCGGCGCCGGGGATTCCAGCTCCGCGCCAAGATCACCTCGCGGAGGGCGTTGGCTTGTTTCATCCAGTAGGAAGCACGGTCAGTCGCACCGAGACGGGCGGCAATCCGTGCCAGGCGGTCACAGGCACACCAGCAAAGAACACTCGAGAAGCTATGAATCCGCTGCGCTCCCCGGATCTCCCATAATCCGGCGTCCGGCTGGTCATAAAGCCGGGAGGCGGCTTGTCCCAGGGTTTCGAGATGGGTGTAAAGGGCCTGATCTCCCATCCGGTCGAGGCGCCGGTCCCAGAAGGACTGGCTTGCGGCCAGTACCACGGCGCCGTAGACGTCGTGCTGTTCCTGCCGGTAGGCGTCATTGCCGATGCGGACCGGACCCATCCCACGGTAGCCGGCGAGGCTCTGGATTTCGCGTTCCGGAATTTCGGACTCCCCGCTGATGGCGTAGACCGGCTGCAGGTGCTGGTCGCCGTGACGGGTGCCCCGATTGATGACAAAGCGGAGGTAGTCCTCCATGGTACGCGTCGCACCCAGCCGATTGAGTGCGCGGACGACGAAATAGCTGTCGCGCAGCCAGCAGTAGCGGTAGTCCCAGTTGCGGCCGGAACCGGCACTTTCCGGAATCGAGGTTGTCACCGCGGCCAAAACCGCGCCGGTGTCTTCGAAGGTAGAAAGTTTGAGGGTAATTGCGGCACGGATGACGGCATCCTGCCACTCGAAGGGAATGGCCAGGTAGCGGACCCATTCCTGCCAATACTTCCGGGTCTCCGCCAAAAACTCGCGGGACAGGGTTTCGAGGGGTCGTGTCAGGCTTTCATCCGGTCCGAAGAAAAGCACGCATTCCCGGTCGAGAACGAAGGGCGTTTCGTCGAGGATCGCGGTGAGGGAGATATTCGTGGTGAGGCGATGGACCTGGCCTGGAAAGACGTAGCGGATATGGTGGCTGCCGATCGTGACCTCGGGAGTGGCCGCGCCATACTGGCCGGCGGGTCGCAGGCGGAGGGTGACCTGGGGTCGCCCGGCAAGCGGACGCAGGATGCGGACGAAAAGAGGAGGGCGGTAGATTCGTTCATATCGCTTGAAGCGGGGCATGAAGTCAATCACCTCGAGACTCCCGCCCTGTTCGTCCTCGAAGGTCGTGATCAGGATCGCGGTGTTGGGCTCGTACCGCTGGGCTTGGGTCCGGCGCCGCTCGATCGTGAGATTCATGAATCCGCGTTCAGTCGTCTCTTCCGGCTGAAGCAGCGAGCAGAAGACCGGGTCACCATCGAAACGGGGCAACGCGGTCCAGACGTATTCCCCGTTCTCGTCGATCAGGGCACAGGTCGAGCTGTTGCCGATGAGACCGAGTTCGAGAGACCGGCTCATGAAAGATTCCGGGTCAGGCCGGACAGCCAGGCGACGGCAGTTTCAGGTGTCTCGAGACGATGGTGGGCCCGGGTCGGTCCGTCACCGACCTTGATGCTGAGCCCCCGGTTCCGGTTCACGACCTCAAAGGCGCTTTCATCCGTGACGTCGTCGCCCAAGAAGATGGGGCGTCGCCCGTGGAAAGGCGGCTCCACGAGGAAGGCCTCAACCGCCTGTCCCTTGTCCATCGCTTTAGGGTGGATTTCCAGCACGTTCTTCCCCTCGAGGAGATCCAGTTCCGGGAACTCGGAAAGCAGGCTTTCGAGGCTTTTCCGCAGGCGTTCGAGGGGCTCCGATCCTCCCCGGATATGAAGGGCAAGGGAAAGTCCCTTGTCCTCAATCCAGGATCCCGGTAGCGGGGCCACGCATCTGATGATCCCGGGACGCAGACGGTGCAACAGGGGGAGATGGCTGTCTCGGCGATGGAGCCTCCCCTCCCCATCGCGGCGCTCAGCCCCATGCTGGCCCGCGGCAGCAAAGCTTTCGGGTGAAAAAAGC
>JAJYFY010000103.1 GCA_021785265.1 Pseudomonadota bacterium
TCCCGAGAGCGCGACTCCAGGCAGTGATGGCCGTCACGGCGTTGGCCGCCTGGGCGGCAAGGCGGTATTGCACCCAAGCCTCTTGGGCACTGAGATGGCTGTTCGGGTCGAGTCGAACGACCAAAGGCCGTTCATACCGGTGACCGTCCACCTGGAGAATCAGGCGATAACGGCCTGGGGGAACCAGGGGTCCTTGGGGATTCACGGGTGTATTGTGCAGCAATCCGGGACCACTCCAGCCATAGTGCAAGGCCCATGGTCGGCGGGTCCGCAGGTGCCAGACGAAACGGTTGAGACCCGTGTGATCCGGCAGGCGGTTGATGGGTGCCTTCCAAAACCGGGGAAAGGGCGCGAGCCCCAGGGGTTGGGGATAGTGACGTGTGGTGCTCGAGAAAACCCGCAGTACCGTTCCGGATGAGTTGGCGATGGTGAGCGTGATGGGACTGGTGACTTGCGACTTCAGGTAGTAATCGACGATCGCCCCGGCAGGCGGGTTCTTGGCGTGCGGCACCTCCGGGGGAAAGGGTTCAGCACGGAAACGGATGCGGGGAATGCGGTAAGTTGTCTCCGGCTGGTAGAGGAAAGCCGTCTTCCTGGCAATTCCCGGCTCGTCCTGGAAAAGGGAGGTGATGTCGTCCAGGACCCAGATGCCCCGTCCATGGGTACCCACGATGAGGTCGTTGCCATGAACGGCGATGTCATGGATGGCCGTGGTGGGAAGGTTGAGGTTGAAGGGCTGCCAGAGATGCCCATGGTTGAAGGAAACGTAGAGCCCGAACTCCGTTCCGGCGAAGAGCAGGCCCCGGCGCTTGGGATCGGCCCGGACCACGTGGACGTAATCGTCAGAAGGGATGCCCTTTGTCAGCAGGGTCCAGTGCCGGCCGAAATCCGTGGTCCGGTAAATATACGGATGGTCATCGTTGACCCGGTCTCGGTCGACCGCCAGGTAGGCGGTGGCTGCGGAGAAGGGCGAAGCCTGAATCCGGTTGATCCGGCTCCATGGACCCAGCCCGGCGGGTGTGACCTGCTGCCAGTGGTGGCCACTATTGCGGGTGAGCCAGACCCGGCCGTTCGTCGTGCCGACCCAGATTTCCCCGAATCGGAGTGGTGAGGGGGCGAGACTATAGATGGTGCCGTACCCGAGTGCAGTGGCGTTTTGGAGCGTGGGCTTCGGAAGCGGGTGACTGGCGGGCTTGGAGCCATGGGCACCGGTCAGATCGGGACTCACGATTTTCCAGCTTTGCCCGTCGTTATCCGACTGCCAGACGATCTGAGCCCCCAGATACAGGATATGTGGGTTTTCTGGCGAGAAGGCCAAAGGAACGACCCAGGGATAGCGGTAGCGGGCGAGGGGCAGCGGAGTCCCGAAGGTGTTGTAGATCCAGGGCGAGATATTCTGGGAATCCCCGGTCAGGCTGTCATAGCGGGACACGCTGCCTCCGATGTCGGTCCCGAAGACGATGTGGGGATCCAGGGGATCGGGTAGGGCGTACCCGGCTTCCCCGCCGGCCGTGGGGTTCCAGGAGTGATTGCTCAAGATCCCCCGGCGGCTCCGGCTCGGGATTTCCAGGCTCCCCGAGTCCTGCTGGGTGGCATAGATGTGATAACGGAAGCGGTTATCGGTTGTGAGCCGGTAAATCTGGGCGTCGGGCTCGTTGAACCAGGGGGTCCAGGTTTTTCCACCATCCATCGAAATGGAGGCTCCCTGGTCGACCCCGATGATCATGCGATTGGGGTTTTCGGGGTCGAGCCAGAGGGAGTGGAAATCGTCACCGCTCGGCGAACCCTTGATGGAGGTGAAATGCCGACCACCATCAGTGGATTCGTACATCGCGGTATTGAGGACGTAGACTACCCGGTCATTGCGCGGATTCACGTACACGCCACCAAAATACCAGCCCCGTCCCCATAGCCGGTGGGTGCGGTTGATGAGGGTCCAGTGATGACCGCCGTCGGTCGAACGATAGAGGCCGCTCCCCTGCCGGGCGCTCACGATGGCATAGAACAGGCGACCGTTGCTGGCGATGGCCAGTCCGATCCGGCCGGGATTGTGCGGCAAGCCGACCGTCCGGACTGCTTGCCAATGTCGCCCGCCGTCCGTGGAACGCCAGATCCCGCTGCCTGGGCCTTGGAGGGGGGGGTACTGGCTCCAAGGAGGGCGGACCGCGTTCCACAGCACGGCGTACAGTTCGTGGGCGTTACGGGGGTTCGCGATCAGCTGGATCGCTCCGGTCCGGTCATTCAGGTAAAGCACCCGTTTCCAATGACGGCCACCATCCGTGGTCCGGAAGACCCCCCGTGTCCGGTTGGGCCCGAAGGCATGTCCCATGGCGGCGACCAGGACGATGTTGGGGTTTTCGGGATTGATCCAGATGGACCCGATCTGCTGGCTGTGAACCAGCCCGATCCGGTGCCAGGTCAGTCCGCCATTGTCCGAACGAAACATGCCTCCTCCGGTCGAGAGATCGGAGCGCATGTCCGCCTCACCGGTTCCCACATAGAGAATCCGGGGATCGGACGGGGCCACCGCGAGGGCGCCGATCGAGGAGACGGGCTCGTGCTGGAAAAGGGGGTGCCAGACGGTTCCGCCATCGGTTGTCTTGAAGATTCCTCCATCCACGGAGCCGAAATAGTAGGTTTCGGGTTCGTCGGGGACACCCGAAACGGCGAGTACGCGCCCGCCCCGGTAGGGGCCGATGAAACGCCAGTGAAGGCCTTGGTAGAGACTCTGCGGCATGGCTTGGACTGCCGGGGCCAGACACAAGCCCAAAAAAGCGAGCGTGGCGAGGCGGAAGTGAAAACGGGACATGGGCAAACCCTCCTGAGGACGGTTCCGGGCGTCGGTTCGATTCTATCGCGGTCGCTCGCCGGCGGCGATCGCCGCAACCGTGCGGTTGAACTCATCGAGCTGACTCGCGGGGATATCCGCTTGAACGAGGACTTTCTTGCCCGCTGGGGGCAGGCGGGTGACGTTGCTCATGGGGGTGTCGTCGTCCGAGGGATAAAACCGGCTCCAATTATGAAACCGACCTATGAAACCTGCAAGCCATTGATTTGTCCAGAGGATCGTGATGTTTCGGAACTTACCCCGAGGGGGAGTATTCCTCGCACGCGAGGGAGGGATAGACGGCGAACCCATGGGTCCGTGCGCCGCCCGGAATTTGCTAAACTGGTCTATAGACTGGTTTATCTGAGGTTAGGCCCATGGGGAGTGAGATCGGTGCCTACGAGGCAAAGACGACCTTGCCGGAGCTGCTGCGCCAGGTGCAGGCCGGTAAACGCTTCACGATCACCCACCGCGGCAAGCCGGTCGCCGAGCTCGGTCCGCCGGTCACGGCGCCGCGCGTGGACGCCAAGGCTGCGATCGACTCGTTTCAGACCTACCGGCGCACTCATCCCATGCGCCGAAAGGTCGATATCAGGGCATTGATCGAGGAAGGGCGCGAGTGAAGTTCGTCCTCGACGCCTCGGTCGCGTTGAGCTGGCTGCTGGAGGACGCCGGCCCGGGACAGCAGTACGCCGTGGCAGTCTTCGATACGCTCACCCACCCGGACGCCGCGGCGCACGTGCCCGTTACCTGGGGCCTGGAGATTGCCAACGTCATCGCCAAATGCGAGTTCCGCGGCGATTTACTCGAGAGTCGCAGCCAGGCGTTTCTGACCAGCCTCGACGCGGCACCGATCCTCACGGATCCCACCACGTGTGCAAAGACGCTGCATGAGACGCTCGATCTTGCGCGCCGCTATCGGCTGTCTTCTTATGATGCCTCGTATCTAGAGCTCGCGCTGCGCACGATGCTGCCGCTGGCGACGCTCGATGCGGATCTGCGCCGCGCGGCTAACCGCGCTGGCGTGAAGCGCTTCACCCCAGCCTGACACGGCCTCTGGCAGGCGGTCGTTTACTCTTCGGGCCTTCTTTACGCCGGATGCCAGGTCGCGGCGACCCTCGCGTGCGGACCCGTTGCACGGGCGGCGGGGTTTTTGCGATTCAGGTAAGCTCACGGTCTGGACCGTGAGCTTGTCCCCCGGTGTCCCCGAACGAACCCCCGAGTATCGTCGTCCAGCGCCTGCCGGCCAATCGCAAGGGTCGCGATTTCGTCCTGAGCGATGTGCATGGGTGCCGCAATACCCTGGAGCGGCTGTTGAACCGCGTTCAGTTCGACGCTACGCGGGATCGCTTGTTGTCGGTGGGTGACCTGATCGACCGTGGCCCCGAGTCGATGGCCTGTCTCGACTTTCTCGATGAACCCT
>JAJYFY010000104.1 GCA_021785265.1 Pseudomonadota bacterium
CTCCGATTTTCTCGAAATCTTGTCGATCTCGTCGATGTAGACGATCCCGGTCTGAGCCCGTTCGATGTCGTAATCACACTTCTGGAGCAGTTTCTGGATGATGTTCTCGACATCTTCGCCGACGTAGCCGGCCTCGGTCAGCGTGGTCGCGTCGGCAATGGTGAAGGGGACGTGAAGCAGGCGGGCCAAGGTCTCCGCGAGGAGGGTCTTGCCCGACCCGGTCGGGCCGATCAGGAGGATGTTGCTTTTGGCGAGTTCCACCTCTTCCCGTTGCGAGCCGTGCTCCAGGCGCTTGTAGTGGTTGTAGACCGCAACCGACAGGATTTTTTTGGCATATTCCTGCCCGATGACATACTGGTCGAGGACGGCCTTGATCTCCTGCGGCTTGGGCAGTTTCTCGCTGACCCGCTCGGACTGCTCCTGGATCTCTTCCCGGATGATGTCCTTGCACAGTTCGACGCATTCATCGCAGATATAGACACCCGGTCCGGCGATGAGTTTCACGACCTCATGCTGGCTCTTGCCGCAAAACGAGCAGTACAGCGGATGCCCGTCGTTGTCTTTCCGGCCGTCGGAATCAGTCATGGAGTCGGCTCCTCCTCTTGAATCACAGGGACCCGCTGGTGGGACCCGTCAGGCGGGCTTGGAGTTCCGGTGCTCCAAAACCGCATCCAGTAAACCATATTCAATGGCCTCCTGCCCACCCATAAAGTTATCACGCTCTGTATCCCGCGCCACCTGTTCGACCGATTTTCCGGTATGGTGGGCCAGGATTTCGTTCAATTTCTGTCGTAAAAACAGAAACTCACGGGCATGGATATCGATATCCGACACCTGGCCCTGGAACCCCCCCCACGGCTGGTGAATCATGACGCGGGAGTGTGGCAGGCAGAAGCGCTTGCCGTGGGCCCCTCCGCCCAACAGCACGGCACCCATGCTGGCAGCCTGCCCGATGCAGATCGTGCTCACATCCGGCTTGATGAACTGCATGGTGTCGTAAATGGCGAGTCCGGCCGTGACCGATCCGCCGGGCGAGTTGATGTAGAGGCTGATGTCCTTGTCGGCGTTCTCGGATTCGAGAAAAAGCAGCTGGGCCACCACGAGGTTGGCCACCTGGTCCTCGACGGGTCCCACGATGAACACCACGCGCTCCTTGAGCAGGCGGGAATAGATGTCGTAGGCCCGTTCGCCCCGAGCCGTCTGTTCGATCACCATCGGGACCAGGTTGAGGCCGAGGGCCGTATCGGATCCGCGGCTGGCGGTGAGGGGGGTGGAAGACGTCATGCGGAAGACTCCGAAGAGGGGGCGGCGGGGTCAGGGGATTCGAGGCCCATCACCTGGGTGAAGGTCTCCGGCACCTCTTCAATCTTCGCCCGGTCAATCAACCAGTCCACGAGCTGTTCCTCGAGAGCCAACCGCTCGACATCGGCGCGGATTTCCGGGCGGGTGCGAAAATCGCCGGGCAGTTTCCCGGTCTGTCCGTTCTCCCGGGCCAGCGTGTCCAGAAGGGCTTCCACACGGGTGGGCTCGGGGGCGAGTGCCAGTTCGCGGATGAGCTCGCGGTAAACCAAAGACAGGGTCACACGACGGCGTGCCGCGCTTTCATAACGGGTCCGGAGTGAGTCCGGAATCTCCTCCGTCACCTCGAGGCCGAGCTGACGAAGCGTGCTCCGGTGGATGTCCCGGATCTCCTGCTCGACAAGCGCGCGTGGCAGCTCGATCGGATTCTCCGTGACGAGATGCTCATCGATCGCCTGGTGCAACCGTTGCCGGATGGCCTCATCCAGCTCGTGCTTCATGCTCTCGCGGACTTCCCGCTCCCACTCCTCCACCCCCGCGGTTCCAAAACTCTGGCAGAACACCTCGTCCACTTCCGGCAGATGGAGTTCCCCCACCTCGCCGGCCTTGACCGTAAAGCGGACCTCCCGTCCGGCCAGCTTCTCCTGCCCGTAATCGGCGGGAAAGCTGAGACTGAAACGTCGCTCCTCGTCCTTGCGAATTCCCCGGAGTGCCTCCTCGAAGCCCGGGACCTCCCGTCCGGCTCCGAGCTCGACAAAAACCCCACGCCCGGTACTGCCGGGAAACGCCGAGCCGTCACTCAACTCGGCCTCGTAGTCGATCCGGACCCGATCCCCGATCCGGGCTTCCCGTTCCACCGGGTGCCAATGTGCCCGCTGCCGCCTCAGCCGGGTGATCACCCCTTCCTCATCCTGCTGGGTCATTTCCACCCGGGGCCGCCGGAGCGGGATGCCTTCATGCCCCTTCACCCGGAACTCGGGCATGACTTCGAAGACCGCGGTGACGGTGACGGGCTGGCCGGGTGCGGCCGGAGGCACGTTGAAGGCGGGCGCTGAGGCCGGACGCAGGGACTGGGCCGCGACGGAATCCCAATACCGGCGCTCGATCAGGTCGCGCAGGACTTCCTGCCGGATCTCGGAACCGTAATGCTGTCGGACCACGGCCAGGGGCGCCTTGCCCGGACGGAAGCCCCGGATCCGGCTCTTGCCCGAAAGTTTCCGGAGCCGTTCATCGACACGCGAATCCAGCTCCTGAGCTTCCAGGACGAAGGTCATCTGGCGGACCAGCCCGTCTCCCGATTGAACTGCCACAGACATCTGCTGACCCCCGCCCGGCCCGTTCCCCTGCCGGAACGCCGGATCATCATGGTGCGAAAGGAGAGACTCGAACTCTCACGGGATTTCCCCACTGGTACCTAAAACCAGCGCGTCTACCAGTTCCGCCACTTTCGCGCCGGATGGCATCTCCCCCGGAGCACGATACCCGATGGATCGATCGGAATCAAACCCGTCCGCTATTTTACCCGAACCGGAGTGCTTCCGGAACCGTCCCGACCTCCCGGCCGGGTCCACTTTGCACAGGAGCGGATGAGCGTGTCGATGGCCGCCTGGTCCCGCCCATGAACCGGCCAGCGCAGATGCTCCCGGACGAGGGTGGCGGAAAGCCGATGGAGTACCCGGAGATCGGATCTCAGGGCAGCCACATGGCGATCCGAAGGATTGTCGCGCTCGGCCTCGGCCAGCTCTCCGAGGAAGGAATGGATCGACGGCTGATCCAGGGTTTGGGCCAACTCGACGCCGGTGGTGGCGAAACGGCCGGGGGTTCCGGCCGCCAAGCCGATCCGGATGGCCGTCTGCCAGCAATCTGCATTTTCGAGACGGCGGTCGGCGGCCTCGCGGTCCGCCGGGATCCCGGGAGGCGCCCGGGTGGCCTCGGCGACGATTTCGAGATCGGCCCCGACATCCGCCAGGGCGGCACGGAGGGCATGGAAACGGACCTTCTGGAAAAGCCGGGACTGGCGCAGGGAGGTCGGATACCAGGTCGCGGTGACTATGGGGATGGCCTTGCGACCCGTGACGTCGAGGTGGAGCTTGAGAGACTCCTGCCAGGGCACGAGGATGAGGGTTATGCGCGCGGGAGTCGGGGTCTGCCCTTCGAGACGGCCGACCAGTGCGTAGAGACGGCGAAAGCCCTCTTTCCAGCCGTAGGCCACCCGGCGTCCGCCCCCCTTCGCCACGAAGCCGAGGCGGGGCGCATCCCGCTGCCAGAGCATCCAGGAATGGACGATCGGGGGCGGCGCCTCGACCCGCCAGCGCCAGCTCCGGTAGTGCCCCTGGCTCACGAGCCGTGACTCGAGCAGACGGAGTGGCGTGGTCCCGCGGTAGCGGCGGCCCTTGAGCTCGATTTTCCAACGCACCCGATAGGGCGGATGGGCGGAGAGGATGCGGCCGCTCCGGATCGGGAAGCTCCGGACGGAGGGTAACGCTTCAAGCCAGCCGGGTAGACCCGCTTCGCCCCCGCATCCCGAAAGCAGGAGGAGCATGAGCCCCACTCCCATCAGCCCGGCACCCATCCGCGACCCGCTCGGCATCACAAACCTCCCGGCGGAGCCCCCCCGGAACCGCCTGTCTAGCCGAAGCTAGAAGCTAGAGGGTAGCACGCTCTGGCGGATGGAGCATCTCGTGAAGGTCCGCCGGTGATTTCCTGAGGATTTTTTAAAGATCGCGGCTGATACGAAAGGGTCCGGAAGGCGGAGCGGACTCCAGGCTCTCCGAGCTCATTTCAAAGACGCGGGCCCCTCTCGGACCCTGGCGGAGACGTTCCGCCAATCGTCCGAGTTCGGCCTCGGGTCCCGCGGCCAGGACTTCCACCCGCCCATCCGGGGTATTGCGCACCCAGCCGGTGAGACCGAGGGCCAGCGCTTCCTTCTCGACGAAGCGGCG
>JAJYFY010000034.1 GCA_021785265.1 Pseudomonadota bacterium
GATCAACCCTCCTCCGCCGATCGGCACGAACAACCAATCGAGATCCGGGATGTCATCCAGGAATTCGTCCGCGACCGTTCCCTGACCGGCCATCACGGCCGGATGGTCGTAGGGGTGAATCGCGACCCGCCCCCGTTCCTGAACCAGGCGGGCCAATGCTTCCTCACGGCCCTTTTGGGTTGGTTCACAGGTCACGAGTTCAGCCCCGTAATGGCGGATCAGATCCATTTTTTGCGGCGAGGCATTTTCAGGAACGACAACGGTTGCGGGGATACCCCGGGCTCGTGCGGCATAGGCCACGGCGGTTCCATGGTTTCCGGAAGAATGAGTGGCGACTCCATAACGCGCCTCTGCTTCCGTCAGGCTCATGACGGCATTGAGGGCCCCGCGGATCTTGAATGCCCCAATGGGCGTCAGGTTCTCACACTTGACATACACGCGGAGACCACGCTTGCCGGACCGCTCTTCAAAGGCATACCATCGATGGATCGGGGTCGGTTCGAGACCGTGGTGGCGGATGCGCGCGCGGGCACATTGGATGTCCGGATAATCAATCACAAATTGTGACATGAGCGCTGGCCATAGTCATGGAAACGGGATTCCGTGATTTTACGGGATTGCGGCCGGCGGGGGGCTGCCCCGGGACGGGTTCCTGTCGTATCATGTACGAGACCTCCAACGACTCGGGCCAGCCATGGACCAGATTCCTTCGATTTCCATTGATGAGCTTGAGCAGCGGATCGAATCCGGCGAGTCGATCACACTGCTCGATGTCCGCACGACGGAAGAGTATGAAAGAATTCATGCGGTCGGGGCGCTTCTGATTCCTCTAGATGAGCTCACCGTACCGAACCTCAGGGAAAAGCTCAAACAGCACGCCTGCCCGCCGGAGGCACCGATCTATGTGCTGTGCCACTCGGGTCGTCGGGCCATGAATGCCTGTGAACAGGTTTTTGAACATCTGCCCAACGTCGTCCACGTCCAGGGAGGAACCCTGGCTTGGGCACAGCAAGGTTTGCCCGTGGCTTCGGGGCCTGAACCGCAACCGTACTGACGGGGTTTAAACCGGTGGGGAGTATTCGAGTCAATCAGGGAAAAACTCCATGACCTTTAGTCTCCGCACCAATCTTCAGATGCATGCCGTGGTCTTGGACGCTTTTGGCGGACCGGAATCGCTGACCTATCGCCTCCAGCCTCGCCCCAAACCCGGTCCCGGATCACTGCTCGTCCGGGTCATGGCGGCATCCGTCAACCCCATCGACTACAAGATCCGGCTTAATGGGGCGTGGACCGACATTCGCCCCCCCGCGATCATCGGTGCCGATGCGGCGGGCGTGGTGGAAGAGACCGGAATCGGAGTGACCCGGTTCCGGAAAGGTGACGAGGTTTTCTACGCTGCAGAAATCTCGCAAATGACTCCGGGAACTTATGCGGAATACCATGTGGTTCCAGAAACTCTGGTTGCCTACAAACCCGGGAACCTGAGTTTTGTGGAAGCCGCGAGCCTACCCCTCGCGGCCTCGACCGCCTGGCAGGCACTGTTTGAACGGGGGCACATCGAGATTGGGGATACCGTCCTGATCCATGCCGGTTCGGGCGGTGTCGGTTCCGCGGCCATTCAGATGGCCAAGGCAGCCGGCGCACGGGTCATCACCACCTGCCGGAAGAGTAACGTGGACCTCGTGGTCCGGCTGGGAGCGGATGTCGCGATCGACTACCGTGTCGAAAATGTGGTCGATGCCGTCCGCAAGATTATCGGCGCCGATTCCGTCGATACCATTCTCGACACGGTGGGGGGGCCGGTTTTCGCCCAAAACCTCGAGTTGGTCAAACCCCGTGGACGGATCCTGAGCATCACGGCCAGTGAGACGCCGCTCAGGCGGGCTTACCAGAAAAATATTGACCTCCATCTGATCCGTGCGACCCGTTCCGGATCCCTCATGGAAAAAATCGCACGCATGGTGGGGGCCGGACTGCTCAAACCGGTCGTCGATTCCGTCTACCCGATCGAAAGAACCGATGAAGCCCACGGGCGCATTGAAACCGGCGGAGTCCGGGGAAAAGTCGTCCTCTCCCTGGAAAGCCTAAGCTCCTAAAATCATCGGCGCCCGAGGCGACGGTTCACGGGACCCGGCAGGACGGCGGTAAACCGGCCGTTCTATGAAGAGTCGCCTAGCTGTCTCGAGACGTCCTCAAGTCCGCGAGCACGCGCGCCTCCGCGGGATCGAGCGCAGCCGATCCTTCCATCAACAGGAAATTCCAGAGGACGGGGTCCGGCATTTCCAAAAGTTTCTCGAAGGCCTCCTGCTCCTCGGCGGGTGCCGATGCAAAACGACCATCAAGGTAACGGGTGAGGATCAGGTCCAGTTCACGTCGGCCGCGCCGGCATTGCCAGCGCAACCGACGGATCCTCATCCGGTTTTCATGAGCCACGCTCGACCATCAGGCGCTTGATTTCGGCGATGGCCGCCGCGGGATTGAGGCCTTTGGGACAGGTATTGGTGCAGTTCAAAATGGTATGGCAGCGATACAGCCGGAAGGGGTCCTCCAGCTGGTCCAGCCGCTCACCCGTCGCTTCATCGCGACTGTCCACCAGCCAGCGGTAGGCCTGGAGGAGCACAGCCGGGCCCAGGTAGCGGTCGCTGTTCCACCAGTAGCTGGGGCAGGCCGTGGAGCAACAGGCACAGAGAATGCACTCGTAAACCTGGTCGAGCCGGGCCCGATCTTCGGGGGACTGCAGGCGCTCGCGGTCGCCCGCCTGTCCCCGGGTCTTGAGCCACGGTTCGATGGAGGTGTACTGCGCATAAAAATGGCTCAGGTCGGAAACCAGGTCCTTGATGACCGGCATGTGCGGTAAGGGATAGATTGCAATCCGGGGACCCAGATCGGACATCGCCCGGGTGCAGGCCAAGGTATTGGTGCCCTGGATGTTCATGGCACAGGAACCGCAAACGCCCTCCCGGCAGGAGCGGCGAAAGGTTAAGGTCGGATCGATCTCATTCTTGATCTTGATGAGCGCATCCAAGACCATGGGCCCGCAGTCATCCAGGTCGATTTCATACCGGTCCAAGCGGGGCGCGGCATTGGGCGTATCGGGATCATAACGGTAGATACGGAGTTCGCAGGGCCGGGCGGGAGGTCGTTCAACCGGATGATCCCTACCGGGCTGAACCCTGGAGTTGGCAGGCAGGCGAAATTGGGGCATCAACGTTCTCCGTCAGACGAGTGAATCAGTACACCCGGGGTTTCGGGGGAATCGAGCTGACTTCTCCGGTGAGTGGCTTGAGGTTGACCGGACGGGTGGCCACCCGCGTCTGGCCCTTCCGGTCCAGCCAGATCAAGGAATGCTTGAGCCACTCCTGGTCGTTCCGTTCGGGAAAATCCTCACGGGCGTGGCTGCCCCGAGATTCGGTTCTCGTGAGGGCTCCCGTCACTGTCGTGAGGGCACAGGCTAGGAGATTCTCGAACTCTAGGGTTTCGGCCAAATCCGAGTTCCAGACGAGGGAATGATCCTGGATCCCGAGATCCGCCGTCGCCTCCCAGATTTCGGTCAGGGCCTTGCGGGCCTGGCTCAGGGTTTCCCCGGTCCTGAAAACCGAAGCTTCGGTTTGCATGGTTTTCTGCATGCGCTCGCGCAGACGGGCCGTGGGTTCGGATCCTTGGGCATGACGAAGACGGTCAAACCGGTCCAGTACGCTGTCGATGGTTTCGGCTGCAAGGGGACGGAGCCTTCGCCCACGAACCAGAGTGCCTTGGCAGTGAAGTGCCGCGGCACGACCAAAAACCATGAGGTCCAAAAGGGAGTTGGAGCCCAGCCGGTTTGCGCCATGCACGGAAACACAGGCGGTTTCCCCGACCGCCATGAGTCCGGGGATGGGAAGCAGATGTCCCTCGGCATCCTGGGTCAGTGCCTGTGCATGCAAATCGGTTGGCACTCCCCCCATGTTGTAGTGGACAGTCGGCAAGACCGGGATCGGTTCCCGGCTGGCATCGACCCCGGCAAAGATTCGCGCGGTCTCCGTAATCCCAGGCAGGTGGTGATGAAGGATTTCTGCATCCAGGTGCTCGAGATGCAAATCCACATGATCCTGGTGGGATCCCACCCCGCGACCTTCCCGGATCTCGATGGTGATCGCCCGCGAGACGACGTCCCGGGATGCGAGATCCTTGGCATGGGGAGCATAGCGCTCCATGAAACGCTCACCCTGGGCATTGGTCAGGTAGCCGCCCTCGCCGCGTGCCCCTTCGGTGATCAGGCATCCTGCACCATAAATCCCGGTCGGGTGAAACTGGACAAACTCCATATCCTGTAAGGGGTACCCGGCCCGGGCCACCATACCGTTCCCGTCGCCGGTACAGGTATGGGCCGAGGTGCAGGAGAAATAAGCGCGGCCATAGCCGCCGGTGGCCAGGATGGTCGTCTGTGCCCGAAACAGGTGCAAGGCTCCAGTGGACAGGTCCCAAGCCAGTGCACCGGATACGCCCTCCGCATCCGCCAGGAGATCGATGGCGTAATACTCGATGGCAAACTCGACTCCATGCCGGATTGCCTGCTGGTACAAGGTATGCAGCATGGCATGCCCGGTGCGGTCGGCCGCCGCACACGTCCGCTGGGCGGTCCCTTCCCCAAAGCGGGTGGTCATTCCGCCAAAGGCCCGCTGAAAAATCTTCCCGTTTTCGAGGCGTGAAAATGGCAAGCCGTAATGTTCAAGTTCGATGACGGACGGGATGGCTTCCCGACACATATACTCGATGGCGTCCTGATCCCCAAGCCAGTCTGATCCCTTGACCGTATCGTACATGTGCCAGCTCCAGTGATCCTCTCCCATGTTGCCGAGCGCCGCGCTGATTCCGCCCTGGGCCGCCACCGTATGGCTGCGCGTCGGGAAGACCTTGGTCAGGCAGGCTGTTTTGAGTCCCGCTTCCGCCAGCCCGACACAGGCCCGCAACCCCGACCCTCCGGCCCCGACCACCAAGACGTCATATTCGTGTTCGATCAAGGGATAGGCTCGAGCCATCAGGAAATCCTCAAGGACAGCCGAAGAATCATGAAAACATCGGCAAAAGCGACCGCAAAAAACACGAAGCGGAGGGCGATCAGAAGAAACCCACGTGAAACTGGGGCATGGACATAATCTTCAACCACCACTCGGAAACCGAGGTAGGCGTGATAGCAGGCCACGCCCAGCGCCAGAGATGCGAAAATTCCGACCGCCGGCGCCGCCAGCCACCGCATCATGGCGCCACGTCCCGCCAGGAGATGTCCAAAGAGTCCCCAGACGAACCAGCAGAGAAGAGGGACCAGGGCCAGGGCCGTGAGTCGTTGCGCCAACCAGTCCCCGGAGCCCCGTCGGGCAGAACCCAGACCGACTGCCTGCTTAGCGGGTGAACGTGTCTCGACCATCGTCTGAATCTCCTTCAGTTCAGTAGAGCACGAAGCCCCACACCACGAGAACCAGCAGCAGGCTACCGACGACGACCAACCACCCGGACCGGTAGAAGTCGACAATCGCGAACCCATGCCCCAGATCCCAGAAAAGATGCCGGATTCCGTTCAGCAAGTGGTAGAAAAAGCAGAAACTCCAGCTGACGAGGAGGATCAACCCAAGCGGCGAGGTCAGAAAATGCGCGTAGCTGCGATAAGCAGCCGGAGCGGGGGCCACCAGCCAGATCGCCACGGAAAGGGCCAGTAAGCCCACACCCAGCCAGAGCCCGGTCAGGCGATGCAGAATGGAGAGGACCGAGGTGATCTGCCAACGGTAAATCTGCAAATGGGGGGACAAGGGACGATCAGGAGAAGTCATCGGGTCTCCTCTGAGGTCTGGCTAGAAATCGATACAGCGACCACCCCGTTCCCAATCCCCATAGCGGGTCGGCTCCAACCCCTTCGGCCCCCCTTGTTCCTTGGGGGCGCTCAGATTGGGGGAAACTTCTGGAGAAGCGGGAGAGTCCGGTGTGCCCGGCAGCGCCCCGCCCCCCCCGGCAGCTTGATTCGCACCGGTTCCATCCGGTTGGGGAAGGTTGTTG
This sequence comes from Pseudomonadota bacterium, assembly GCA_021785265.1. GTDB lineage: Bacteria > Pseudomonadota > Gammaproteobacteria > JAKAQQ01 > JAKAQQ01 > JAJZIH01. Next base: position 6,028 of record JAJYFY010000034.1, read on the forward strand.
TGGAGTGGGGCTTTCACATGTTTATTGTATCCGATCCCGCGAGGATCGATAATGGCCGCGGGAAATCCGGGTCCTCCTTTATGCCCAGTGTCTCAGTTGCTGTTCGGAAACCGATGTGAACTGGCCTGCAGAACTGGAATCGCCACTCCGGGCGCAGGCCGACTGCCTCAGGCCGCTGACGCTCGTCCCGCTCTGGGTGAGAGGAGAGGATCGCGTCGATTTTTTGAATCGTCTGCTGACGCAGGAGGTTCCGGAACCGGGCCCCGATCCCCGATTTTCCTGGGCTGCCCTGTGCCAGGCCCAAGGCCGGGTGATCGCGCTGTTCCGTATCGCATCTCATCCGGATGCCGTGATTCTCCTCATGGAAAACGACCTCGCCTCCCGGGTACGCGACGCACTTCAGCGATACATCCTGCGTAGCCGGGTCCATCTTGAACTCGGAGATCCCGGGCGGGTTGTGGGCGGCTGGCGGATGCCGGAGTCGGAAGAAAACCTCCCCTCCCTGCCGCCCGACTATTCACTTCTTGGTCTGGATCCCCATGCGTCTGCTCTCCCCCGCTATCTCGCATGCGGACCTCCGGTTAAACCCCCCTCCCACACGGTGCCCGACTCCTTGTGGCGAGGGATCGACTTCTGGATCGGCATCCCCCGCATCCTCGCGGCCACCAGCGGGCAATTCGTCCCGCACGCCCTCCACCTGACGGGGATCGGAGCCGTCTCGCTGCGCAAGGGATGCTACCCAGGGCAAGAGGTGATCGCGCGAACCGAATATCGAGGGCGCATCAAAAGACTACTCGTCCTCCTGGAGACTCCGACGGTCCACCCACCCGGCACCCCGCTCACGGTCTGTGGTTCCGGCGATCCCCTAGGCACCGTGCTGGACAGCCTTTCCTGGCCGGAGACGGGCACCTGGACCCAGGCCGTGGTCAGCGAAGAGGGACTGGCCCGGATCCTCTCCGAATCCGGAACCCGGGTCTTGCGGGCCTTCAGACCGGCTTGAGCAGGGGGAAAAGCAGGACCTCACGAATCGAAGACCGGCCAGTCAGCAGCATGACCAGTCGGTCGATGCCCACCCCGAGGCCTCCCGTCGGAGGCATGCCGTATTCCAGGGCTTCGATGTAATCCTGGTCGAAGTGCATGGCCTCGTCCTGCCCCGCCTCACGTTCCCGAAGCTGGGCACGGAAACGGTCAGCCTGGTCTTCCGGGTCGTTGAGTTCCGAAAAACCGTTGGCCAGTTCACGACCCCCGATATAGAGTTCAAATCGGTCAGCAAAAAACGGATCTGCCGCGCGGCGGGCCAGAGGAGAAACCGCAAGCGGGTAGTCCGTCACAAAGACGGGATCAAAAAGGTGCGGTTCGACCGTGGCCTCGAAGAGTTCCATGAGCAGCGTGCCGGCTTCCTGGACAAGCGGCGGCACCGCCAACCCGCGGGACGCCAACACCTGGCTCAGGTAACCGGCATCGCGGAACCGCGAGCACTCGAAGCCGGGATTGTATTCGCCCACCAGTTCCACCATGGTCTTCCGGGCAAAGGGCGGAGCCAGATCAATTTCGCGGCTCTCCACGACGACCTGCTGCCGGCCCACCACCTGCTCGGCAGCGCTTCGGATCATCTGTTCGGTGAGCCTCATCATCTCGCTGGCGTTGACATAGGCCTGATAGAGTTCCAGCATCGTGAACTCGGGATTATGTCGGGTGGAAACCCCCTCGTTGCGGAAGTTCCGGTTGATCTCGTAGACCCGCTCAAACCCCCCGACGATAAGCCGCTTGAGATACAGTTCCGGAGCGATCCGGAGAAAAAGATCCAGGTCAAGGGCTTGGTGATGCGTCACAAAGGGTCGCGCCAATGCCCCACCCGGCAAGGGATGCATCATCGGCGTCTCGACCTCGAGGAACCCGAGGCTGTCCAGGTAGCGTCTGAGATGAGTGACAATCTGGCTTCTTTGCAGAAAAACACGACGGGTCTCCTCATTCATGATGAGATCCACGTAACGACGCCGGTATCGCTGCTCCGGATCGACCAGCCCATGATATTTTTCGGGCAGGGGTCTCAGGTTCTTCGCGAGGAGACTGACCGTATCGGCCTGGATGGTCAGTTCTCCGGTCCGGGTTTTCATCAACGAACCGCAGACACCGACGAGGTCACCGATATCGAAGCCGTCCAAGGGGTTCCGGTCACCCTCCGTCTCCCTGCCGTTCCGGCCATAGACCTGGATCCTGCCTGAAAAATCCCGAAGGTCGGCAAAGGTCGCACGACCCATGAGTCGGCGAGCCATGAGTCGCCCGGCCACCGCCACCCGGATCCGCCGCTCCTCGAGTGTTGCGGGGGTCCAGTCTCCATAGAGGGCCGCAAGCTCGCCAGCATGGGCATTGCGGACAAAATGGTTGGGGTAATCAAACCCCTCTCGGCGACTCTCGGCGAGCTTCTCGCGTCGCTGGGCGATGAGGCGGTTTTCCTCTTCGTCCGGGCTGGCCGTGGTGTTCACGGCTGCCCCCCCTGTTGCAAGCTCGCGGTCAGAAAAAGGTCGAGGTCACCGTCCAGCACGGTCTGCGGCGTCGCCACTTCAACCCCGGTTCTCAGATCCTTGATGCGGGACTGGTCGAGGACATACGAGCGGATCTGGCTACCAAAGTTGATATCACTCTTGCCGGCCTCGATGGCACGGAGCGTCTCCTGTTTTTCATGCAGGGCCTGCTCGTACAATCTGGCCCGCAACCGCTTCATGGCCGTGGCCCGATTCTTGTGCTGGGAGCGATCACTCTGGCAGGTAACCACGATCCCGGTCGGTCGGTGAGTAATCCGGATCGCGGATTCGGTGCGGTTCACATGCTGCCCCCCGGCTCCGCTGGCGCGAAACGTATCCACCTCGAGATCGGCCGGGTTGATATCAATCTCGATCGAGTCATCCACTTCCGGCGACACGAAAACTCCGGCAAAAGAGGTGTGGCGGCGGTTCCCGGAATCAAACGGAGACTTGCGGACCAGCCGGTGCACGCCGGTCTCGGTCCGGAGCCAGCCATAGGCGTAACGACCGACGACATGCACGGTCGCCCCCTTGATGCCAGCCACATCACCGGCGGTTTCCTCGACCACCTCCGTCCGGAAGTCGTGCCGATCTGCCCACCGGAGATACATGCGAAGAAGCATCTGGGCCCAGTCCTGGGCTTCGGTCCCTCCCGCGCCGGCCTGAACGTCCAGAAAAGCGTTGGATTCGTCCATTTCCCCGGAAAACATCCGCTGAAACTCGAGTGATTGGATCCGTTTCTCGAGCGTAACCAGATCTCCCACCCAGGATTCCAGGAGAACCGGATCCGGTTCCGCGTCCTGCATCAGGTCCCAGAGTTCCGACAAATCTCGAAACTGCCCGTCGATTTCATCACAGGGTTGAACCACCGCCTCGAGCCGTGACCGCTCACGGCCCAGTTCGAGAGCCTGCTCGCGGTGGTTCCACAAATCGGGCGCTTCCATGAGCCGCCCGATTTCCTCCAGACGGGCGCTGCACGAGTCGTAGTCAAAGTGACCTCCGAAGGGTCTGGAGACGGGTCTCAATGGCCTGCAGGCGCGCCTTGAGGCTGGGTGATTCTAGTGAGTCCGGACGCACGGTACCTCCCCGATGGGATTTCATGAACTAGAATTTATCACGTTCAACGAGTTCAACCCGGTCCGGATCAAACTGGGACACGATCCGGAGCTCGAAGGTCTCGGATCCCCGATACCGGTTGATCGTCGGGTAAAAAAGATAGTGGCTGACCGTGCCTGCCTCAAACCGTTCGGGAATCGGCGGGAACCCGACTGCCACAAAAACCCCGCCCCCCTGCGGATCCCGGAGACGAATCCGGAAGTGGCGCTCCGTCAGCCGGTCGACCGCATCAAGGATGAACCGGCCGTCGAACAGGGGTTTGGGGAAACCGCTCCCCCACGGCCCCCCGTTATCCAGGAATCCAGCCGTCTCCCGGTTGAGTTCCCCGACGGCGAGTTCACCGTCCGTACGGATCTCCCGATCCCCCAGGCAAAGCGCGCGGTAGGGCTCGAGCACGACCGCTAACTGGTGCTTGAAGTCCTCGACCCCGACATCACGGGCCAAGGTCAATCCGGCCGCCATCGCATGCCCGCCGAACTGATGAAAAAGCGTCGGATCTTGTGCATCCATAGCGACCAGGAGATCCCGGATGTGGATTCCCGGGATCGAACGGGCCGAACCCCGAATCCGGCCATCCTCGCCCAAGGCCAGTGCAAAAACCGGCCGGTGAACCCGTTCCTTGAACCGGGAGGCGATGAGCCCCAGGATCCCAAGATGCCAGTCCGGGTCGTAAAGGACGCAGGCCAACTGGTCGGGATCCTCCCCCTCCCCATCCCGGAGAAACCCGGCCGCCTCCTCCTCGGTCGCACCCTGCAGCTCGCGCCGTCGATGGTTGATGTCATCCAGTCTGCGGGCCATCTCCAGGGCCTGGGCGGGATCCTCGGTCAGGAGACACTCCACGCCGAGACCCATCTCGTCCAGTCGCCCCGCCGCGTTGAGGCGCGGGGCCAGACTGAAGGCCAGATCCTCCTCCGTCACCCGGTCGGGTTCACGGCGAGACACCGCAAGGAGTGCCCGTATGCCTGGCCGACACTCTCCGGCCCGGATCCGCCGCAGGCCCTGCGCAATCAGGATCCGGTTGTCCCGGTCTAAAGGAACCAGGTCCGCCATGGTGCCGAGCGCAACCAGGTCCAACCACCGCGCCAGAGTCATATTTCCATCCGGCAGTGTCTGTCGTTCCCGCAGAGCAGCCCGCAAGGCGATCAGGAGGTAGAAAAGCACCCCGACTCCCGACAGGCCACGAGCCGGAAATCTCGACCCGGGGAGGTTGGGGTTCACGATTGCCGATGCGGGTGGCAATCGGGCACCTGCCAGATGATGGTCCGTCACGACCACAGACAAGCCCGACGCACGAGCCTGTTCGATTCCATCGATACTGGTGGTCCCCTGGTCAACCGTCAACAACAGGGACGGTGGATCTTCCAGGATCTCGTGAACCAATGCCGGGGTCAGACCATAACCATGCTTGAAACGGTTGGGAACCCGATAGCGGACCTGCTCCCATCCCAGTTCCCGAAGGCCCAGCACCGCGAGCGCCGTGGCACTGGCTCCGTCGGTATCGTAGTCGCCGACAACCAGGACGGAGGCCTTCCGATGCTCCACCAGGGTGGTGACGGCCTGAGAGACGCCGGGCAGGGATGCCGGGACAGACAATGCCTGCAAGGACAGGTCGAGTTCACTGGGGTCCGAGATCCCACGCGCGCGATAGATCCGTTCGAGAACCGGCGCGATTCCGGGCCAGGCACTCAAGCTGTCCCCCCCCGTCGGACGCACCAGCCGGATGGCCGTTCGCGTGGAGTTCACGGGTTTCCCCGGCAATTTAGAAGCTCCCCACGGGCGGAGCCCCGGGACTCCAGGGCACAAAGACGCTCCCCGGTTGTGTTCTTGGGTGGCTCGGGGTAATTTCGGGCCATGCTGATTGACAAAGATATTCCAGCGAGGGACGTACATTATCTTATCCGGAGCTATGGTGCGGGTTTTGTCCACATCAACGAGACGCACCACACCCACCCTCTCATCGTCTCTCCCTGGGCGCCCCCAGCAGAATGGCCGGTGGAGGGGATCGAACGCCTCTCGCTGGAGCAGCTGGAACCCGCGCTCGCCCTGGAACCGGAAATCCTTCTGATCGGCAGTGGAGCCGGCTTGGTTTTCCCCCCGGCCCGGCTGGCCGCTCACCTCCTGTCGCGCCGGATCGGCCTCGAAGTCATGACCACGGCCTCGGCCTGCCGGACCTACAACATCCTGGCCATAGACGGCCGGCAGGTCGTAGCCGCGCTCCTGGTCACGGCGCCACCCGATCCTTCAATCGAGCAGAGCTGCGGCTGAGAAACCTCCGCGCATGAGGAGCTTCTTGAGCTTGTTCAAGGCCCGGATCTGGATCTGACGCACCGCCTCCGGGTTGAGCCGCATCGAACGGCCGATCCGATCCAGCGTTTCCTTGTCGCCCCCGGCAAACCCGAATCGGCGCTGCACCACCGAGCGGGATTGGGGATCCAGTTCCTGCATCCACTGGTCGAGGAGATTTTCCACACCCAGTCGATGCAGAAACTCGATCGGATCGGTCGAGCTATCGTCCTCGATGAAATCCGCGAGGTTGTGCTCCGCTTCCGCGGCAACCGGCTGATCCAGGGAAGTCTGCTGGCGCGTATAGCGTTGGATCGTCCTGACTTCCTGGGCCTCCTGCCCGAGCTCGACGGCAACCTCCTCCAGTGTCGGCTTGCGCCCGAGCTGCTGGATCAACTTCTGCTCAGTGCGGAGCATCAGGTGGGCCTGTCGCGCACGGTTGATCGGGATCCGGATATCGCCCCGCTGCTCGAAGAGCGCTTTTTCAATTCTCTGGCGGATCCAGAACATCGCATAGGTCGAAAAACGGATACCCCGCTCGGCATCAAAACCCTCCACGGCACGGATGAGCCCCAGGTTTCCCTCTTCGATGAGATCCATGAGCGGCGTCCCCCGACCGACATATCGCAGGGCCACCTTGATCACCAGACGGAGATTGCCCTCGATCAGACGGTGACGGGCCGTCACATCGCCCTGCCGACTGCGTCGGCTCAGGTTGATTTCCTCCTGAACCGTGAGCAGGGGACGGAATCCGACTTCGTTGAGATAGCGTCGGGCCAGGCTCATGGAATCCTCTTCCGACCAGCCCTCTTCCCGAGCCCCCGGGGTGTCTCCTTCTGATTCGTCCTTCGGGCCGGGAGCCTCATCCAGTGGGCCTTCCTTTTTCATCCGAAAACCGTCCTTGGGGCTCACCGGCGAGGAAGCAGCGTCACGGGATTGATGGGCAGACCATCCCGGCGAATTTCAAAGTGAAGGAGAGCCTGGCCATGCCGCACCCCCATTCGGGCAATGGGCTGTCCGGCCTGCACGATCATTCCTTCCTGGACAATGATTTTCTGGTTGAATGCATAGGCACTCAGATACTCCGGGTCGTTACGGATGATGATAAGGCGTCCATAACCTGGAAGTCCACTACCGGCATACACCACGCGCCCCGCATGCGCGGCAACCACGGTTTCACCGTCCTGGCCGGAGATATTGATCCCGCTCCCATTGAGACCCTGACCCGAGAAGGATCCCACCACCGTTCCGGCAGCGGGCCAGACCCAGGAGCCTCCGTACTGGTGCTGAGCCAGCGGCGCAGGAAGCGCCCTGTGCCGAGAGGATTCGGCCAGAGCCGGCCCTGATTTTCGGAGCAACAGACGTTCCCCCGGGTAGATCAGGTAGGGGGGGGCGATTCGGTTCCAGTTCGCAACCTGGCGGTAATCCAGCCGGTAGCGCCAGGCGATCGAATAGAGGGTATCTCCGGGCTGCACCACGTAGGTTCCCGTCTGCTGCGCAGTGGGCCAGCGCAGCAGATTTGCGCATCCGGCCGTGAGGACGAAGCCACCCATCAGCCCGAGCAGGATCGCCATCCGGGAACCCGGCCGGAAACCGCTCATTCGAGCCCTTTCCGGCTGCGGACAAAAACGACCGGCCCGAGATCGGTTTCCGGGTAGTGATCCTCATCCGCCCGCTGGATGAGAACGAGGATTTGGCCGTGGGGCGTGATCTTGGGAACGACCAGCCGGCCACCCACCTTGAGCTGGCTTCGCAGTTGATCCGGGACGTGATGCACGGCAGCCGCGAGCAACATGGCCGAGCAACCCCCCGCACGGGGCCAGCCCTCAAGACCATCCCCATGATGCAGGTGGACATTGCGAAGGCCCAACCGAGACAGGGTTTCCCGGGCCCGGTCATGCAACGGGCGGATGCGTTCGATCGAATAGACTTCACGAAACAGGCCGGCCAGGATGGCGGTCTGGTAGCCGGAACCGGTCCCCACCTCGAGAACCCGGTCGCGCGGTCCTTCTGCCACCAGAACCTCGCTCATGCGGGCCACGATCCACGGCTGCGAAATAGTCTGTCCATACCCGATCGGCAACGCTGTATCCTCGTAGGCCCGGATGGAAAGAGCTTCATCGACGAACCAGTGTCGGGGCACGCCAGCGATTTGGGCCAGAACCCGTTCGTCATGAATACCACTCTCTCGCAGACGCTGGACCAGCCGTTCCCGGGCACGGAGCGAGGTCATGCCGATTCCCGCCTGCGAGTCAGTCATGGGGAAGGGTGTCCAGCCACTGGGCCAGGGCCGGGAGCGCCGGATGCCGGGTCAGGTCGATCTCGAGCGGCGTCACGGATACCGCCCCAGAAGCCACAGCATGAAAATCGGTCCCCTCTCCCGCATCAGCCGCAGGTCCGGCCCGTCCGACCCAGTAAATCGGTCGGCCACGGGGATCCTGGGCGCGGATTGCAGGTGAAGCCCGGTGCCGATGACCGAGCCGTGTGGCCCGAAAACCGTGCAGCTGGGCCCAGGGAATCGAGGGGACATTGACGTTGAGAATCGTATCCGCAGGCCAGAGCACGGATTCCAGGTGATCCAGAATCACCCGGACCACCTCGAGTGCCGTCTCATACCGTCGGTCGGGAGCATCGACCAGGGAAACAGAAATCGCAGGCAGCCCGAGAAAACGTCCCTCCATGGCCGCCGCCACGGTGCCTGAATAAAGAACGTCATCCCCCAAATTGGACCCATCATTGATTCCCGAGATCACGAGATCGGGTTCGCGGTCCAGGAGCCCCGTCAGCGCCAGATGAACACAATCGGTCGGAGTCCCATTGATCGAGTAGACGAGCGGGCCCAGCGATTCGACCCGCAGGGGATCATTGAGGGTGAGCGAGTTGCTGGCGCCGCTCCGGTTCCGGTCGGGTGCCACGATGATCACTTCCGCCTGGGGTCGAAGCGAGGCCGCCAGGAGGTTCAAGCCTGGCGCATTCCAGCCGTCATCATTGGTCAACAGGATCCGCATGGCAAAAACCCGCTCCCCGCTATACAATCCCCACCCGTGCTCTTCCACCGATCGGTGTGACCCCGATGAGCAGGCGCGATTCCACGCTGACCCCGACTCCTGAAGAACGTCTGAGTTTCCGTCAGGCGATGGCTCGGGCCGGGGTTCAGCCGACACACCGGGTCGCCGAAAAACCCGCACCCCCCAAACCGAAGCCCCACGCCCGGCATCGTCGGCAGTTTGCAGACATCCAAGTTGCGCGCTCTGGTGCAGTACCTGGGCAAGCGCTCCCCCTTCTACCGGCGGAAGTTCAAGGAGTTCGGCATCGACCCGCGCGGCGTCCGCTGTCACGCCGACCTCGGCGATTTTTTCACCACCCCCGACGATCTGCGCAACATCCCGGTGGAGGACTTCCTCTGCGCCCGTCCCGATTTTGGATTCGAGACGACGGGCACCAGCATGGGTGTGAACAAACGCGTCTACTTTTCCTACAAGGAAATGGAGGATTATGGCCGCGACGGCGCGGTCGGATTGCATATGCTGGGGCTGCGCCCCGAGGACGTGGTG